>JANOCA010000540.1:0-16445 GCA_031411915.1 Opitutaceae bacterium
CGCCGATTGGAGGATGGCGCCAGCGTAGAAGCCGGTGCGCTCGGTGAGATCGAACTGCACGGTCGCATCGGCATAGTAGCCGGGGAGGAGCTTGTAGGCGTTGCTCGTGTTCGTGTCGGAAATCTCGGCGCCGGAAGCAGGCGTGAAAGTCTGCGTGACGGTGTAGCTCGTGCCCGAGTAAACCACCGCCGCGCCAACGCTGACGGTGGCCTTGAGGCGTGTGGTCACGGGCAGTGTGACAGTCGGGCCGGCGCGGAATGTGTAGTAGGCGCCCTTCACCCTCCAACGGTTCGCCACGCTCGCGGTGTCGATGGCGGTGTTTGTGGTGCGGCCGACCGGCTCGTTGCTGATGAGCACGCTGGTATCGGTGGTCACCGTGCGGGTGGAGCCGTCGTCGTTGAACACGGAGTTGCCGCTGGCATCGACCACCGTGGAGCTCGCGGAGCTGGGCGAGGAATAGGGAGCGTCCGGTGGCACTTGGCCAAAAAGGGAATAGAGGTCGGTGAGGGTCGTGATCCGAGCACGGACGGCATCCGCGGTGTCGGCCGAGATGTCATTGATGGACATGCCGGCCGTGAGCGTCCACGGGATGCGGCCGCCGAACAGTTTGCCCATGTCACGCGACATCGTGATGTCGATGCCACTGCCGGAATCGGTGTCCTTCCTGCGGATGGCGCTGTCGTCAATCACCGCGGAATAGCTGTTGAAGGCGACGTAGCCGGGGACGGCCGTGAGCTGGTTGGCGTTGGTGTAGTTCCAAGAGTTGGTGCGGCCGTCCGGCGCAATCGGATCGAAGACGGGATTGCTGGTCTGGGGGTCGATCACGGGGTTGCCGCTGTTGTCGAGCCGCGAGACGACGCGCGCATCCGGCTGCACGCCGCCATCGTGATAGGCGCGCGAGAGATTGGCTCCGCGGGCCGCGCCGGGATCCTCAGGTGACGGCAGGCTGCCACGGCCCGAGAAACTTGTCTTTGCCCCGCTGACGTAGCGGAAACCGAACGTGAGCGTGCTCCGCGGCTCGTAAATATATTCGTCGAGATTGCTGAAATCGGGAATCTCGACCGGGGGGGCGCGGCGCTCCTCATCCGCAGCGCGGAGCAGGCCGGCAAGAGAAGCGAGGGCGAGGACGACGTGGCGGAGATGTTTCATGCAGCAGGGGGAACCACGACCTGACCGGTGCGATGGCGCCAAGGTTGCACGAAAGTTCGGGGCCGCGGCGGCGGGCGTCAACGCGCGATTTCGCGCCCGCGACCCGGCCAAAAAAGGGAGCGGGCGGCGCGACCACACTCGCACCGCCCGCCGGTTCTATCCTTCACACCCCCTGACCAAAGTATTTTGTCCCCCGTGGTGTGAAGACTGGTTGGCTGGGGATGCCGGTTCTATCGGCGCACCCCGGCGTGGGCTTAATCGCAATCGGGCGATTCTGCGCACGAAGATCGCGCACGATAGCCCGCTGCGCGTCGGCGCCCAATGCGCCTCAGATCGGAGACCGGCACAACCTCCACCGGCAGGCCAAAATCAGGCCTCGGCCGACTCGGCTTCCACGTCGATGGGTTCGCCCGCCTCGCGGTATTCCTGCAGCTTGTTGCGCAGGGTGCGGATGCTGATCCCAAGGGCGGTGGCGGCCTGCGTGCGATTTCCGGCTGTCTGTCGCAGCGCGACGCGGATGGCCTGCTTCTCCAGCGCGTCGAGCCGCAAGACCTGGCCGGAATCATCGGTCATGCCGTCGGGGCGTTCCCCGCCCCCACCCGCGATGACGATAGGCTCGGGCAAGGTCGCAATTTCAGATTCCCACGGACGCAAAGTAGTCTGGTCAGTCTCCGACAAGTCGCCGGGCAAACCAAGTGCCGCGGCCGTGACGGCCCGCCCCGATTCGGACAGGATGACCGCCCGCTCGACCGTATTCTGCAATTCGCGGACATTGCCCGGCCAGCGGTAAGCCAAGAGCGCGGCGCGCGCGGAGTCGGCAAAACCCGTGACCTTGATGCCGTGCTTGCGGGCAAAACGCTTCAAAAAGTGATCGGCCAGCACGGGCACATCGTCGAGCCGCTCTCGCAAAGAAGGCACAGAGACCGGGAAAACATTGAGGCGGTAATAAAGATCCTGGCGGAACTCGCCCTTGGCTACGTTGGCGAGCAGGTCGCGGTTGGACGTGGCGATGATGCGGACGTTGACCTTGATGGTCCGGGTGCCGCCGACGCGCTCGAATTCGCGCTCCTGCAGCACGCGCAGCAGCTTGGCCTGCAACGCGGGCGGGATCTCGCTCACCTCGTCGAGGAGGAGCGTGCCGTTGTTGGCGAGCTCGAAGCGGCCCTCGCGGCGCTCGGTCGCGCCGGTGAACGCCCCGCGCTCGTGGCCGAAAAACTCGCTCTCGATGAGGGTCTGCGAGACGGCGGCGCAGTTGACCTTGATGAACGGCTGCCCGCGCCGCGGGCTGCGCCGGTAGAATTCCCGCGAGATCATCTCTTTGCCGGTGCCGCTCTCGCCGGTGACGAGGACCGTCGCGTCCGTCGGCGCCACGCGATCGATGAGCTGGCGCAGGCGCGTCATCGCGGCGCTGCGGCCGATGAGCACGGCGTCTTCGTCCTCCGGATCGTCACTCAGCAGGTTGTTCACCTTCACCAGCTGCCGGTAGGTCTGCGCCTTGCGGAGAATCACATCAATCTGCGAGGGCGTGAAGGGCTTCACGACGTAGTCGAAGGCTCCCGCGCGCATGCACGCCACCGCGGATTCGATCGTGCCGTGCCCGGTGATCATTACAACGATCGGGCGCTCCGGCAAGGTGCCCACCTGCTCGAGGAACTTCAGGCCGTCGCCATCCGGCAGACGCAGATCGAGCAGCATGAGATCGAACGGTTCCTTCTCCAAATGGGCCTGCGCCTGGGCGAGGCTGTCCGCCATTGTCACCGGCAGCTTGTGCCGGAGAAAAATACTCTGCAGGAGATTCCGAACCACCGAATCGTCTTCGACAATCAGGATTTTCTCAAAGGACATGCGGAGGGATCGACAGGGATGAGTTGACTGGGGAACTCACCCCATCAAACGCGGCCCCCCGCTCTATTCAAACAAATGTTAACGGCTACTTTTACCTATGCCGCCCGCCGCGGCCCCTCTCCCAGCAGCACCGAAACCTCGTGATCCACTTGCGCCGGGTAGAACGGCTTGGGCAGGAACGCCGTGTGGCTGCTCGCAGCGAGACGCCGCGCCTCGGCATTGTCGCAACCGCTCGTGAGTAGGATTGGCACGTCCGGGGCCTCCCGGCGGAAGCGCTGGCAAAGCGTGGTGCCGGCGACGTCCGGCAGCCAGCAATCGACCATCACGAGCCCGATTTCCTCACGGTGCTCGGCAAAAAGTTTCTCCCCTTCGGCGCCGTTGGCGGCGCGCAGCACCCGCTGGGCGCGACGGGCGAGGATTCGGATCACCAAGCCCGCGACGACATCATCATCCTCAATCAGCAGCACCGCCCGGCAGGCCGGCGGCTGCACAAACAGGGACTGGCAGGATGCGGACGGCGACGGCGACATTCACATTCCTTTTCGGTCAAGGGACTGGATTCTTGAGAATTTTCATAAAGGTTAATGCCGCTGCGACGATGTCATCCCCTGTAAAATGCGTCTCCTATCCTTCCTGTCCGACATTGAGCGCGCCGTGACGGCCGGCGCCGCGGCCGGCGACAAGGGCGCTTGGGACGCGATGCGCATGGTGAACTTCCACCACGGCCTCGCGCGCCTCACTCTCAAGCCGCGCCAGCCCGGCCAAGGCATCGCCGCCGGCGGCTCGATCTTCCTCCAATCCTTCACCCTCGCCGATGGATCGCTTTGCCTGAAGGCCAGCCTGGGCTGGAACGGCAGCGAAGCCCTCCCCGTGCTCGCCGTCTACTCGACCCCGACACTCAACTGGAAACAAGAGGCCTCTCGGATCGCCACTGCCTGGCTCGCGGGCCCCGGCGTGGAAGCGACCATCACGCACGCCGACATGACGCCCAAGCAAGAGTCGGCCCCGAAAGCCGCCACCGCCTGAGTCGGCGCCAAAACCAAATCTGAAAAGCGCGGTCCATTCGGCCGCGCTTTTTGTTTTTTCCAAACAACCCGCCGCGCGCCGCTAACTCACGGCGCTCAGCCGCGACGGCGCCACCGCGCCACTGCCATAGGCCGGCGCGACACGCGCCAGCCGGCAACAAGCGGCCCCGGCCTCGCGCAATTCCGCGCGCGTCCGCTCAATCTCCGCCGACAACAAAGCTTCGCTCCGCCCACGCAACGCATGGATGCGCGCGACTTGCGCGGCCAACCTGGCATCGCCCGCGAGATCCTCCGCGTGCGAGGTGAGATACTCCACCAAAGGCTCGGCCCGCTCCTGCAACACGACCGCGGTGCCATACTCGCTGGCCGCAAGCGCGGCCGCTTCCTGCGCGCTCAAATCCTCGAGCGCGGAGGCGATTCGCGAACAACGTTGCCCGGGCGATTCCATGTCAGGCCACTCCACGGATGTGCTCGACCGAGCCACCCTCCGTTTGCTGGGTGAGCATCTGCGCCCACGCATCCCGCAATTCGCGCACGAGGTGCTCCACCTCGATCACGGGTTCAACCTGCTTGCGCAGGTTCGCATCGAGCAAGCGCCCAAGATGAAAATCGTAGAGCCGGTGCATGGTGCGGGCAAACTCGCCGCCCACTTCCATGTTCAGGCCGTTCTGCAGCTCGGTGATGATCGCCTGGGCCTTCAACAATTGCTGGTTGATGACGGCGATGCGCCGCGGATCCTCGGCGGGCGTGTCAAACGCGTCCCGCGCGAGCGCGAGAGCCTTGAGGGCGCCATCATAAAGCATGAGCACAAGTTGGCCGGGACTGGCAGTGAGGACAGCGTTGGTGCGGTAGGCCCGCGCGTAGCCGGTGGCGACCATGGGTTCCGTTTATTCGATCTCGCTCAGATCCGGGGAGGCGAGGATCTGCTCGGCCACTTTCCGCGCGACCTCAAACGAAGGATATGAAGGGTCGGCCGCGAGGAGGCGGGCGCGCTCGACCACTTCGGCGCGCACTTCCGGCTGCCGGGACAGTTCCGCACGGAGAAACGCGGCGCCCTCTGTGGAAATCGCGTCCAGCTTGGACGACGGCTTGCGCATCGGCGGCCGCGACCCGGCGGAGATGAGTTCCGTCCGGTCGGGCCGGTCGGAGGAGGAAGTGGAGGAGATCATATGGAAGGTCGGTTAGCAGTTGGCGCCTTTGCAAATCGCACGGGCGCGGGGCCGGAATTTTAAGGATTAAGTAAAATATCGGCGCCTATCTGCCGTTCTTTAGGATTTTTGGGCGCAGGGGCTACTTAGCGGCGACTACCCGGGGAGGAAGAATGGGGGGCAAGGTGGCGAACATCGCGGTCGCAGCATACCCGGCAAACTTCGTGGGCGACTGGAGCACCGCCGCCGTCATGTCAGCCGGCACGCTGCGATCGCGGTTTACAGAGTGGCGGCGCGCCGCATTGGCCACCGCCGGTTCGTCGGATGAGAACAGATTGTCGAAGGTCCACATCAGGCGCGATCCATCGACCGCCGCGAGCTTGCCGCGGAAGCCCAGCGCCAGCGGCTTGTAAGCTTGGTAAACCGTGAGGTCGACGAACATGACCGCATCGACCGCGTGCTCGCGCTTGAGCATCTCCAGCAGATCGTTCGGCAGCGCGTTGGAGGACGAGATCGCATCCATGACATACCGACGCCGGCATTCCTCCCGCGTGAATTGCACGACCTCAAACCGGTTCTGCCGTTGCAGCGCCGCAAGCACCACGTCGTCCAAGGCCGCGACCGCCTCGGGCGCCACGCCTGCGCCGGACCAGACAGGCAGGAGCGCCACGCGCCGCACAATGCCGAGGTTGGCATCTCCGGCAAAATTGCCCGGCGCGTGGAACGGCCCGAGCCGCGCCGCATCCACCATCGAGGGATGGGCGCAGCCACCGGAGAATGCCGCGGCCCCGGCGGCGAGCAGGAGGGCTGAAAGAGGTTTCATTGCGATCATGAGGAGTTCCTGGAGCCGAGCATGCTCTCGAGGGAAGACTGCTGCTGCTTCAGCTTCTGCTGGGCCTCCTCCATCCGGATAAAGGCCGACTCCAGCAGCGCCCGCCGCTGCTCGAGCTGGCGCTCGATCGCGGCGATCTGCTGGTCGATGGAGGTGTTGAGCTGGTTAATGCGCTCCTGCTGGTCGTCGTTCTGCTGCTCCAGATTGCCGAGGTAGGTGTCAAGCTTCGCAGCGAAGCCGGTCGTGGCGGCGGTGAAAAAAGCCTTCACGTCGCCCGTATTGCCCGCGAGCGCGGCGTCGAGTTTCGCCCCGTTCTCAATCTCCAGCTGGCTCGTGCCTGACTTGAAGTCGATGCCGAGATCCTCGAGCCGATCCACGGAGCCGGTAATCCCGCTCACCGCCGCGAATGCCATGCGGCGCAGCGAGGTCGCCCACTCCTGGATCTCGCGGTTGCCGGAAAGCGCCGCCGTCGCGACCTTGCCCTTGGAGTCCGTCGTGACCTTCGTGTTGGTATCGATGAACTCCTGGACCGCGTTAAAGTCCTTGATGAACTCCTCGATCTTGGTGCGCATCGCGGTCGTGTCCGCCGCCACGGTGATCGCCTGGGTCGTCGTGGAATCGGCGGTCACGCTGAAATCGGCGATCCCGTGGGATGACGAGTCGAGCGTGTTGGAGTAGCTGATGAGCGTGGGCCCGCCGTTGATTGAGAATTCGGCGTTGCTGCCCCGGGTGAACGTCACGCCGGATTGGAGCCCGACAGCTTGGAGAAACCCGCCCGAGGCGCCGTTGACGTAGGCCCCGAGATCGCCGGTGGTCTTGTTGGTCAGGGTCAGCCGGTCGGCGACGCCGTCGTAGCTTGCGACGACGCCGGCAGCCGAGGCGTTGATGCGGGCAATGACACTGGTGAGCGAGTCCGTGTTGATGTTGTAGCCGATCGAGACGCCGTTGACTTCGAACGTGCCCGCCCCCGCCCCATCGACCCCGGTGATGGGCGTGGCAAGATTGGCATTCGCCAGCACCGCCGTCGTTTTCACCGTGCCCAATCGGGAAGCGCTGCTGACGGGCGAAGAGCCGTTGTTGTTCAGCTTCATCGCGCGGAGAAAATTCGAGGAATCGTTCGCGGCTCCTAGCATCACGATCCCCGGGCCCGTGAGCGTGACTTGGTCGGTCGTGTGATTGTAGGAACCGGTGACGCTGCCGCTGGTCGCCGTGGAAATCTTGTCGAACACCTCCTGCAGGGAATCCGTGAGCGCAATGGTGACCACGGCGCCGTTCACGGTGAAGGTCCCCGCCGTCAACGCCTGCCCGATCGGGAGATTGGCCAGGGTCAGGCCCGAGACATCGCCGGATGCCGGATTCAGCCCCGCGCCAATGTCGGAGGAACCGGCCAGCTTGGTGGCGGTGGCGAGGCGGCTCACCGCCACGGAATACGTCCCGGACGGCGTGCTCTCGCCCGCGCTCATACCCCACGTCGAGTCCACCGTCGCAGATGTTGCGGTGCGCTTGCCAAACAGCGTATCGGTTTTCAGGGCACTCGCCGAGCCCTGCAGGGCGGAAAGCTTGGCGCCGAGCGAGTCGAGCAGCGTCACCTTCTGGCGGTTCGCGGTCTGCTCTCTCTCAAGACGGCCCGCGGGCGCGCGCTCCAAGTTGAGGATCTGATCGACGAAGCTCTTCCAATCGAAATTGGACGCGAGACCTGCAACTTGGAGACCCGTGGACATAATGGGAGGCGCGATGGTTGGGCGCGGTGCGCCACATAAAACATATCGGCGCGCGCGCGATCGGCTTGAGGCCCGCGTGGTTTAGGAAAAATGTGCCGGGTCCGGAAAATAATTCACAACGATTGCGGCAAAGTTTTCCTCCGGCTGGTCCGATACATCCCCCGTCGAGACAAACGTCCCGGCCGGCGCGATTCGGAGCCGCCTCCCCGAATACGACTGTGGCACGGACGCCACGCTCAAGGATCAAGGACGATCACCATGTCAGTAGTCATCAATACCAACTTCTCCGCGATCGTCGCGGCGAACAACCTGGCCTACTCCAACGGAATGTTGCAGAAGAGCCTGAACCGCCTTTCGAGCGGTTCCAAAATCGTGTCCCCCGCGGACGATGCCGGTGGTCTGGCCGTCGCCATGAAGCTCTCGTCGGCCGCCCGCCGGCAGGGCGCTGTCAACACCAACATCGGCAACGCGGTCTCCTTCCTGCAGACGCAGGATGGCGTCCTCAAGGTCGCCGGCAAGGTGCTCGAACGCATCAGCGAGCTCCGCACGCTCTACAACGATCCGACCAAGAGCGCGAGCGACCAGTCGAACTACGACTCCGAGTTTCTCGAGCTGCAGTCGCAGCTCGACGATCTCACGAGCGAGGCGTTCAACAGCGTCGCCCTTTTCGGCACGTCCAATCTCACGGTGAGCGTCACCGAGAGCGGCGGGACCACCGTGGACATCCAGGCCCGCGATCTGAGCAACACCACCTCAGGCGTCGGCACGCTCACGGCCTCGGGCGTCACCTCGCTGGCCAATGTCACGCTCACCGAGATCGTCGATGCGATCGAGAATGTAGCCACTTTCCGCGCCGTGAACGGCGCCGAACAGAGCCGCTTCGGCTTCGCCGCCGAGCTGCTCACCATCAACAAGGCGAACCTCGAGGCCGCGACCAGCCGCATCATGGATGTCGACGTGGCCGAGGAATCCACCCAGCTCGCCCGCTTCAACATCCTCGTGCAATCCGGCACGGCGATGCTGGCGCAGGCCAATGCCAGCACGCAAATCGCGCTCAAGTTGCTCAGCTAATCCGGCTAAATCGGCCCCAGCGGCGGCGGACCCGGTCCGTCCGCCGCCGCGGTCCCCGGCACGACGCGGTTGTCTGTCCCGGGGCCGGGGCCCTCAGGCCGGTTGCCAGTGGAAAGGGTGACAGTTGTTTTTTGAAAGTCGAAAGTCAGAAAAGTCAGTTTGGTTCTTTCCTTGAATTCACAACCCCCAGACCTCGCGCCGCATTGCGGTGGCGCGAGTCTCTTTGCGGCACCTGCCGCAGACGGCGCGGTCCGGCGCCGAATATCCGGACACGTGGCGACGACGGACGTCGCACTCATCAAGGAAAGATAATACCATGGCAGTCGTAATTAATACCAACTACGCGGCGACCGTTGCTTCCAACAACCTCGCCACGTCGAACAGTATGCTGCAGCGGAGCCTCAACCGGCTCTCAAGCGGTTCCCGTATCGTGAATCCCTCGGATGACGCCGGCGGTCTCGCCGTCGCCACCAAGCTGTCGGCCGCGGCCAAACGCCAAGGCGCGACAGCCACGAACATCGGGAACTCGGTGTCCCTGCTTCAAACCCAGGACGGCGCTCTTAAGATCAGCGCGAAGATCCTCGACCGCATCAGCGAGTTGAAGACCCTCTACGCCGATCCGACGAAGAGCGCCAGCGATCTCGCGAACTACGACTCGGAGTTCACCGAACTCCAGACGCAGCTCACGGACATCGCCGGCGAGACGTTCAACGGCGTCGCCCTCTTCGGCACCGGAGACCTCACGGTCTCGGTGACGGAAGACGGCGCCACGAGCGTCACGCTCCAGGGCCGCGACGTCTCCGACGCCACTTCCGGCGTCGGCGCGATCACGAGCTCGGGTGTCACCTCGCTCGCGGGCGTCACGCTCACGAACATCACCGACGCAATCGAGAACGTGGCCACGTTCCGCGCCCAGAACGGCGCTGAGCAGAGCCATCTCGGTTTCGCCGCGGAGCTGCTCACGATCAACAAGGCCAACCTCGAGGCGGCGACCAGCCGCATTCTCGATGTCGACGTGGCCGAGGAATCCACCCAGCTCGCACGCTGGAACATCCTCGTCCAATCCGGCACCGCGATGCTCGCCCAGGCCAACTCCAGCGCCCAGAGCGCGCTGCGGTTGATCAGCTAAGGAAACCCCGCCCAGGGATAGTCCTGATTCGCCCAGTCCCGGCCGCCGCTCGTAACGGCGGCCGGGCTAAGCGACTAGGTCCACGAACTCCCGGCGAAGGCCCCGAAAGAGTCAGTGTCTGTTCACTCGTTGGTCTATGCCAACAAGGCCCCGGTTCACACCCGGGGCCTTCGCATTTTCAGGGCCGGCCACGCGCCGGCCCATTTTTTTCCAGCCTAGGCCACGCGCTGCCGCCGCTCCCCCAACTGCGGCAAATCGGCGCCAGGCAAAAAATCCTCGACCTTCTCATGGCGCTTCTTCCCGCGCACATGGTCGTTCAACCGGGATTCCGTTCGTTGCGACTCCGGCAAATAGACAATTTTCACGCCCACGCCGGCGAGCTGCTGCTCTATGACCTGCCAGCGCGCATTCTTGAACCAATCGTCACCGACAAACATGACATCGAAGCGCAGCTTCTCCCATTCCCCAAGCTTCTCGCGCGTGGTTTGGACGACGACCGCATCGACATGACGGCACGCCCGCACGATTTCGAGACGCTCCTCGAAAGCAACCACGGCGCGAGGGCCCCGGTAGGCGGCGAGTTCATCTGTGGTCACGCCGACCACCAGCTGGTCGCAGAGCCCGCGTGCATCGCGGAGCAGGTTCAGATGCCCGAGATTGAACTGATCAAAGGCGCCGGTGATGTAGCCGATTTTCATGGGCGGACAAAATCTCAGCTCGCCACCCGCTTGCGCTCAGCGGGCGCCAGCTCGGCCTCGAGCCGCTCGGCGACGGCCGCCTTCACCGCCTCCGCCACGGAGCCGGTCGGCTGGTGGACGAAGCGCGGAAACGCCGCGCGACGGCCGCGGGCGAGCGAATCCTCGCCGCGCACGACCATGTCGACGAATTCCTTGATCTGGTTTTCGCGCTCCGCTGTGTAGCAGTGGTCGCGCACGAATTCGCCATCCTCGTTCAGTCCGGGACCGCGCGGGTTTTGCAGGTAGAGCAGCGGACGCCCGGTGGCGCCATACTCGATCAAAAGGGAGGACGCGTCGGAAATAAGCGCCGCGGACCGGGCGAAGACCGGGAGACACGACGGGCGCCGATCGACGAGGATGTTGCCGGCGCGGGCGACGCGGGCGTTGAAGTCCGCCATCTGCCCGGGCGTCCAGATGCGTTTCTTCTCCAGCGATCCGAAGAGCAGCGGGTGCGGCCGAATCACCAACGCCACCTCCTGCCGCCGCGCGACCTCAGCGACCAGGAACTCCTGCCAGCGCAAAAACGTCGAGACGCCGCCACCAAACTCGGAACCATCAGGCCGCGCGTCGAAGTGCGGGTTCCAGCAGATCATTTTCCGATCGCCGACGAAGCGCGCAAGCTCCGCATCCTGGATCGAGGCCAGGCCCCGCAGAGCGTCGAGCTTGGGATGGCCCGTCACGACCACGTGGGCATCGCCCGTCGCGCAGTGGCGGGTGAACATGGACTTGTTGCGCTCACTGTGCGCGACGACCATCCACGCGCGCTGCTGCAGCGGGAGGTTGAACTGGCACAGCGTCTTCTCCGCGCCTCCCGCGATCGCCAGCGACTGGGGCAGATAAACCAGCCGCGGAAACGTCCGGATCAAGTCCGCCACGCTCCACCCGTCAGGCATGGTCTCATCGTGAGGCAGGTCGAGAAAGACCACGTCGGCCGCGCCCGGGGTCAGTTGAAATTCCTCCCACCGTGCATGGGGGATGCCCTCGCGCCTGAGGAACTCGATCGCGCTGTGGCGCTCCGCCTCGGTGGTGAGGCCGGGATGACGCAACGGCACGGCCACGACCGTGACCTTCCACTCGGGATCCGCGGCGTAGGCGGCGTAGACCGAGGCGAGACACGGCCACGCCAGCGCCTGCTGGACGACAAACAGCGCATGTTTCCGGCCGACCGATACCGGTGGCAGCTCAAACTCATTGCTGCCGGCGGCGCGCCGGTGCCAGATCAACGCTTCGCGCAGCTGGCCGCGGCGCTTGAGGAAATCGCCCCACGCCTGCGCCGCCTCCGGCGCCTGATCGTGCTGCATGATCGCGTTCCACAGGGTTTTCTCCGCCGCGAAAAAATTGCTCTCCGCCTCATGGGCGCGAGCCAGCTCTAGCGCGGGCGCGAGATCGTCGGGCCTGAGCCGGAGCACGCGCTGCAGATGGTCGATCGCCTCGCGGCGCCGGCCGCCGCGCATGAGCGCGAGCGCCAGCGTCCGCTCAATCGCCGGATCTTCGGGACGCAGCCGCGCGGCCTGCCGGAAACTCTCCACCGCGCGTTCGGTGCCGTCGGGTCTCGCCGCCGCGATCTCCCCCAGCAGCAGATGGGCATCGGCCGAGTTCGGCTCGGCCTTCAGGGCGGCAAGCGCCTTGGGCAGAGCCGCGCCGAAATTCTTGGCGGCGAGAAAGCGGCGGGCCTCCGTCAGATCGTTTGCCGGCGCCGGTTGGCCGTTCACCAACTCGGCGGCGAGGGCCTCGATCTTGCGCACGGAGTTTTCGACCGCGTAGGTCGTCGCGCGCGCCTGTCCTTGGCGCTGGAGTCGCGCCATCAGCTCCGGCTGGTTGGCGAGGACGAGGAGCTTTTTCCCCAGATCGAGATCATCGCCCGCCTTGAAGAGAAGCCCGTCGATTCGATCGCGGATGATCTCGCGGGCACCGCCGGTGCCACTCGAGACGACGACGAGTCCCGCCGCGAGCGCCTCGACCTGCGAGATGCCGAAGGGCTCTTGGAAACGACTCGGGAAAACCAGCACGTTGCTGCGGGCGAAGAGCGCGGAGAGCCCGCGCCGATCGAGGAAGCCGGTGAAGCAGACCTTGTCCTCCAAGCCGCGGGCACGGACGAGTTCCCGCATCTCGGCGAGGAACTTCGCGTCGGGCGCATCGCCCGCGATCTCCGCGGAGAAATCCACGCCGACTTCGTGCAGATGCGCGAGGGCCCGCACCAAGGTGTCGGCGCCTTTGTAGGGCAGCATCAAACTAGCGTAGCAGATGCGCAGGCGCGCGGTGTCGGGCAAGAACAGCCGGAAGAACCGATCGACGCGCGCGCCCGGATAGAGCGTCTCAAGCCGGCCGGGCTTGTAGCCGGCTTGCTTGATGGCATCGGCGTTCCAGTCGCTGCAGCCCGCGATCCAGTAGTGGGGCTCAGTTGGCTGCTCGGCGGGAGCATAACCGGGGTTGGCGTTGGCCACGGCGTGGAGCACCGGGACGCGCTTTTCCAGCAGGGGCCGGATGAGCGAGGTGCCGAGGAAATCGAGATTGCCCGCCAAGATGAGATCGGCGCGGCCTTCGGCGACGACGGCCTGAAGGCGCGTGGCGTTGTCGCGCATGCGCCGCGCGAGTTCGACACGGTCCGTGATCGGCGCCGCGCGGCCGCCCACCCAGGTGCCGGCGAGGCGAAGGGTGCGCGACACGTGCTGCTCCATCGCGACCTCATCGGTGGTCGGAGTCTGGCCAAACTCGCCGACATCCGAAGTCACGATCCGCACGCGATGGCCGCGCGCCATGAGGCCGTGCGCAAACTCCCACATCATGCGGCCGTAGCCGCCGAGTTCCTGCGGCGGAAAGAGATTCGTCACGAGGACGACCGAGAGCGTCTTCGACGCCTTGCCGTCGTTGATCCGGCCGATCGCGCGAAGGTAGTTCTGCAGCTGCGGATCAGGCGCCGCCTTTTCGACGAGCTCGGCATGCAGCGGCGTCGCCGCATCCGGCAGCAGGCCCGCACGCGCGGCTTCCTCCAGCAGGGCGAACGTGAGCGCGGGCACGCCGTAGTCGAGCGACAGCGCCGCCTGAGCGAGCAGCGCATCGCCGCAATCGCGGTCGAGGGCGATGGCGCGGTCGAGGCAGCGTCGCTGGAGATCGGAGTCGCCGAGGCGCTCCGCATGGCTGGCGAGCGTCACGCAGTCCACGGCCGTGCGCGCCGAATCGAATTGGGCCAAGAGGGCGGCGGCGGCAGGCAGAATTTCTGTGGACGGGCTCATGCGCCGCGATTTTGCAGGCGATGTGCCACCGAGTCCGCTGCGCGTCCTAGACGTTGGCGATTGAGGACTTAACCAGATCGCGGCGGGATTTCCACGAGGGCCGGCAGGTTTTGCCGCTGAACGAAGGGGTTTGCGCATGGGGGAGTCGCTCAAGAGCGATCGACGTGTCGGGGCTAATGACGAACGCGGCTCCGCCCATTCCTCGCAGGGGGATTGCGAGGGGCAGGCTGGCGCAGGCGTCATCGCGTCCGGCCCACCACCCCGCCGCCCCTGCTTAACGCCTCCGTCCGCTTTCTGATTCCCGGCGGTATTTTCGCCATCTTTCGCGCCCGCCTATCCCGATCGATTTTCCCGTAACGGAAAAATAACGGCGGAGGACTTGGCGCGCGCGCCACGCCGGGCCACCGATTCGCCCAGACCTCATTCTCTCATGCAAGAGATTCCATCCCGCCTCCTTTTCTTCGCGGTGCTTGCCGTAGTTTCGGCCCTGGACGCCCAAACTTCCGCTCTGCAGCCGCTTTCACCCGTCCTCTTGAACCGGATGCGGGCGGAGGAAAGAACGTGGGCTCTGCGCGACGGCGCCCGGCTCCGCCCATCAATCTTCTATTTCAGCGGGGCACCCCATCTTGTCGTGCGCTTGCCCAAGGAGAGGCCCGCGCACGAGTCGGACCTAGACGACCTCGCCATCGTTACTGCCTTGGAGTTTCTCCTCGCCGACGACGCGTTCGACCAAATCCGGATTACGCTCGTGGAGTTTAATCCGCGCCGGCTGGCTGATCAAACCGAGCGGAACGTGGTGGTCACGCGACCACAGTTCGAGGCGCAGGTGATCGGCGCCGGAAAATCGACGACGGTCGGGGCAGCGGTGAAAAACCTCCGCGGGGATCGAGCGGCCCTCGCCCAACTGCGCGCGCTGCTGGGCCTAAAATAACCCTGTCGCGTGCAGGTAGATTTCCTCGTGCCCCAGTCAACGCACCAACCCCTCCACTACATGCGTGTCAGCAACAGAACGGCATCTCGCCTCATGAACGCCGGCCGACATCAAAGGCCGCAGGGGCGGCGGAAGTGCGGTGTCTTGGCTGCGACGCTCTTTCTTTCGCTCGGGGATATTGCGTCCGCCCAGACCACACCCGCGACGGGGGCGATGGCGGACGGATCACAGCACCGGGTGCTCCTAAAATCAGACGGCACGGTCTGGACCATCGGAAACAACTACAGCGGGCAACTCGGCGACGGGACGACGACGGATCGACCGACGTTTGCGGTGGTGCCGTCGCTGATGGGGGTCGCGGCGGTGGCGGCCGGAAGCGATCACTCGCTCGCCTTGAAGACCAACGGCACGGTGTGGTCGTGGGGCTACAACGGCAACGGCCAGCTGGGCGACGGCACGACGGTTCAACGCCCGACTCCGGTTCAGATTGGCAGCCTAAGCGGAATTGTGGCCATCGCCTCGCAGCACAATCATTCCGTTGCGATCAGGAGCGATGGGACACTTTGGAGCTGGGGCCACAACTGGGCCGGCCAGCTCGGGGATGGCACGACGAACGAGCGAATTTTTCCCGTCCAAGTGAGGGGGTTGACCGGAGTGGTCGCAGTCGCGGTGGGGATCTCTCACGGGCTCGCGGTGAAATCAGACGGCACGGTTTGGGGCTGGGGTTCCAACTGGGCCGGTGAGGTTGGCGATGGCACGATGACTCAGCGCACTTCCCCGGTCCAAGTGAGGGGCTTGGCGGGCGCCGTCGCGGTTGCAGCCGGGTATGGGAACAGCTCGGCCTTGAAATCCGACGGCACGGTTTGGACGTGGGGTAACACCGGCCAATCGTCTCCCGTTACTCCGACCACTCTGACCGATGTTTCCGGAATCAAGGCAATCCAGAGGGCCGGTGGCCTTTCGATTGCGCTCAAATCCGACGGGACCGTGTGGACTTGGTGGCGGGAATCATCCGGTGGAGGAATGTGGTTCGGGGTGGATAGCATCCCAATCGCCGCGTCGATTCCCATGCAAGTTGCTGGAATCACCAATGCCGTGGCAGTGACCGCGGCAGCCGCGCGTTTTGCCGTGCTGAGGAATGACGGCATCATCTGGGCATGGGGCGGAGAGGGAAACAATCGCGGCGAGCTGGGCGATGGGTCGCCCAACGTGCTTTCCGTGCCCGTGCAAGTGGGTGGGACTTCCGACGCGAAATCCGCGGTGGTCGGATTGGCCAGGACGTTCGCACTCGGTGCAGGCACGGCGCGCGGATGGGGCACCAATGGCTTTGGCGAACTTGGGAACGGCACCACGACGGCAACCGCGACGCCGACGCTCGTGACAGGCCTTGCGGGAGCCACGGCGATAAACTCCGCGAAGGGCGGCTCGCATAGTTCCGCGATCAAAAGCGACGGGACGCTGTGGAGTTGGGGTTACAATTGGGCCGGACAGCTCGGCGATGGCACGACGATCAATCGGAGCACGCCGGTGTTGGTCGGCGGCTTGACGGGCGTGATCGCCGCGGCATCGGGAGGCTACCATTCGGTCGCCGTGCGCAGCACCGGCGCAGTATGGGCTTGGGGCG
>JANOCA010000541.1:0-1608 GCA_031411915.1 Opitutaceae bacterium
GAGACCGTCTCAAAAGGGTCCGTTGGCAACAGAAAGGTGGAGGAGCTGAGAGCGAAGGATTTTTCGCGAGGTTTGGGCGCAGGCGGCAAAAAGCCGCCGCTCACGCGGCCGCGAGCCCGGCGGCGGCCGCCCCATCCGGCCCGCGCGGCCCGCTCCCGCGCGCGCGCCAGTGTTGATGGAGCACGCGCAGGTTCGCGGCGGCGCAGATGAGCGACCATTGCGTGCGCACCGCCTCCAACCCCCGGACGGTGAAGCGGCGAAACCCGTCGTGTTGCTTGATCCGGGCGAAGCAGGGCTCCGCGATCCCGGCGCGGCGGCGATAGCGGGCCTGGCCCGCCGGCTCACGCAGGCGCGCCCGCATCGCCTGCACCACGGGGGTGTGGGGATGCACTTCGATTTGCCGGCCTTTCGGATCGCGGGTGCACTGGGCGCGCACGGGGCAGTCGTGATGATGGCAGCGGTAGCGCTCCACCGGGCGGCCGGCGTGGGTGGTGGCGCCCTCGTGGTCGAGGGTGCGTTGCCGGGGGCAGGTCACGGTGCGGGCCGCCTCGTCGTAATGAAAGTGCTGCGACGCGTAGGGCCGGCCCCGGGCCGGCGTCCCTTCGGCGGGCGGGACGAGGACCGGCCGGTTTTGCTCCGCCGCGGCCTGGAGGTCGGCCCCGGCGCCGTAACCGGTGTCGGCGAGGGTCTCGAGGGCGGTCGCCGCCACGCCGAGGTTGTCCTGCGCCTGGGCCAGCATCGGCGCGAGCTGGCCGTGGTCGGTCTCCTGCCGCGTGACGTCGGCGGCGGTGATGATGCCTGCCTGGGCGTCGCTCGCCGCCTGGGCGTTGTAGGCGGGGTGGTTGCCGGCGGTGGTTTTCATCCGGCGGGCGTCCGGTTCGACGGGGTGGTAGTGGTGGCGGCCGTCGGCGGCGAGTTGCGCGAGGCCGGCTTGGATTTGCTCGCGCAGGGCTTGGCGCGCGGTGAGGCCGGCGGGGAGGCGGTAGCCGGGTGTGGCGTCCTCGTCGGCCTCGGCGTTTTGCGCGAGGACTGCCAGCTCGTGGGTGGCGAGGGCCGCGTCGAGGGCGGCGAGGAGTTTTTCCATGTGCGCCTGGCTCCAGCCGGTGCGGCTTGAGGCGGCGGCGGCGATTTTCGTGCCGTCGAGCGCCTGCAGGGCCAGCCCGACGCAGCCGCTGCGCACCGCCACGTGCACCGTCTGCTTGAACACTTCGCGCAGCGCCGCCTGGTTCGTGCGCCAGAAGCGCCACAGGCTGTTGTGGTCGGGCTGGATCATCCCGGTCAGCCACAGGAGCGAGAGGTGCTCGCGGCACGCGGCCTCGAGTCTGCGCGTCGAACGGATGCGCTGCACGTAGCCGTAGAGCCAGATCTTGAGCAGCAGGCTCGGCGCGTAG
Organism: Opitutaceae bacterium; assembly: GCA_031411915.1. Lineage (GTDB taxonomy): Bacteria > Verrucomicrobiota > Verrucomicrobiia > Opitutales > Opitutaceae > ER46. Next base: position 1,392 of record JANOCA010000541.1, read on the forward strand.
GGGGGACGGCCGTCCGCGCACGCCGGCTGCGCGAAGCCGAGGGCCGCCAGGTCGAGCGTGTCCACAAACTCCCGCAGGAACCGCGCGGGGTGATCGCGCGGCACCCATTCTTCCAGCGCCGGCGGCAGGAGAAACTCCTGTCCGTAATCGGGCGTGATCGGTTCAATCATCGGCGGGTTTGATCGCCCCGCCACGAGAACGTTCAACTTTTGAGACG
>JANOCA010000542.1:0-1594 GCA_031411915.1 Opitutaceae bacterium
CGAACCTGAATCCGCCCTGGCCGGGCAAGCTGCTCGATCTCTTCTACTCGCAGCCGCGCACGCTCAAGCCCTTCAACTACGGCTTCGATCCGCAGAAGGGCACCGGACTCTTCCGCTACCGCCGCATCCTCGACCGCACGAACTTCACGCCGGGCACCTACCGCGGCGACATCACCCTCGTGAACTGGCCGCAGAACGACTACATGCTCGGCAATCTCTGCGAGGTCCCGCCCGACGAGGCCGCGCGCCACATCGCCGCGGCCAAGCAGCTCAGCCTCTCGTGGCTCTATTGGCTCCAGACCGCGTGCCCGCGGCCCGACGGCGGCACGGGATGGAAAGGACTGCGCCTCCGCCCCGACATCGTCGGCACCGAGGACGGACTCGCGAAATATCCCTACGTGCGCGAGAGCCGGCGCATCCGCGCCGAGTTCACCGTGACCGAAAATCATGTCGGCACCGCCGCCCGGGCCAAGGTCACCGGCAAGCCGGAGGCCGAAGTCACCGCCGAGCCCTTCCCCGATTCCGTCGGCATCGGCAGCTACGCCATTGATCTCCACCCGAGCAGCGGCGGCGACAACTACATCGATTTCCCCGCGCGCCCTTTTCAGATTCCGCTCGGCGCGCTTATCCCGCGCCGCATGGAAAACCTGCTCCCCGCCTGCAAAAATCTCGGCGTCACCCATATCACCAATGGCTGCTACCGCCTGCACCCCGTCGAGTGGAACATCGGCGAGGCCGTGGGCGAACTCGCCGCGTTTTGCCGGGCAAAGAAGGAGCCGCCTCGCGCCGTGCGGGCGAAGCCCGCGCTCCTCGCCGAATACCAGTCGCAGCTCCGGTCGAGCGGAATCCCGCTGTCCTGGTAGCCCGCTTCGTGAGAAGCGGGACCGTCGTCAGAAGACGCCCCGGGAATTCCCGCTTCTGCCGAAGCGGGCTACGAGCTACGCAAACACCCGGCGCAGATACTCCAAGCTCCGCGCCGCAATCGCCTGCGGCCCTTCGTCGAACTTGAAAACCTCGACCGAGACCATGCCGTCGTAGCCCACATCGCGCAGCGCCGCGACGATGGGCACAAAGTCCGTCTCCCCGAAGCCCGGACCCTTCATGTTGGCATCGTTGGCGTGCACGTAGGCAAACTCCCCGCGGCTCTCGCGGATGATCTGCGCGATGGGCTTCGCCTCGTGGCTCATCGCGCGCACATCGAGGATCACTGAGAAATTCGGCGACGCCATCTCGCGCGCGAAACGGATCGCCTCGGCGGCGGTGTTGACGAAGTCCGTGTCCTCCGCCGGCAGGGGCTCGAAGCAAATCGTCACGCCGCGCGTCTCCGCCGTGCGCACCGCCGGCCGGAACACGTCCTGCGCCCACTCCCACGCCTGCGCGTGCGTCACGCCCGGCAGCAGGCTCCGCTGCTTCGGCGAGCCGACGACGATGGTCTTGCCGCCGAGGTCGCCGCAGAAATCCGCGAGCGCGGAAAAATAGTCCGCCGTGCGCACGCGCACCGCCGCGTCGGGCGAGGTCAGGTAAAACCCCTCGGTCTGAGCCAGCACCCAATGGATGCCCGAGATCGCGATGCCGGCGCGCCGCGCGGCTTCGC
>JANOCA010000543.1:0-9430 GCA_031411915.1 Opitutaceae bacterium
TCGCGGCGGCTGGCATAGATCATCCACGCCACGCTGGCGCCGATCAGCAGCACCGGGATGGGGTTTTTCTTAACGCCTTCGACGACCGAGTGCACGACGGTGTTGGCGGAGTGAGTGACCTTGTCGCGCAGGTGATCGAAGCGAGGCGCTCCGTCGGCGCCTTCGCTGCGAAAATAACCCACGACTTCGTCGAGGAGATGTTTCGGTTGGAGCCGGTTGCCGAGCGCATCCATGGTGTCGTCCATCCGGCGGCGGGTGTTGTCGATGTCGGACCGAATCTCGGCCGGGGCTTTTTCAGTGGGTGAATTCATGAGGATTGGTTAAGTTTGCCTTGGGCCCATTCTTTGCCGTCACGAAGGGATCCCATGGTCTGGGTTGGGGTGATGCGGTCCTGGGCGAGGGCGTTTTTCGCGCTGGAAAGCATGACCCAGCCAACGATGGCGACGGTCAGGCCGACCACCGAGGGTGCCAGCCACTGCGCGACCTGTGGATCGAGGCCGGCCCGAATGAGCCCAACGCCAAGCAGATGGCCGAGGCCGATCAGAAACACAATTGCGCCCGCGTAGGCCACGAAGCCGCCGATCGCGACACGCACCGCGTGGCCCGCCATGCGGGACGCGTTGTCCTTCAACTCTGTCTTGGCCAGGAGGACTTCCTGGCGAAGCAGGGTCGAGGTCTCGTCGCGCAGTTCGCGCAGCAAGCTGGCGATCGAGTTCGGTTGGGGAGGGATCTCATTCATGGCGGGCCTTGGGTTCAGATACCCGCTGCCGAGCGATCAGCGGCGGCAAATTGGGAATCGGCTTCCGGGGTGCCGCGGACGGGATCCGCCGGGGGCGAACGGAAATCGCCGTCGGACTCCGGCCTGACATTGCGCCGCGAGGCCTTGACGACGTTCCCCAGCACTAGTCCGGCGAGAAAGAGGCCGCCGAAGAATGCCGCGGGGTGCCGCCGGGCCCAGTTCTCCGCATCGTGCCGCAAATCGGAAAAATTCCGCTCGCGCACGTAATCGGCGATGTTCTGAAGTTTGTCCGCGGCCCGGTGGGTCATCCAAGCGATGTTGGGATCGTTTTCCTCCAGCGACTTTGCCGAATCATGGATGGCGGAGCTATAGTGCTGCACGCGGTCGGCCACCTCGGTCTTCTTGCCGGCTGCAATCCTCTCTACCTCGTCCTTGCCGCGGGCGATGGCGCTGCTTGCGCTGGATTTGACCTTCGAGACGGTGTCGCGCGCCGTTTGGGCGACTGCATTCTTCGCATCGGTGAGGGCGCCGCCGGTTTGGGGTTCGCGCGGGAGGCCGTTTTCTCCGGCCGGCGTCGTCGAGACGGGTGGGTTTGGTGAATTCATGATTTCCGGCTTTTGATAATTGCTGACCAAGGACTCCGAGCCGGCCAACGCGCGTGGCGCTGATCGAGCAACGGGCCCTATCCACTGACCCGAATAATCCCGGTGGGTGCGCTCCACCGGAGAATAATGTTAAATAAAACGCCCGGCTCAGCGCGTGCGGTGGCGCGTCCGGCATTCGGCGGATATTTTCTCGGCCACTTCGAGCAGCTCGCCGATCGCAAGTGTCGGCTGACACGCACCACCGTCGGCGACTACTTCGGCAATGGCGCCTCTTCTGTCGATCCCGTCGCCCCACGCGTCGAATGGATCCGCGGTCCCTGCAAAGAACGAGGCCGGCTGGGGCCGCGCTTCTGAAATCAATCGCGAGGGAAAGGACGCACACGACCCAGCTCCGTCGCGCCACGATTGCGACAAACTGATCGGACTCGAGTCTCCCGGCTAATCCCACGCCCCGTCAGACGGGTTCGTTCGAATCTGTCGAGGCGCGTGGACTTGAGAGCAGACCCATCACCCAAACAACTTCGTCAGCGCCTTGGCCTTCACGAGCTCGCGGGGTTGGTTGAGGTGGTTGTAGACGATCGTCTCGGGATCGATGCCGAAGGCGTGGTAGATCGTCGCGAGCAATTCCGTGGGATGCACCGGATCGCTCTTGGGGGCGGAGGCGGTCTTGTCGGACTCGCCGTGGACGTAGCCGCGCTTGATGCCGGCGCCGGCGACGATGCTCGTGTAGCAATACGGCCAGTGGTCGCGGCCATCGGCGCTGTTGTTGTTGCCGCTCGTGCTCACGCCGCGCTCCGGGCTGCGGCCGAACTCGCCGAGGCACACGACGAGCGTCTCGCTGAGCAGGCCGCGCTGATCGAGGTCCTCGAAGAGCGCGCTCAGGCCCTGGTCAAGCATCGGGCCGGACTTGCCCTTCATGCGCTCGGTCAGGCCCTGATGGTGATCCCACGAGTGGTTGTCGGAGTTGGCGACCTTTGGCCAGATGACCTCGACGACGCGCGTGCCGGCCTCGACGAGGCGGCGCGCGAGGAGCAGCGACTGGCCAAAGGTGTTGCGCCCGTAGCGGTCGCGGAGCTTCTCGCCCTCGGCGGCGAGATCGAAGGCCTCGCGTGCGCGGCCCGACACGATGAGGTTGAGCGCGCGCTGGTAATACTCGTCGAGGTTGTAGTTCGCGGTCGCCTTATCGATGTCCGGCATCGCGGCATCGATCGACTCGCGCAGGCGGGCCCGGCGCTCGAGGCGCATCGCGAAGACCTCCTGGGGCAGCTTGAGATCGTCGGTCTTGAGGCGATCCATCTTGGTCATGTCGAGGTCGTCGCCCTCGGGATAGAGCGTGTAAGGATCGAAGGCCTTGCCAAGGAAACCGGCGCCGCCGCCCTTGCCGACGACGTTGGATTCCTGGAGCGGACGCGGGAGCATGACGAAGGGCAGCATCGGCGTATCGACGGGCTTGAGGCGCACGATGTTGGAGCCGAAGTTGGGAAAATCCTTCGCGTTGGGCGGCTCGAGCTGGCCAGAGGGGCTGACCTTGTCGGTCGTGTAGCCCGTCATGATCTGGTAGATCGCGGCCGTGTGATTGAAGAGGCCGTTGGGCGTGTAGCTCATCGACCGGATCATGGTGAACTTGTCGTTCACCTTCGCGAGCTGCGGGAGAATCTCGGTGAAGTGCGTGCCGGGGATCTTGGTCGGCGTGGTCTTGAACGCGCTGCGGATCTTGTCGGGCACGTTTTCCTTCGGGTCCCAGAGATCGAGGTGCGAAGGGCCGCCCTGAAGGTAAACCATGATCACGCTCTTGGCCTTGCCCCAGCCGGGCGCGCCCTTGGCACCGGCGGGCACGGGATTGGCGTGGGCCTTGAGGTTGAGCATCTGGCCGAGCGAAAGGCCGAGGATCGACGAGCCGCCGAGCCGCAGCAGATCGCGGCGCGTCAGCTTGGCGTGGGTGTCGCAGAGGTCGGTATTGAGTCCACCGGGGAGTCGGATCATGGCGGGGCCTTTTGGGTTGAGACTAACGGTTGAAGAGGAACGCGGGGGTGTTGATGACGGCCCAGGCGAGATCCTGCGCGCCGGTGAGGCGGAGGGCGGCCTGCTGCGTGGCGCTGACCGCGGTATCGGCGCGGAGCTGGGCGAGCTTCGGATCGATCGCGACGGGCTGCTCGGCCTGCGCGAGCGCGGCCCGTAGGTCGCGGAGCTTGGGGTCGACGGGCAGCGGGCGCTTCGCGGTGAAGAGCGCCTGCTCTTTCTTCCGCAGCTCGGCGTCGATGGTGCGGTAGTAGTCGGCGATCGTTTGGCGCTGCTCCTCGGTGCGCTCGAGCGCCGTGGTTTTCAATGCCGCGATGACCTGCTCCGGCAGGCCGAGTTCGAGCGGTGACTCGGAGGTCGTGGCCCACAGCCGGAAACGGCCAATCGAAAACCCGTCGCGGAAGCGGTGCTGCAAGCTCACGGTGAGCGTCGAGCCCTTGGCCTCGCGCAGCGGCTCGGCCAACGCGACGCGCGCATAGTGCGGCTCGCCGTATTTGTTGGCGATGGCCCAGCCGTCGCGGCCGCCCTCGGATTTGCCGTTGAAGATTTCCTTCACGTCGTAGGTGTTCTGCGTGAAGTCGGCCCGCGCGTCCTTCAGGCCCACGTCTTTCGGCGCGCGCGCCGCGCCGCGGTCGGCGGCCCGCACCGCCAGCTCGGAGAGGACAAAATTCCCCGCCGAGCGGCCGGGGCCGAAGTTGGGCAGGCTCTCGTGCGGCAGCACTTCGAGCAGGAGGCCCGTGATGCCGTCGGCGGCATCGGCGACGATCGTGTAGTCGACGTTGTTGGACACGGGGCCGGACGCCAGATACGAGCCATCATCGAGGCGCTTGAGCTGCTGGTTGTTGTTGGAACGGGCTGTCTTCACTTCCAGCGGCGTCCACGCCGTGCCGAGGCGAGCCGCGTCGAGCGTGGCCTCCCAAGCGGCCTGCCGCCCTGCCAAGCCGGCCTCGGCCAAGGCAAGCGCGGCGGTCTCCGTCGCGATTTTCTCCTGCCGTTTCGCTTCCGCCGTCGCGACATCCGCTGCGATCTCGCCGGTGCGGGCGGCGACGGCGCCAGTCGCGGCGGTGATCGCCTCCTCGCGGTCGCGCTGCTTCTGCGCGAGGATGGGCGTCCACCACGCCTCGCGCTCGGCGAGGGCGGCGGAAAGCCCGGCGTGCTCGCTCTCGATCGCTTTCCACGATTCGAGCGCAGCGGCGGTTTCCTTGGCGGTGGCGTGACGATTGAGGATGCGCAGGAAAATCTCGTCGACGAGCTTGCGGTCGTCGGGCGTGGCGGCGACGAGCTTGGCCAGCTCGTTCTTCGGATCGTTGATGGCGCCGGACACGGCGGGGCCGCTGAGAAGCGCCATCACGGAGCCGAGGCCGAGGTCGCCGCTGCGCTCGCACTCGCAGGCCGATTCACGCGCGGGCCGGCCGAGGCTCGCGAGAAAACCGCTCGACACGTCGATCGCGGAATCGGGCAGCTCCGCGGCGCGCGTGCCGGGCTTCACGCCGGGGAAATTGGGCACCGAGCCCGTGACCCTGAATACCGAATCGAGCAACACCTCGGCCGGCAGACGCCGCGCCATCGCGTGCGAGTAATTGGTGCGGTCGTCTGAGTTCCAACGATGGGTCGCGACGGACAGTTGGTAGGTGCGCGACTTCGCGATCTGTTTTTGCAGCTGACGCACGTCGAAGCCGCTCTTCACGAACTCCTGCGTGAGCCACGCGAGCAGCTCGGGGTTGGAGGGCGGATTGCCCGCGCGGATGTCGTCGAGCGGATCGATGAGGCCAACGCCCGTAAGGTAGCCCCACATGCGGTTGACGTAGCTGAGGGCGAAGTAACGGTTGTCCGGCGACGTCATCCAGTTCGCAAGGCGCTCGCGTCGAGTGGCCGCGCTCTCAATCCCTTCCCCACCCCGCGCCGCATACGGGAAATCCGGCGCCGTCACCTGCCCGGTGCGATCATGGGTGACCTCGCCTTCGGTCTTGTCGTAGGCGATCTCGTAGAGCGGCTTGGCGCCCTCGACGGCGGTGCCGGCGATGGTCTTGTTGCCGGCGGCGGGATCCTTCTTGAGATCCACCTGCGCGAAGAACGCGGAGAGCTGGTAATACTGATCCTGCGTCCAGCGCTCGAACGGGTGGTCGTGGCACTTGTTGCAGTTGAACCGCGTGGCGAGGAAGAGGTGCGTGGTGTTCTCCATCGTGTCCGTCGGCGTGCGCAGGACCTTGTAATAGCTGGCCGCGGGGTTCTCGCGGTTGGAGCCGCTCGCAGTGATGATTTTTCGCGCGAACTGATCGTAGGGCGTATTGACGGCGACCTCCTCGCGGATCCAGCCGCGGAAAAGCTTCGCGCCCTCCTCGCCGAGGAACTTGCGGTTCACCTGCAGAAGATCGGCCCATTTGTTGGACCAGTGCTCGACATACTCCGGCGAGCCGATGAGCCGGTCGATCACGGCGTCGCGCTTTTCGCGCACGGCGCGTTTGTCCGCGATAAAGGCCCGCACTTCGGCGGCGGTCGGCGGCAAGCCGGTGAGGTCGAGATAGGCGCGGCGGAGGAAATCCTCGTCGCTGCACAGCTCCGACGGGAGAATCTTCATCCGCTGCCATTTCGCGGCGACGAACTCGTCGATCTTGTTCCACTTCTCGGGCTCCTTCCACGCGAAGCCGGAGCGGTCGCCCATCACCGTCACGGTCGTGGCGGCGTAGTTCCCTTCGTAGCGCGCGAGGACCGGCGCCTCGCCACGGCGCAACGTGGTGACGATGCCACCGCGCTCGGTGACAGCCACGTCCTGGTTGCCCGACTCGACAAAGGCCTCGGCCGTCACGTCGCGCTGCTTGCCGTCCGAATACGTGGCGACGATCCGCATCTGCTGCTTCGAGCCGATGACCTGGAGCACGGGATTCTGCGGCGTAACTTCGATGCGCGTGACGCGCGACGCCGCGAGATCGAGCTTCGCGCCATCGGCGATCCAGGCGCGCATGATGCGGTAGTATTTATCGTCAAACTTGGTCCGCTGCCCGCCCTCGTGCGGCACAGCGCCCGTGGCCTTGAGCAGCATCAGCGAATCGTCGGGCGAAGCGAAGTTCACCCGGCGCCCCGCGAGGTCGTCCACGAGTGACCGCACATCAAAGATCGGATCGTAGCCGCGCAGCGAGAGTTTGAAGCCCGCCTTGCCGTCCTTGGCGCCGTGGCACGCGCCCGCGCTGCAGCCGAGCTGCGCGAGGACCGGATTCACGTCGCGGATGAAATCGACCTTCTGCTTCGGGTCGAAGTTCACGACTTCGACCGGCACCTTGGCCGTCGTGCTACCGACTTTCACGGTGAGCTGCGTCTTGCCGTTGGCGAGCGGACCGACGAGCCCGCTCACGGAGACCTCGCCGATTTTCGAGCCGAGGGAAAACGTCGCGAGCCGCGTCGCATCCACCCGATCGCCGCTGGCCAGCGTCGCCGTCACGAGGAGCTGCGTGGCGTCGTAGCAGCCGTCGAGCTTCACGGTGGCGGGCGCGACGGTGAGGGACACGACCTTGGCGCCCGGCGGCAACGACTCCTGAACGGCGAACGGCGTCGGGGCCATCGCGGCGGAGACCGATGACGCAAGGACGAGCGTGCAGAGACAGACAGAAAGGATTTTCATTTCATGTAGCCCTGCTCGTGAGAGCAGGGACCGGCGGAACGGTAAGCGCAGCCCGTCCCGCCTCTTCCTGCTTCGCCGAGGCTTCGCAGGACAGGCACGAGGCGGGCTACGACGGAAAATTGCGCCGCATTTTTCATTCGGCTGCGGATTTCTTTACGGCGCTCACGGGCACGGGGACAAATTCCCGCGCCACCGCGCCATCGGAAGTGGTGATGAACCGCACGCGGCCATCCTCGCCGGCGGCGGCGAGGATGCGGCCATCGGGGTGGAACGACAGCGCGTAGACGCCGCCGGGGAATTTCGTCTCCGCCACGCGCTTAACCTCGGCGGTCGTAAAGCGCTCGATCTCGGCCTTCTCCTCCTTGGAGTAGGCGCTGGCGATCTTGTCGGCGTAGGCCTTGAGCAGCACGTCGGGAATCGTGGCGTCGAACTCGCCCGTGTAGATCGCGACGGCGCCACGGCCGTCGAGGCTGCTCGCGGCGGCGATCAGCTTGCCGTCGGCGCTGTAGTCCACGGCGAAGATGCGGCCCTCCATCGCGGGGAATTTGCGCAGGAGGTTCGCGTTGTCGCCGATGCGGCGCTTGGTCTTGCGGAAAACCTGATAGACCTGCGGCACGCCGTCGGCCCCGCCCACGAGCACCTCATCGCGTCCCGGCCGCAGGGCGATCGCGTGCAAGCCGCCGCGCAGGGCGCCGGGTGTGATCGAGGTGACGTTGTCAATGAAGCGCTGCGTCTCGACCTCGGTGAGCTTGGTGCTCATGTCGCGGCCGACGGAGATGATGTGCTTCCCCGTCGTGTCGAAGATCGTGTCGATCACCCAGTCGTTGTGGGAGCCTTGCTGCAGCACGATCTCGCCGGTGTCGGCGGCGAGGGCGCGCACGTTGTTGTCGGGGCAGCCGAAGGCCACGAGCTTGCCGTCGGGCGACCAGCTCACGCCATAGACGGTGTCGTAGCCGATCGGCACGGACACGTGCAGGGCGCGCTTCTCCACGTTCCAAATCTGCACCTCGCCCATGCGCGCCGGCAGGCCGCCCGCGACGGCGAGCTGCGAGCCATCCGGCGAGAATCGCACCGCCTGGATGCGCTCCGAGAGGCCCACGAGCCGCGCCACGATCCCGGAGCCGTCGGCGTGATGCAGCAGCACTTCGTGGAATCCCGCGACCGCGAGCAGCTTCCCGTCGGGCGAAAAATCCATCGACGTGATCACCGGTGGCCGCAGGTAAACGGGCGGGTGCGCGGCGTCGATGCGCTGCACGGCGTTGGCCGGCGTGTCATCCACGGCGCCCTGCGAAATCCATTTCGTGATCAGCTCGATTTCATGGGCGGGCAGCGGCGGCTTGTCCTTCGGCATGTCGGCCTCGCCGTTCTTCGGCGTGATGGAGGCGACGAGGCCGCTGGCATCGGGCTGGCCGCGGACCACCGCCTTGTCTCCGCTGTCGCCGCCCGCGAGCAGCTTCGCGAAATCCGTCATCACATAGCCGCCCTTGCTCTTCGCCGGCTGATGGCAGCCCTGGCACTGCGCCTGGAAGATCGGGCGGATTTGTTTCCAGTAGCTGACCGGCGCGTTCGGATCGAAGACCTCGGCCTTGGCGGGCGCCGCGGCGCGGAGAGCGAGGGGCAAGGCCAGGATCACGAGCGCGCCAAGCGCCGCAGCGCAGCCACGTTTCGGGGCAAGGAGGGGCGGTCTCACCGAGGAAAAACCCTGAGCCGCAGCCGAGTGCGGTCAACGGGAAATTCCTGCAGGCCAAGCCCGCGTCGTCGTTCCGCCGATGCATCGGGATGCACGGACGCACGCAGGTGCCGCGGCGCGCTTGACCGGCGCACGCCGCGCCGCAAACAACGGGTCATGCACCAGCCCGCCCGAAAACGGAATCTCGCCGCCGCGGTGTTGCTGGGCGCGCTTGTCATCCTCGCCGTGGTCCAGGCGATTCCGGGCCCGAGGCAACACCAACCTTGGCTCGTGATTCTGACCGCGCTGGCCGTGGCGGCGGCTTTGTTTGCCGCGACCTTCACCCTTCTCCTGCACGTCGATGTCGGGCGGTTCAACCGCCTGAAGCGGGGCGAGGGCGTGCTCGCCACCTGGACGGTCGCGCCCGAGCAGTGGGCGCGGTTTGGCGCCAGCAGCCGCGAGTGGGACACCCGCCCGGGCATCGGGGCCAACACGGTCGATCTCGCGCAGGCGGCGGAGGCCGGCGGCATCGGCATCACGGTCTCCGACAATGCGCTGCTCGTGGGCCGCGATTTTTATTCGCTGGAGAAAAGCACGAAGGTGCGCGTCTACGACACCTGGATGGAATTCAACACCTACAACCCCGGCACCGCGAAGACGAGTGGCCGCCACTTGATCCAGCGCGTGCCCGTGGCCCCCGGCGCCGAAGCCTCGGCCCAGCGCATCGCGCAACACTACAGCCAGGCGTATGCGGCCGCCGTGGCGGCCCCCTTCTCGCGGCT
>JANOCA010000544.1:0-6693 GCA_031411915.1 Opitutaceae bacterium
CTCATGCAGCTCGTGCACGCGGTGCATGATCTTCTCGACGGAAACGTTGAGCTTCCGGGCGAGGTCCATCTGCGCCTCCTTGGTGTTGGGGAGGAACTCGTGCAACGGCGGATCCAGGAAACGGATCGTCGCGGGGAAGCCTTTCAGCGCCTTGAAGATTCCGTAGAAGTCGTCGCGCTGGTAGGGGAGGAGTTTGGCGAGCGCTTTCTCGCGGTCAGCGAGCGTGTCGGCCAAGATCATCTCGCGCATGGCGTCGATGCGGTCGCCCTCGAAGAACATGTGCTCGGTGCGGGTGAGGCCGATGCCGACGGCGCCGAACGCGACCGCGATGCGGGTCTGGTCGGGCGTGTCGGCGTTGGTGCGGACGCTGAGCTTGGTGGCCTGCGCGCACCATTTCATGAGCTGGGTGAAGCTCTTGAACTTCTCCGTGGCCTGCGCGGCCTTGTCGTCGTTGACGAGGCCGGCGATGATCTCGGAGGAGGCGGTCGGAATCTGGCCGGCGTAAACGGTGCCGGCCGTGCCGTCGATGGAGAGGAAGTCGCCCTCGCCGTAGCTGGTGCCCCCGACGGTGACGGTCTTCTTCTCGTAATCCACCTGCAGCGCAGCGGCGCCGCAGACGCAGACCTTGCCCATCTGGCGGGCGACGAGGGCGGCGTGCGAGGAGACACCACCGCGTGCGGTGAGAATGCCCTCGGCCGCGATCATGCCGCGGAGATCCTCGGGTGAGGTCTCGACGCGGACGAGGAGAACCTTCTCGCCCTTGACGGCGGCGATGACGGCGCGGTCGGCGTTGAAATAAATTTTTCCGGTGGCGGCGCCGGGGCCGGCGGGAAGGCCGGTGGCGATGACCGTGGCCTTCCTGACGGCCGCGAGATCGAAGATCGGGGCGAGGAGCTGGTCGAGCTGATCGGCGGGGTTGCGCATGATCGCGGTCTGCCAGTCGATGAGTTTTTCCTTCACCATATCGACGGAGAACTTCAGCGCGGCGGCGGCGGTGCGCTTGCCGTTGCGCGTCTGGAGCATGAACAGCTTGCCCTCTTGGATCGTGAACTCGACGTCCTGAACGTCCTTGAAGTGCTTCTCGAGCGTCGCGCGGACCTTGAGCAGTTCGGCGTAGGATTTCGGCATCACGTCCTTCAGCTTGAGGACGGGCTCGGGCGTGCGGACGCCGGCGACGACATCTTCGCCCTGCGCGTTCACGAGGAACTCGCCGTAAAATTCATTGACGCCGTTGGCGGGATTGCGGGTGAACGCCACGCCGGAGCCGGAGGTGTCGCCGGTGTTGCCGAAGACCATGGCCTGCACGTTGACGGCGGTGCCCCACTCGGAAGGGATGTTGTATTTCGCGCGGTAAACCTTGGCGCGGTCGTTCATCCAGGAACCGAAGACGGCGCCGGCGGCCCCGCGGAGCTGGTCCCACGGATTGTTCGGGAATGCCTTTCCGGTGCGCTCCTTCACGAGCGACTTGAAGCGGTTGACGAGTTCCTGCTGATCCTGCGCGGTGAGCTTCGAGTCCTCGATGTCGCCGTGATATTTTTCGTGTTTGAAACCGTGGATGACGGACTCGAACGGATCGTGGTCTTCGCCCTCGCGCTTCTGCACGCCCATGACGACGTCGCCGAACATCTGGATGAAGCGGCGGTAGCAATCCCATGCGAAACGCTCGTTGCCGGTGGCGGCGGCGAGGGCGAGGACGGCCTGGTCGTTGAGACCGAGGTTGAGAATGGTGTCCATCATGCCGGGCATCGAATCACGGGCACCCGAGCGGACGGCGACGAGGAGCGGCATGCCGGTGGTGGCGCCGAACTTCGTGCCCATGATCTTCTCCATGTTGGCGACGCCGGCCTCCATCTGGGCCTGAAGCGCGGACGGGTAAGTGCGCTTGTTGGCGTAGTAGTAAGTGCAGACCTCGGTCGTGATGGTGAAGCCGGGGGGCACGGGGAGATTGATGCGGGTCATCTCGGCGAGGTTGGCGCCCTTGCCGCCGAGAAGATTCTTCATCGTGCCGTTGCCGTCGGCGCGGCCGGCGCCCCAGGTGTAGACGTATTTGGTGCCCTTGGAGGCGGATTTCTTCTGCGGAGCGGGTTTCTTGGCTTTGGATTTGGCGGCCATATGAGGAGGGATTGCGGTTGAAAAACTGGTGGCGTGCGCGGGTGCGCGAAAGGCGAGAGGCAATAGGACGCGCGCCCGGGCTGTCAACGGTGCAGGCGGGGCAGCTGGCGGCGGGGCCACGGCTTTCCGGTTTGGGTTCACAACCGTAGGTCAGCTCGCTTGCGAGCGCACTGGTCTACACCGGCGGGCAGGGACGTCCCCCTTGTTACGTGCGCCAAAACGGTGCTTGCCGAATCGCGCGGGGCGGGCGTCTTTGGCCGGCTCGACTTTTCCCATCATGTCCTTGCCCTCCGCCCACCACCGTCGCGTCGCAATCACCGGCATCGGGGCCGTGACACCCTGCGGCAACACCGCGGCCGACACGTGGGCCTCGCTGGCCGCGGGCCGCAGCGGCATCGGCCGCGTGACGCGGTTCGACGCCACGGGCTGCACCGCGCAAATCGCGGGGGAAGTGCGCGATTTCGATCCGGCGCGTCCGCTGCCTGCGCCGTTGCGCCCGCGCGGCGCGGCCAGCGATCCGATTGCGCAGGCGCTCACGCAGAAGGACGTGAAGAAGTTTGGCCGGTTCACGCACCTCGGCGTGGGCGCGGCGGTGGAGGCCTACGCGGACTCGGGCCTCGATGCGCACCGTGGGGCGTTTGCGCCGGAGCGCATGGGCGTGAACCTGGGCGTCGGCCTCGGCGGCCTGCCCGAGATGGAGGCGATGCACGACACGTGGAAGGCCGGCGGCTTCAGGAAAATCTCGCCGTTCTTCATCATCCAGATCGCGCCCAACCTCCTCGCGGGGCAGGTGAGCCTGCTGCTCGACGCGCGCGGACCCAACATGAGCGTCGCCTCGGCATGCGCCACGAGCGGTCACGCGCTTGGCGAGGCCGCCGCCGCCATCGCGCGCGGCGACGTCGATCTGATGATCGCTGGCGGTGCGGAATCGACCGTGACGCCGCTGGCCATCGGGGCCTTTGCGCAGATGCGCGCGCTCTCAACGCGGAACGACACGCCGGAAAAGGCCTCGCGCCCTTACGACAAGGACCGCGACGGCTTCGTGCTCTCGGAGGGCGCGGTGGTGTTTGTGCTCGAGGAGATGGAGCACGCGCGTCGCCGTGGCGCCCGTATCTACGCCGAGCTGCGCGGCTACGGCGCGAGCGCTGATGCCTATCATCTCTCGTCGCTCGCGCCCGGCGCCGAAGGCTCCGCGCGCTCGATGCGCATGGCGCTCGACCGCGCCGGCCTCCCGCCGACGGCGATCGACTACGTGTCGGCGCACGCGACTTCCACGCCTGGCGGCGACGGTGAGGAGGCGACCGCGATCGCGACCGTGTTTGCCGAGGCCAAGGCGAGCCTCAGCGTGAGCGGCGTGAAGTCGATGACAGGCCACCTCCTCGGCGCAGCGGGTGCGATGGGCGTGTTTGCCGCCGTGCAGGCGATCCACCACAGCCTCGTGCCGCCGACGATTAACTTGGAGAATATCGATCCCGCGATCGGCGAGCTGGGGCTCAACGTGACGCCGAACACCGCCGTAAAGAGAGATGTGCGCGCGGCGCTCGCCAACAGCTTCGGCTTCGGCGGGACGAACGCGTCGATTGTCGTGGCGCGGGTGTGAGGCTTGGCGGAGGGCGCTAGTCGTGGCTGAGGCGTCTCGCCTCAGTGGTTGGTGCGAGCCCGAAACGCAGGCCCCAAGCCACGAGGCGGGACGCCTCGTCCACGACTCACGCAAACGGTCTCGCGTCTCGGGCAGTCGCATTTACCCATTCCCCGCCATGCCGTCCGTTTGGAAAAATCTCCGCGCCTCCGTGCCTGCGCCGTTGCTCGCGGCGCTCGGGCTGGCGGCGGGTTTTTTCGGATTCGTGGCGTGGGACCAGAGCGCTTGGTGGCGGGCGAAGCCCGACTACGCGTTCGGCTGGCTCGTGCCGTTCTTCGTGCTGTTCGTCGTGCGTGATCGTTGGCCGCGGATTGTCGCGGCGGCGCAGGCTTGCGGGGCGGAGTCGAGCCCGCGGGCCGCGGGGGCGGGTGCCTGGGTGTGGCGTGCGGCCGCGGTGGCGGCGCTGACCGGCGGGGGGGTGGTGTTTCTCCTCGGGGCGCTGCTGCGGGCAAGTTCGGGGGCGTCGCAGCCGGCGACACTTGCGCTGACGCTCGGCGCGGCGGCGATGGCGCTGCCGCTGATTTTTTTCTCCGCGCCGGAATCACCTGCGCCGGTGGCGGCGGGTTTTTGCGCGGATGCGCGCGCGCGTCTCGTCGCGTGGTTCTTGTTTCCCGTGCTGGTGTGGATCGTGTCGGCGCCGCTCGTCTCGGCGGTGGAGAACCAGCTAAACCTTTTTCTCCTGCATAAGGTCGTGACGGTGGTGGCGTTTGTCTTCGACCTGCTCGGCCTGCCGCTCGAGCAGCAAGGCAACGTGCTCGTGCTGCCCAATGGCAATGTGGGCGTGGAGGACGCGTGCTCCGGCATCCGCTCGCTCACGGCCTGCCTCTTCGCGGGCTCGTTCCTCGCCGCGGTGTTCCTCGATCGGCTCTGGAAAAAAACCGCGCTCGTTGCGGCGGCCCTGCTGCTGGCGTTCATCACGAACCTCGGCCGCAGCCTCTTCCTCACCGCGTGGGCCTACCATCATGGCCCGGATTCGATCGCGGGCTTCGTGCACGATGCCGCGGGCTACGCGGTGCTGGGGCTCACGGCTCTCGGCCTCATCGCGCTGCTGCCGCTGCTGAATTTAAGGTTTGCGCCGAGTAAAGCAGCTGCGGATGCGAATCAGGGACACGAAACACAAGTCGGCGATGCTGGTTAGCGTTAGTGAGCCGCGTTTTTCGATCAGCGCATCACTCCGCGTCCTCGATTTCCGTTATCATCACGAGCTTCGCCGGGTGATCGATCCAGAAGGAAAAGACGACGCCATCGAGCAGTAGGTGCTCGATGATCCGCCCGCTGGCGTCCGCGATCCGGTAGTCGCTTTCGAGAAAAGGATCGCGCGCCAGCTCGTAGGCCCGGTCCATCACGCGCCGCTGGCGGCGTTTGGGCAACGTCAGGATGAACTCCGCGGCGAGGTCGGAGAAACTCGGCCGCTACCGGGCGATTTCAGCCACAGGCGATGCGCGCTTCGAGCTGCTCGGCTGAGACGCGCTTGCCCGCCTGCATGGCGTTGAGGGTGCGGGCGGTCTTGCGCTTCCACTCGGGCGTGTTGTGGCGGAGCCGAATCAGGTTGGCGTGAAGCTCCTCGCGTTCGCGCTTTGTCAGCCGGCTCGCGGCCTGTTTGAGTTCGAGGAGGCTCATGGCGTGAGGTTGGCGCAGTCAGGTGATGGGTCAAGATTCGGGAGGACTTGTTCAGCGCTGCGACCGTGGCTGAGTGTCAGGCCACGCGAGCAGCAGGCCTTACTTGCGGGGAGCGGTCGGGAGTCTCGCAGAGATTCGCTTTCCGGCGACGCGACCGTCGATGCAGTCCAGCCGGAGGGTCTGCGCTGGGCCAACGATCTCAATTCGCTCGAAGCGGCGAAACCCGCCCCGCAAGAAACCGATCTCCTTTGTTCGCTTCGAGACGTGAAGACCCTCCGGGAGATTCTGCAGGATGCGCTCAACATCTGCATCCTCGTAGGCCTGCTCCGTGACCGTTTTCTTGATCAATCCGTAGCTGGCGCTCGCCCGGACTCGATGTTCCCGGGTGAATCGAAGTCCGTGCCTGATGCCGAGGTAGACCATCCAAGCCTGCAGCGGGGCGACGAGCAGGCTATTCGGCTGAAGAAACCAGAACGCGACTGAGATGAGCGCGACGAGAGCCGAGTGGCCGAAAAAAAAGAGCCAAGGGCGGGGGGAGTCGGCCGCGCTCTTTCGATGAGAGCACTCCGTAGATCACGAGGATCAGCACAGCTAAAATGAATACCGCTGAGACCCAGAACATTTGATGGTCAAGCGATACGCCGATGCGGGCCGTCACCCCGCCGGAGGTTGGGACTGATCATGAAATGTCACGGCTTCGCCACGGGCGCGATGATGACGCGGCTGGCGCGGGTGGCGCCGAGGTAGGTCTTGGCGAGGGCGTTGATGTCCTCGACGGAGATGGATTCGTTGTCGGCGTAGCGGTTGCGGCACCAGTCGAGGGCCTCGGGTTTTTCCTGCGCGCGGGCGAGGACGTTGCCGAGCCAGTAGCCGTTGGTGCGGGCGCTCTCGCGGAGGCTCGTGAGCACGGGCTCCTTGGCGCGTTTCAACTCGTCCTCGGTGATGCCTTTCTCGGCGATCGTCTGGCCGATCTGCACGATGGTGTCGGTGACGAGCTTGGCCTTGGAGGGCTCGACGGTCGTGCCGGCGAGGAGATAGCCGTAGCCGGGATAGACGTCCTGCGCGTTGAGGCCGGCGCCGGGGCTGTAGGCGTCACCGAGTTCCTCGCGGATTTTCAGGCGGAGCCGATCGGAGAGGACGGAGGCGAGGAGGTTGAGGCGGCGCGTGCGGCGGATGTCGCGCGAATCAGTCGCGGGCCAATAGACGCGGACCTCGCTCTTCTGAATCTCAGTCGCGACGGCGTAGTCCTTGGCAAACGGCTCACGCGGAAACGCCACGCGGCGCAATTCATCGAGCGCGGGCCGCGGGTCGCGGGCGGGCAG
>JANOCA010000545.1:0-2785 GCA_031411915.1 Opitutaceae bacterium
GGCCTCGATGCGAGCAACAACCCGATCCTCGTCCGCAGCCTTGAGCCGACGGTGGTGATCATGAACAACGGCCCGAAAAAAGGCGGCGGCGCGGGTTCATTCGCCGCGATCCGCTCGGCTCGTTCCGTGCAGGCGCTCTACCAGCTCCACCAAAGCCATAACGTGCCCGCCGAGACCAACGCGTCGGCTGAGTTCGTGGCGAACCAAGGAAACCTCACGGGCGCCGAGGCCGCCAAGTGCCCGGCCAATCTCATCAAGATGTCCGTCGCGCCCGACGGAAAGAGCTACACGATCTCAATCCCGAGCGGCGGCCACACGCGGACGTTCAAGACGAAGGGTTGAGGCCGGGGCAGCGACGGACGGGATGCGGTGGGTAGGGCGGCGACTCCGCTCGCCGCCGCGCCGGCGGACGGATGAGGCGCGGAGCGGAGTCCGCGCCCTACCGGGGACGCGCCAGCCAGACCGCGACGCCCATGAGCGCGCCGCCGGCGAGCAGCCGGGGCACGTCGGCGTTCTCGCGAAACACCAGCAGCGAGACCGCGACGGCGAGTGGGATCTTGGCGTTGTTCATCACGGCGAGCGTGCCGGCGGTGACGCGCGTGGCGCCGAGGTTCCAGAGGAAAAAGCCGACACCCGATGCGATCACGCCCAGGTAAAGCAGCACGCCGAGATTGGTGGCCGTGAGCGGCAGGGCCGCGAAATCCGTGCGCGCGAGTGAGACGGGCAGCGCGACGGCGAGCGCCCCGGCGTAGAGCAGGCCAAACACATCGCGATCGCGCAGCGCGGGTTCGCGGGTGCGGAGGCGCCGGTAAAGCACCTGGCCGAGGGCGAAGGCGGCGTTGGAGAGCTGCACGAGCACGACGCCCGTGACCGTGCCCGCGGTCGGCGTGGTCTTGACGACGATGCACGCGGCGCCGGCGACCGCGACCAGCGCGGCGAGCAGCGCGCGCCCGCGCAGTGTGCGCTCGAACGCATCGGCCAGCAGCGTGACGAGCACGGGCGTCGTGAGCGTGAACAGCGCGATCTCGTGGCTTTGCAAGAAGCGGAAGCTCTCGTTGTAGGCGAGATACATGAGCCCGAACTGCACCGCCCCGATGCCGGCGAGAGCGGCGGCCGTGTGCGGTGCGAGACCGCGCAACCGCAGAAACGGCAGGAACACCAGCAGCGCCAACGCTAGCCGCGCGGCCGAGAGGAATGCGGCGTCGATCCCCGAGAGCGATTTGATCAGCCCGAAGGAAAATGCCCAGAGCAGGGAGACGAGGAGAAGCAGCGGCACGCCGCGCGCAGGGATGCCGGTGCTTGCACGGGGCGGCGAGGCGGAAATCGCGGATGACTCCCGCGTCGAGAATGAACCGGCTTGGAGGTGGGGCGCGTTGATCCCAACGCGCTTGGTCTACGGCGCGGGTCCTGAAAGCGCGTTGAGGGCAACGCGCTCCACCCCCGGTCAAGTCCGCGTCAGAGATCCGTGCTCATCGAGAACCGGAACGTCCGTGGGTCGCCCCACGAGCCGCTGCCGATCGCGGCGGAGCGGTAGTAGTCCTTGTCGAACACGTTGTCGACGTTCAGCTGGAAGCTCGTGTTGCGGTTGTGGATCTTGCGCGTGTAGCTCAGGTAGCCGGTGTAGATGGTGTAGGCGGGCGACCACATGTTGATGGTCGGGGAGGTCGCGAGGCCGGAGTAGTTCACGGTGCCGCGGTAGGTGCGGAGGCGCCAGTTGCCGCCGCCGCCGATGGCGAAACCGCGCAGGGCGGAGTCGCTGGAGAATTGGTAGCGCGTGAAAAGGTTGCCGCGCGCCTTGGTGTAGCCGCCGTTGGGCACGCCCTCGGGGATGGTGAGGAGGAAGTCATCGAGGACAGGCGTGGGCCGGTTCTGCGCCTTCGCGGCGTCGCGCAGCGACTTGAGGATCGGCACGCGGTCGGTGTTCACGACCTTGTTGGCCGCGTAGTTCGCGGTGAGCCGCCAGTTGCGCGTGAGGTTGGCGATGGCCTGCACCTCGTTGCCGCGGGAGAGCGTGGTCTGGTAGTCGCCCGTGGCGGTGGGATCGAAGCTGCCGGGGAAAATCGCCGTCATCTCGTCGCGGAGGAGCTGGTTGACGCCGGGCACGGCGTAGCGGCCGTTGGGCGTGAAGTTTTTGTAGCGGACGATGTTCAGCTCGAGCTTGCCCTTGAGGAGGGTGAAGCGCGCCGAGAGGTCCGTGCCCTCGCCGACGGGGATGCCCGAGAGCTCGCCGGCGTTGAAGGTCGCGGCGCCCTGGCCGACGGAGATGCGGAACGACTGCGCGTAGTTGGCCCCGAAGGCGATCATGTCGTTGATCCGGAGGACGCCGCCGTAGTTGGCGCCGTCGACCTTGTATTGCACGAAGCGGTTGGCCGGCGTGTTGAACGCATCGACCGGGTCGACTTCCCACTGCGCCTGCGCGCGGAGGAGGCCGCGCTCCGTGCGCATGTTGAAGTGATCGCGCCGATAGCCGACCATCGTGTAGAGGTGGTTATTGAAATACGTGCCGGAGGCGCCGACGCCCCAGGACGGCGTGTAGAAGCGGCGGCTGATGAACTGGCCGTTCGCGGCGCGGCCGGCGACGTCCGGCCAGAGCACGGATTGGCCGGGGAACGGGTTGAGGTCATCCGTGCGATCCGGACCGATGCCGTCGCGGAGGTAGTAGCGGCGGTAAAAACGGTTGGCCGCGAAGGTCGTGCGGTTGGCGGCGAAGCCGGCGGCGGTGATCGCGGGATTGATCGTGCCCTGCCAGTTGGGGCTGGTGGGATCGATGTATTCGACAAACTTG
>JANOCA010000546.1:0-6049 GCA_031411915.1 Opitutaceae bacterium
ATCGGCGCCGAGGTTCACGGCGGCCATGCCGGTCGGCAGTGCGAGCGCGCGGTGGCCGAACCGCATCGAGGCATCGATTGTGGAGTAGTCGCCGACCGTGATGAAGCGGCCCTGCCCGCCGCGGAAGATGAGCACCTGATCATAAAACTCCTGCGGCGGCGCCGAGAGATGCGGGTCGCGCAGTGGATTGTAGCGGCCGTCGTCGATCAGTTTTTCCCAGCGCGTGGAGTCGGCGCCGGCGAGGCCGCGATACTTGGCAAGGTTGCGGCCGTATTGGCCGTCGGCGAGCAGCGTCCAGCCGCGCGGGAGCTTGAAGAGCGCGCTGAGCACGCCGGAACCGAACTCAAGGTGCGCGCGGCTGTAGCGCTCGCCAAGGCGCGGGGCGAACTCGAGCAGCGAGATGGCGATGTCCTGGCCGAAAGGGTTGTTGGGCGCGTTCGCGCGCATCCGCAGATCGGCCGCGATCACGTCGTAACCGCGATGGATCACGGTGCGCGTATACATGCTGTCGAGGCCGAGCTGCAGCCAAGGCGCGACATCGTAGACGACCGACGCGAAATACGCGGTGCGCTCCTGCTCGCGGCCGTAGGGGTAGTTGACGCTGTCGGGCGACGAGGCGAGGCCGCCGGGCGCACGGATGAGATCCCAATTGCGCACGCCAGCGCGGCCCGCAAACGCAGCGAAGCCCCCGAGGCCATTGGCGCCGGGGGCGACGGAGGTGACGGTGGCGGAGCCGAGCCCGTTAAGGGGCGGCAACGGGGGCGGAGGATCTTTGGGGCCGGCATCAGGCGGGATGATACCCATGCTGCGGATGTTGGGCGTCGCGCGATAGAGGGAGGACGTGAGCGGCAGGCTGGGGCGGGGGCGGTCCTGGCGGTAACGGAGCTCGGTTTCGTTGGGCGGCGTGGTCTGCGTGAGGCTGGCGTTGAAACGCACGCGCAGCGCGCCGCCCAGGAGCGAGCGGCTGTGCATGATAGACGCGGCGGTTTGCGAGGCATCGTAGCCGGCGAGGGCGTTGGTGTAGGTGAGCGAGGCCTCGCTGGCGGTGGAATCGACGGCGGGGCGGAGCACGATGTTGACGATGCCACCGACGGCGTTGCCGCTGTAGAGTGCGGCGGCGGAGAGCGGCAACACTTCGATTTGCTGCACGAGGCTGAGCGGGATGAAATTCACGTCGGGCGTCTGGCCCTGCGAGCCGCTCACGAGTGACTCGGGCAGGCGCCGGCCGTTCACGAGCACGATGGTCTGATCGGAACCGAAGCCGCGGAGGTTGATGTTGGTGCTTCCGGCCTGAAACGCGGGGATGCTGCCGTCCTGCTCTGGCGGGCGCGTGGCGGCGTCGCTGTCGAGCACCTCGCGCTGGAGAAACTCGTTGAGGTTCACGACCCCGCTGCGCGCGATCTGGTCGCGGTTGTAGATGTTGAACGGGATCGCGTCGTTCTCCGTGCGCGCGAGGTCGAGGTGATCGCCAGGGCCGCGCGGGCCGGCGCGGGTCTCGCTGCGATCGAAGGGATTCTCGCGCGTCGTGCGGTCGCGCACGAGGTAGGGCGCGAGCGCCGCCGGATCGCTCGAGGGTTGCAGGCGCTGCGGGCCGAGCTGGTGCGTCTGATCGGCGCCGACGACGACGTTGGGAATTTCGAGCGAGCGGAAACCATCCGCGCTCGCGACCAAGCGATGCGTGCCGGGAGCGACGCCACGAAATTCAAATTCCCCGCTCATGTCGCTCACCGTCGCATGGCGCGAAGGCGGCAACGCGAGCCGCGCGCCCGCGACGGCCGTGCCGTCGGGCGTGAGCAGGCGTCCGCGGATCGCGCCGGTGGGCGCGGTGGCCGGGCCGATCACGAAGCGATCGCGGCCGTTGGGCCGCGCGGCGAAGCCGGTGCCGCGCAGCAACCGCGCGAGCGCCTCGGCCGGCTCGAGCTTGCCCGAGACCGGGGTGGACTGCACG
Organism: Opitutaceae bacterium; assembly: GCA_031411915.1. Lineage (GTDB taxonomy): Bacteria > Verrucomicrobiota > Verrucomicrobiia > Opitutales > Opitutaceae > ER46. Next base: position 1,949 of record JANOCA010000546.1, read on the forward strand.
GCGCGTAGCGCGTCGAAGGAAAACAGCACCTCGATCTTCGTGAGCTTGGAGAAGGCGAGCAGCGCCTGCGCCGCGGGCTGGGCCGGCAAATCGAAGTCCACCGTGCGCTCCGCCGCCACAGCCTGCGGCCCTGCGACACCCGCGAGGGCGAGCAGCAGACGGAGCAGGACGGGCGCGAGCCGCACGGTGGGCATGAGAGAAAAAGAGTGGCTCATGCGGCTTGATGCAGGGCGGGTCTGTGACCCGCCCTCGGCCGCGAGCAGAGATTTGAGGGCGGGTCACAGACCCGCCCAACCTCGGCACAAGTGGCGTCGGTGTGCATGAATCGGCCTTAGCGTGCGACCCGCGGCCCGATGGTCAGGGTGCCGCTCAAGTCTTCGCTCACCATCACAGGGGTCGGGAGGTTGGTGGTCTCCAGCCCCATGGTGAAAGCGCGGAGGTCATCGAGCCGGTAGAACCCGCCGAGGCGCTGTCCGGCGATCTCGGGCGCGACCACAATGCGACGCCCGTGGTAGCGGGCGAAGCAGGCGGCGGCCTCGCTGAGCGGCGCGCCCTCGAAGATCGCGTAGCCCTCGCGCCAGGCGAGCGCGTTTTCGATCGCGGTCTTGGACAAGGCGCTGACTTCCACCCCGCGCGTGCCGGCCGCGAGCCGATCACCGGCCTTGAGCGAGAACGGTTCGCCGGCGTGCTTGCCCGTCTGATCGCTGGGGCGCACCCGCACGGAGCCCTCGACGACGAGGACCTCGAGCGCGACCGCGGCCGCGGCGTCGTTGCGCACGCTGAAGGTCGTGCCCGTGACGCGCACGGAACCGGCGGGCGTCTCGACGATGAACGGCCGGGCCGCATCCTTCGCGACGATGAACACGGCTTCGCCGTCCCCGAGCCGCACGCGGCGCTCGGTGCCGGTGTTCTCGAAGCGGAGGCTCGTGCGGGCGTTGAGTTCCACGCGCGTGCCATCGGCCAGCGTGTGTGTGCTGCGCTGCGCGACCGCGGTGGCGAGGCTCTGCACCTCGGCCGCGGGCCGCGCGACCCAGAAGGCGACCGCGACGGCGGCCGCAGCGGCGAGACCGAGCCCGGCAAACTGCGGGAAACCCCAGCCGCGCCGCATCGGAGCGGGGACGGCCGGCATCTTCACGGCACCGGCCACCACGAGCGCGGGCAGCTGCTCCTCGAGATCGGCGGAGAACTGGCAGTAGCTGGAGAGCAGCGCGCGGTGGCGCGGATCGCGGGCGAGCCACGCGTCGAGCTCGGCGCGGCGGGTGCCGTCGAGCGGATCGCCGTCGAGGCGCGCGGCCCAGAGGGCGGCTTCCTCCGCGGCGGGAGATTTGAGATCAGTGGCGGAGAGCTTCATGAAAGGGCCTTTCCTTCGGCGGCGGCGGGCACGGTTTCGGCGGGGAGCGCGGCGCGCAGGAGGCGCAGGGCGCGGGCGTGTTGTTTTTCGACGGTGGAGATCGCGATGCCGAGGCGCTCGGCGATTTCGCGGTGGGAGAGGAGTTCGACCTTTCTGAGGAGGAGCACGGTGCGGCAGCCCTCGGGCAATTCGGCGAGGGCGGTTTCCAGCAGGCGCAGCTCCTGGCGGGCCATTACTTGTTGCGCGACTCCGGCGGTTTCGGCTGTTGCGGCGTCGGTGCCGGCGGGCGAGTGGGCGAAGGGCGCGATGCTGCGGCGCTTGAGCCGGTTGATCGCGAGGCGGCGCGCGGTGGTGTAGAGCACGGCCTCGGGTTTCTCGATGCGGGCGTCGTCGCGGGTGGGATAGACGCGTAGGTAGGCGTCGTGCGCCACGTCCTGCGCCTCGCTGGTATTGCCAAGGAGGCGCGCCAGGTAGCGACGCAGCGGCGCGAGCGTCTCGCGGTAGAGCGAGGCGAAATCACGGCGCGGCGGCGGTGGCTCCTCAGGCATGGCGCGGGGCGGCGGTTCGTCCGCCGGCGGGGCAAACGAAGCGGGTGAGGGAGAGAGGGCGGATTTCACGACTAACCCCCACGACAATCGAGTCCGCCAAACCCTCTACTCTCACGAAAGAAATGGTGGAGGGCGGGCGCATGGAGGCGGCGGGGACGGATAACGGGCCGGGAACGTTCCCGACGCGCGGGAGGCTGCGTCGGATCGTTCGCGGGCGCAACCGCGGTTGAGGCCAGTCGGTAGCGAGCGGAGATCGCCTTGTAGGGCGTCAGTCTTGCTGACGCCGCCGCGCGGTCCACGGCATGAAGAGGCGTCTGCAAGACAGACGCCCTACGGTTGGTCGTGCCGGTTTAGCGGGCGCCATCGTCGCGCACGGTGCGGTTCAGAAACTCCATGATGCGCTGCTGCTGGCGCATCCGCACCAGCGGGTCGTTGACCATGTGGGTGCCGAGCATGGGGAGGAGTTCGTAGGGTTTGCCGGCGAGGTAGAGGGCGTCGGCGAGCTGGAGGGTGTGCTGGAAATAGACGTTTTCGTCGGTGAGGCCGTGGATGAGCAGCAGCGGGCGCGAAGATTGCGCGGCGTAGGTGGTGACGTTGCTCACGCGGTAGGCCTCGGGCGCGGCCTGCGGCAGGCCGAGGTAGCGCTCGGTGTAGTGGGTGTCGTAGTTTTCCCAAGTGACGACCGGCGCGCCGACGACCGCGGCCTTGAAAATATCCGGCCGCCGAATCGCCGCCATCGCCGCGAAATACCCGTCGAAAGACCACCCGCTCACGCCGACGCGCGTCAGGTCGAGTTCGGGATGCTTGGCGGCGAGCGCCTGCAAGCCCGCGATCTGACCGGTGAGGGCGATGTCGATGAAGTTGCCCTTGATGATGCGCTCCCACGCGCGGCCGCGACCCGGGGTGCCTCGGCCGTCGAGGCGCACGACGACGTAGCCTTGATCGGCCATCCACTGGTCGGTGAGAAAACCACGGGCTTCGGCCGACACGCGCTTGCTCGTGGGGCCGGCGTAGACGGATAGGATGACAGGATATTTTTTCTTTGGATCGAACGCGCGCGGGCGCGTGATCGCGGCGTCGAAGCCGAGGTCGCCGGCTGTGCGCGTAAGTTCGGTAGTGGGTAGGCGCGGAATCGGTTCGGCGAGGGAAGGGAGGGTGGCGACAACGCGTGCGTCGTCGGCCGAGATGACTTCGGTCCGCCATGTGCCGTCGAACAGATCGGTGGTGCGCAGGAAGAGGCGCGCGGTCGCGTTGAAGCTGGCGTTGTGCTGGCCGCGCGCCTGCGTGAGCGGCTGGCTGCGTCCCGCGGTGGCCTCGCCGTTGAGTGGAAAAGACCAGAGCTGGACCTCGCGCGCATCAAGGCCGCCGCGCACGAAGACGGCGCCGGAGTCCTCGTCGAGGGCCACCAGGCCGCGGAGGCCGAAATCCACGGGCGTGACCTCGCGGAGCAACGCGCCGTCGGCGTGGCGCAGCTCGACCTGCCACGCGCCGCGGATTTCGGTGGTCCAGAGAAAGCTCTCGCCGTCCGCGAGCCAGAAGGGCGGGCGCTGCGCCGAGGTGGAGCCGGCGCCGTTGTCGGCGAGGTTGAGCCACGCGGGATCGGTCTCGCGGAGCAGCTCCTGCGTGGCGCCGGTCTCGGCGTTGACGGCGAGCAGGCGCTGCTCGGTCTGCTCGCGGTTTTGCACGATGAGGCAGGGCGGGGCGTTTTTCTGCCAGGTGACGTGGGCGAGGTAGGGAAACGCGGTGTTGTCCCACGCAACGGGGAGCGGCTGGCCGCCGGCGCGCGCCACGACGAAGAGGCGCACGACGGCGTTGGGCGTGCCGGCGCGCGGGTAGAAAAACTTCGTCGGTGCCTGCTCCGGGTGCAGCGGGTCGGCGACCCAGCGGACCTCGACCTTGGACTCGTCGGTCTGCTGCACGAGGAGCGTCTGCGAATCGGGCGACCACCAGTAGCCGCGGTTGCGGCTCATCTCCTCCTGCGCGACGAACTCCGCCGTGCCGTGCGAGAGCGTCGGAGTCGCGCCGCGCGTGATCGCGCTCTCGGTGTTGGTGGCGAGGTCGATCACGTGCAGCTCGCGGTCGACGCCGGCGGCGGCGACAAATTTCCCGTCCGGTGAAAACCGCGGATCGATCCAGCCGGAGCCGGGGAGTTCGGTGACTTTGAGATTGGAGCGCGTGACGAGGTAGAGCTTGCCGGAGAGC
>JANOCA010000547.1:0-2519 GCA_031411915.1 Opitutaceae bacterium
AATTCGTCCACTGGGGCGGGCTGCACGGCATCGCCGAGATGATCGAGGGCGGCGTGACCACCTTCGTGAACAGCTACTATTTCGAGGAGGAGTTCGCCGCGACCGTGAAGCAGGCCGGGATGCGCGCCGTGCTCGGCCAGACCGTGATCAATTTTCCCGCGCCCGACACCCCCGAGCCCTACGGCGGCCTCGCGCTCGCGAAGAAATTCGCCACCGCCTGGCGCGGCGATCCGCTCATCACGCCCGCGATCTCGCCGCACGCGCCCTACACGGTCGACGTCGCACACCTGCGTCTGATCGCGAAACTCTCCGCCGAGCTCGACGTGCCCGTGCTCATCCATCTCGCCGAGATGACCGAGGAGATGACGCTCCTGCGCAAGGAGCACAACATGACGCCGGTCGAGTTCCTCGACTCCGTCGGCCTGCTCAACCGCCGCCTCGTCGCCGCGCACTGCATCTTCGTCACCGAATCCGACATCGCGCTGCTCAAGGCCCGCGATGCCGGCATCGCGCACAACATGGTCGCCAACATCAAGTCGGCCAAGGGCGTCGCCCCCGCGCTCAAGATGTTCGACGACGGGCTGCGCGTCGGCCTCGGCACCGATGGCCCGATGAGCGGCAACACCCTCGATCTCATCGGCCAGCTCGGCTATGTCGCCAAGGTCCACAAGCTCGACCGCAAGGACCGCAACGTCATGCCCGCGATCAAGGTCGTCGAGATGGCGACCATCGGCGGCGCGCGCGCGATCCACCGCGAGGCCGACCTCGGCTCGCTCGAGCCCGGCAAGCTCGCCGATGTGATCATCGTCGATCACGAGAGCACGGCGATGGTGCCGCTCTTCGATGTCTACTCCGCGCTCGTCTACGCCGCCAGCCCGCGCGACGTGCGCACGACCATCATCCACGGCCGCGTGGTCATGGAGGATCGAAAGGTGCTGACCATCGACACCGCCGAGGTCCGCGCGCACATGCGCGACATCACCCGCCGTATCAACGCCGCGCTTGCGGCCGGGCTGAAGTAATCTTGTCTCTTCCCTTCACCCAGACCGAACCATGCACCTAAGAACCACCACCGTCCTCCTCGCCCTCGTCGCCGCGGCGTCATCCGCGCTCTTCGGCGCGCAGGCGCCTGCCATTAGCCAGCCCATCGCGCTCGATGCGTTCACCGTCACCGGCACCAATCTCCGCGCCGGCGAGTCCGTCGGCGCCGCCAATCTCCGCGTGCTCACACCCACCGAGATTGAGGCCTCCGGCCAGACCAACCTCGCGAACCTCCTCCGCAAGATCCCCGAGATCGGCGCGCAGGGTTTTGCGGAGAACCGCGTCAACACCTCCTCCCCCGGCACCGCCGCCGTCTCGATGCGCGGGCTCGGGGTCAATTCCACGCTCGTGCTCCTCAACGGCCGGCGCGTCACGCTCGCGCCACTCGGCCAGGGCGGCAGCGCCGCGGGCCTCGGCCCGGAGCAGTTTGTCGATGTGAACATGATTCCCGTCGCCGCGATCCAGCGCATCGAGGTGCTGAAGGACGGCGCCTCGGCCGTCTACGGTGCCGACGCCGTCGCGGGCGTGGTGAACATCATCCTCAAGAAGGATCTCACCGAGGGAGTGCTCACCGCGAGCTACGGCGACTACACCGGCGGGATCAACGCCCCGATCATCCGCGGCTCGTTCTTCACCGGCACGAAGGAAAACAAGACCTCCCTCTCCATCATCGCCGACTGGTATAAGCGCGACGAGTTTCTCTTCCGCGAACTCCCGCAGCCCGTGAAGCGCCAGCTCCTCCTCGCGAGCAACACCCCAGGCTCGTTCGTCGCGCCCGTCGGCGCCACCGATCCGATCACGGGGCAGGTCATCCCCGCCGGCACCGCGCAGGCTGCGCGCACATTCACCAGCAACAGCGCCGCGCCGGGGCCCAACGCCACCTTCACGCGCCAGCTCCAGACCGCGAATACGTTCGACGCCAACGCCGCCATCCGTCCGCAGTCCGAGGCGGACCGCAAGGGCGTCGTCGCCATCCTGCGCCACGAGCTGACCAGCGACGTCACCGGCTTCGTCGAGTTCGGCTGGCAGAAGAACAAGAACGTCGAGGGCCTCTCCGCCGCGCCCATCTCCAACCTCAACACGATCACGCTGCCGGCCAGCAATCCGTTCAACCCCTTCGGCGTCGCCCTCGTTTCCAGCAACCCGCAGACGATGTTCTTCCGTTTCCTCGAGATGGGTGATCGCCTCACGACCACGCGCAGCAAGATGGAGCGCGTCGTCGCCGGCCTCGACGGCAAGCTCACGCAGGGCTGGCTCTGGGACGCCGCCGCGACCTGGAACCGCTCGACCGCGCACCTCGACCTGAAAAACTTCCCCGGCCAGGACAAGGTCAACGCCGCGCTTGCCGACACCAACCGCGCCACGGCGCTCAACCTCTTCGCCAACGGCACGACCATCCGCAACAACCCCGCCACCATCGCCGGTCTCGAGGGCGGCGTGTCGCGCGACGCCGAGACGGAGCTGCTCGCCTTCGACGC
>JANOCA010000548.1:0-3624 GCA_031411915.1 Opitutaceae bacterium
TGTAGGCGCCGGGGGCGAGCGTGGTGCCGGCGGGAAACGTGTAGTCGAGGCCGTTGGTGAAGCGCACACCCGAGAGGTTGAGCGCGGTCGCGCCGATGTTCTGCAGCTCGATGAACTCGTTGTCGCTGCTGCCGTTCGGATCGAACATGATTTCGGATACGCGGAGTCCGGCCAGCAGCGCGGCGTAGGCCGCGGGGAGCGCGGTGGCGTTGGAGATGCCGGGCGTGGGCACGGCGAAGCTCGCCAGCGCCGCGCCGCCATCCGTGACGCGGCCCGTCGAGGAGTCCGCCGGCTGCGAGATGAAATCGATCTGGTCGATGACCGCGCCGTTTTCACCGAGGAGCCAGAGGCCGTCGAAGTCCGCATCGAGCGCGAACGGCAGATCGGCGCCGTAGAGCGGCAGGAAGCCGCCGGGCGCGATGAAGCTGAGCGCGGGAAAGACGAAGCGGCTCGGGTAGTTTGCCGTGTCGTCAGTGAGGCGCGCGCCGCCGAGCGCGACCGGCGCGGCGGCCGCGTTGTGCAGCTCGACGAAATCGTGATCGACGCGGAAGGAGATGCGGCCGGCCCACTCGTTGAGCTTCACGGCGTTGATCGCGCCGAGCGTGAGGGCGGTGGAGTTCGCGGCGGAGGGCGTGGGGGTCGTCAGCGCCCAGGTGGCGCCGGTGCCCGTGCGCGCGACAGAGTAGTCGGGGATTTGGAAACCGAAGGTGATCGAGTCGAGCAACGTGCCGCCGGCGGCGGTGGTGTCGTGGAGGCGCACGGTGTCGCCTTCCGCATCAAGCGAGAATCCGGTGTGCAGGCCGGGCGCGCTCGTCACGTCGTCGGCATAGACGACGAGATAGCCGCCGGCCGCGATGCTCGTGCCCGCGGGGAAAACATATTTGCGCGGGAGCGCGGGATCGTCGGTGAGGCTTTTGCCCGCGAGATCGATGGGGGTGGTGCCGGCGTTCTGGAGTTCGATGATGTCGGGAAAAGTCGAGCCGTTGGCGATCTTGGTGTTCACGGCGAGGACCTCGCTGATCCGCAAGGCGGGCGTCGAAGCCGCGGCGAGCGTGGGCGTCGATGTGCCGGCAACGGGCGTGATCTTCGCGGCGCCGATGAGACCGAGGAGGTGCGCCTGCCGCGCGGTCATGAAGGCCTTGATCTGCGTGCGGTAGGTCGCGGGCGTCCACGCGAGGTGGCTGTCGACGAATTGGTGGAAGGGCGGGTTCGCGTTCGCCGTCGTATCGGAGTCGAAGACGGAACCGAGCATCTCGCGGATCGCGGTGAGATATTTCTGGCGGAAGGCGGCGTTGCCCACGCGCGTGCTGTCGCCGAGCAGCGGTTGGAGCGGGCGCATGAGCTGGTCCTGAAACATCCCGGCGTTTTGGCCGGTCTCGGTCGCGTCGTAGAGGCCCTTGAGCGTGGCGGTGACGCTCACCTCGCCGAGGCCGAACGTCGTGTCGAGGTCGTTCGGGATGGGGTAGAAGCGCGTGCGCGTGCTGTCGGAGACAAAGGCGCCGGCATAGTCGTCGTCTTCGCCTGTCGTGAGATTCTCCTCGGCGTTGGGGAGAATCGTCATCACCGCGAGGTAGCGCGCGAGGTAGTCGAGATCGGCGACCGTGGAGAGCGTCGCGGTCTCGGCATCGGTGAACGGCACGCCGTTCCACGTGCCGTTGGCGACGCTCGTGATGGTGGCGTTGGAGAAGTGCGACGATGCCGTCTCGCTCCAAACGCGGGAAAAATTCATCACGTCGGACCAGTCGTTGGCGGCGGCGTTGCTCTGCTTGGACCAGCCGCTCCACGTGGTGGCGGGGTTCGCGGGTGCGGTGGCGGGCGAATACGCCCAGCCCGTGATCGTGAGCTTGCGGTAGATCTGCGCGTCGGCGGCGAGGGGAAAGTGGTTGTCGAGGTAATCGCCGTTGATCTCCTCGACGCGGACGAGCTGGCCGTGGTCGGCGGTGGCGCCGGCGGCCGAGGTGTATTTCACGCCGTTGCGCCGGACCTCGATCGCGGCGGCATCGGCGGCGATCACGCCGGCGGCGCGGATGGCGCGGTGCGCGAGGAACTGCACGGGGGCGCCGCGGGAGTTGATGAGAAAGTCACTGATGCCATCCCACCGGTCGTCGGTGGGGAGGGAGATGCGCAGCGGCTTGATGGCGTAGTTGCGGCTGCTGTTGCCGCGCACGCGCATCGAGGCGAGATGGCGGACCGTGGTCTCGTCGCCGGTGGCAGCCACGAGGGTGAAGTTAAATAGCCGGTCGCCGATCCCGCCGCCCCCGCCTCCGGGCCCGCCACCTCCGCCGCCACCCCCGGCGGTGTAAGCGTTGAACGCGGCGTTCTCCGGCCCCGTAAGGATCAGCCGATACGCGGGCGACGGGCCGCCGATGACCTCGTTGTCCACCTGGTAGGCGGCGTTGGCGTTCTGCCCCTCGCTTGTGGGCGCGGGCCAGGTGCGCGTGAGCGTGCCGTCGGTAGCGGAGACGTAGAACTCGACGATCGCCTTGTCCGCCAGCGGCGCGAGCGTGGCGGAGAAGGCACCGGCGCCGTCGTTGGCCATTGTCACGGCTTGGAAAGCGCCGGGCGTGGCCGTCGTCGCGTTGCGCCAGAAAAGCGTGGCGACCAGCCGCGCGTCGCCGGCGGCGAACTCGTCGGTGAGGTTCGCCGAGATCACGACAGGGTCGGTGCTCCTCGGGATGGCGGGCGTGTGCTTCACGCCGGTGATGAGCGGGGCGATGTTGGCGACGCGCAGGGAATTGACGGCGCCGGGCGTGCCACCCGCGGCGGTGGAGGCGCCCCAGTTCTGGCCGGTGTTTTTCGAGAGTGATGGATTGCGCTTCTCGAGGGACGCGCCGCCGGTCTCCGCGGCTGTGACCCAAGACCAGCCGCCGAGCGTGTCGCGCGTGCGCACAGCCCAGTCGCCCTCGTTGGCGTAGGTGATGGAATCGACCTCGACCCATGAACCCGCGGCGGACCCCGGACGCGACAAGGTGATTCTCTCGCCGCGCTCCGCGAGCGTGGCGCCGGTTTTCCACGGGCCGAGGACGTTGGCGGCGGCTGCGGTGGCGCTGGCGGCCTTGAGGGCCGCGGGGTTGCTCGCGACGACAAGGTAGCCACCGGCCGCGAGCGTGGTGCCGGCCGGAAACGTGAAGTCGGCTCCGGTCGTGATCGCCCAGCCGGAGAGAACGACCGCGGATGAATCGGGATTGTGGATCTCGACGAACTCGAGCGCGGTGTTCTCGGGAAAGCCTGTCCCCGCCCGATACATGATCTCGTTGATGACGGGCGCCGCGGCGAGCGGGCCCGTCAGGCCGAGCACGAGGTGCAGCAGTAGAATTTTAACCGGAGAAATGCGGAGGCTCATGGGCAAAGATTGCCCCGAATGACTCCCATGTCCGCGCTCCTGTTACAAACCCGCAACGATCCGGCGTGAAAAAGACCGTCAACAAAAGCGGAACAAAACTCGGCGCCTAGACCAACGAAGTGCCCTTCGGCATCCGGACGACGATTGTGCCGGCAATCTTGTCGTGCCACGACTGCTGCTCGTCGTCGAAGGCCACCCAGATGAAGCCGAGGCCTCCGACAATCATCGAGAGGAAGCACCCCAGCGCGCGCACGAAGGCGGTGCTCCAGTCGAGCTCGCGG
>JANOCA010000549.1:0-4327 GCA_031411915.1 Opitutaceae bacterium
GCGCCGTTGAGGCCGTAGGCGACGCCGTTGAGCGTGTAGGTCGAGGTCACGGGGTCCCACGCGGGCCGGCCGCTCTGGATCCAATAGGAGACGCCGTCGCGCGGCATGATGGTGTTGGGCCGGTTGCCGTTCATCCGGTAGTAGGCGTAGGAGGCGTTGAGCGTCGTCCACTTGAAGGGCTGGTATTTCACCATGCCGTTGTAGCGGACCGAATCGGTGCCCGACGGCTTGCGCTGGTAGCCGTCGTGCTGAAACGCGCCGCTCACGCGCAGGCCGAGGCGGTTTCTCAGGAGCACACGGTTGGCATCGAGCTCGAAGCGATAGCCGCCGAGGCTGTCGCCGCGCACGCCGGTCGACGTGCGGTTGCGCGAGGAATCCGCCGTGGCCGGAATCATGTTGAGTGTGCCGCCGGGACTGCCCAAGCCGAAGACATTGGCGTTGGGCCCGCGGCTGATCTCGACGCCGGCGATGTTGAGCGGATCGACGGGCGCGAGGCCGGACGTCGCAATGTTGCCAAAGGCGATGTTGGCCGAGCCGATGCCGCGCAGGCGGTTCGCGCCGCGGGGATTGTTCTGCACGTTGTCGGCGACGGCGCCGTTGTTGTTCACCGCGAAGTCGGTGTATTCGCCGCTGCCCTCGGCGCCGACGGTGTAGAGGAAGATGTCGTTGATATCGAGGATGGCGAAGTCCGCCATCTGCTCCTTGGTCATCACGGTGATCGCTGCGCCGAGGTCCTCGAGCTTCGAGTTGAGGCGCGTGCCCGACATGGTGTTGCCGGCGAAGTAGCCCTTGGTGTTCTCGACGACCTCGAAGGGGCTGAGCTGCACAGGGGGCTTCGAGTCGTCGGCCGGCGCCGTCGTCGGCGCGGGCGCGATCGTTTGCGCGGAGGCGAATGGAAAGACGCTGAGGAAAAGGACGGAGAAGAGGGGTAGTTTCATCAAAAAATGTAGGCGGGGTGCCCTCACCCCGCATTCCATGCGCGGCCGTTGCAGCGGGGTGAGGGCACCCCGCCTACATCAAACAGAGTTCACACGATCTTCGGCACTTCGAAGCCCGCGCGATACTCGCGCGTGAGGTGCTGGTTCATCTCGGCGTCCTTGAAGCGCTCCGTTTTCGGATCGAAGGCGAGCGAGCGGCCCGCGCGAAACGCGATGTTGCCGAGGTGGCAGTGGACGCACGAGTGGTGCGCGTCGAGCGGCGACACGGGCAGGTCCGCCGGATTGCGCGAGCGAATCGCCGCGAACCAACGCTGGAAACGATCCGCCTTGGGCGCGGGCGGCGTGTTCTCCGGAATCGGGATCTGCTCGCGCGCGCCGCCCTTGATTTCCTTGTAGCTGAAAAAGCCCTTCGAGCGGACGTAGTAGCCCTTGGTGCCGAAGAAACTGTTGCCGCAGTTGCCGCCGTCGGCCTCCTCGAACGATCCGAGGTTGCGCACCTCGAACGTCATGATCGAGCCGTCGGCGTAGGCGAAGGTCGTCGCCTGCGTGTTCGGCGTCTGGCCGTCGTCATCGAGGCCGAAGCGGCCGCCCGCGCTATGCACGCTCGTCGGCAGGCCGCGGTTGTGGCCCCAGAACGCGATGTCCATCTCATGCACGCCTTGGTTGCCGATCTCCCCGTTGCCGTAAGGCCAGAAGTAGTGCCAGTCGTAGTGGACGTGCAGGCCGGGCTTTTTGCGCGCCGTGTTGACCATGAAGCCGGTCGCCTGCGCAGGGCCCTGCCAGAGATTCCAGTCGAGCGTGTCGGGCGCGTTGCCCGGCGCGCCGCGGCCGATGGGACCGCGGTTGCCGTTCTTGTAGACGTAGCCGCGCGACTCGACGATCTTCCCGATGAAGCCGTCGTGGATGAGCTTCATGTCGCGGATCAATGTGGCGTTGGAGCGGCTCTGCGTGCCGTGCTGCACGATGCGCTTGTATTTCTCCGCCGCGGCCACGACCTGCCGGCCCTCGAAGATATTGTGCGAGATCGGCTTTTCGACGTAGGCATCCTTACCCGCCTGCATCGCCCAGATCGCGGCGAGCGAGTGCCAGTGGTTGGGCGTCGCGATCGTGACGGCATCGACCGCCGGGTCGCGGAGCGCATCGCGCAGGTCGGCGTAGAGTTTCGGCGCCTTGCCCTGCGCATCGGTGACGAGCTTCGCGCCCTTGGCGCGGACGTTGGCGTCGACATCGCAGAGCGCGACGTATTCCGCGTCCTTCTTGAAGGCGAGGATGTCGCGGATGTGCGAGCCCCCCTGGCCGTTGAAGCCGATCGTGCAGAGGCGGATGCGGTTGTTGGCGCCGATGACGGTGCCCTGGGCTTTCATGCCGGCGACGATGACGGCGGCGGCGGAAGTGCCGAGAAACTGGCGGCGATTGATGATGGAGTTCATAGGGGTGAAAATCAGCGAATATCCCTCGGATCACGCGGGGAACAAACTCACCTGTCATCGGTATTAGTGCTTCCCAAAAGGACAATCCCCTAATGGTTTCACCCCATGTTACGACTACATCGAGCCCGCCTTCCCGTTCCAACCCGCTGCCTGCACATTTTCCTCCTCCTGACGATCAGCGGCGCGCCACCCATCCTGACAGCGCAGCCGACGATTAATCTGAACCTCCCGGCAGCCGCAAAAGGCAACGCCGCATTGACGGCTCTTGGCGCCCAGGTGGCTACCGTTGCGACGAGCTACGGCATGACTCCGCAGAAGCTGACGACGTTGTTGCAAACACAACCCTCGCTCGGGGTGGACCGCTCCGGCCGGCTGCTGTTTTCTTGCGAAGGTCTCGCCGTAAGACCCGGCGCGGTCACCGCCAACGCGCTCACGGCTGGCTCGTCGACCGTGCTCTTGGCCAACGGCACTTCGGTCGACGCGTTCCAGCTGCACAGCCTGCCCGGTGCCTCGAAGGTCATCTATCTCGATTTCGACGGCCACACGACCGCCAATACCATCTGGAACAGCACCTTCACCGGCGGATCGCCCATCGTCTCGGGGCCTCTCAACCTCGACGGCGACCCCACCACATTCAGTGCGGCCGAGCGCGCGATGATCATCAACATCTGGAAACGCGTCACGGAGGACTACGCGCCCTTCGCGGTAAATGTCACCACCCAGGACCCCGGCGTCGAGGCCCTGCGCAAGACCTCCAACAGCGATCAGAATTATGGCATCCGCGTCGTGATCAGCCCCACCAACTGGTATAATCCGAGTGCCGGTGGCGTGGGCTACGTGGGGTCGTTCAACTGGAACACGGATGCACCGGTCTTTGTGTTTACCCAGCAGCTCGCGAGCGCGGAGAAAAACATCGCTGAAGCGGCGTCCCACGAAGTCGGCCATTCGGTCGGGCTCAATCACGACGGCCTGAGCGGACCCAGCCCCTCGGAATACAATACGGGCCACGGTGATTGGGCTCCAATCATGGGCGTCGGATATTATCGCAACATCACCCAGTTCAGCCGCGGCGAATATGCCAACGCCAACAACACTGAGGACGACCTGACGATCATTTCCAGCTATGTGCCTTACGCCGGCGATGACCACGGCAACACCATCGCCACGGCCTCGCAATTGACCCGCTCAAACACCGGCTTGATCGCGGACGGCGGCACCATCGAGCGGAGCACGGACTTGGATGTGTTCCAGTTCACGGCGGTCGGCGGCCTGCTCTCACTCACGTTTCAAAGTCCGTCCCCTGAGGCGAACCTCAATATCAAGGCCGAGTTGCTCGACAGCGCCGGCACCGTGCTTGAAACGAGCAACCCCGTGGCGATGAGCGCCGCGATTTCGCGCTCGGTCACGTCCGGAATCTACTACCTGCGCATCAGCACCTCGGGGGACGGCAATCCTCTTTCGACCGGCTATTCGGCCTACGGCAGCATCGGAAATTATCTGGTGACGGGGAACGTTCCGCCCTCATTGCCTCCCACCGCCGTCATCGGGACGTCAGCAACGTCCGGGCCCGCTCCTCTCCTCGTCAATTTTTCCAGCGCCGGATCCACCGATCCTGACGGCACGATCAATGCTTACAATTGGACATTCGGCGACGGCGGAACCTCCACCGCTTCCAATCCGAGTTACACCTTCAGCTTCGCGGGGACGTTCACGACGACCCTCACCGTGACCGACAACACTGGGCAAACCGGAACGGCCAACACAGCCATCACCGTGACAGCACTGCCCATCGCCCCGCAGATCACGCTGCACCCGGTGAGCCAGACCGTCACCGCCGGGGCGAGCGTCAGCTTCACCGCCGCCGCCACCGGCACGCCTACGCCGGCTTACCAATGGCGGAAGAACGGGGTCGCCCTCCCCGGGGCCACCACCGGCACCCTCACCCTCGCCAGCGTCCAG
>JANOCA010000550.1:0-1649 GCA_031411915.1 Opitutaceae bacterium
CCCGCGGCCGGTTTTTTATTTTCCCGGCCCGTTCCTGAGGCAGCCTGGCGCGCACTTTTTTGGATAGTCCTTTGGTCCCTTGGTCCTTTAGTCATTTGGTCCCTTAACGTCCCTGCATGAAAATCAACGCCACCCTCACCCCGCAGAAGCTGCGCAAGAAAACCGCCCGCGTGTTCGAGCTCGCCGGCCAGAAAATCCGCGCGATCGACGCCGCGTGGGATCCGTCGAAGGGCACGCCAGTCTTCACTTGGAAGGGCAAATATACCTCCCGCGGGTGGACCGAGTGGACACAGGGTTTCCAGTTCGGCATGGCGTTCCTCCACTTCGACGCCACGGGCGACACCGACATGCTCAAGCTCGGCCGCGCGAAGACCGTGAAACACATGGCGTCGCACGTCTCGCACGTCGGCGTGCACGACCACGGCTTCAACAACGTCTCCACCTACGGCAATCTCCGCCGCCTCATCCTCGAGGGAAAAATTGCCAAGGACCAAGGCGAGCTCGACTACACCGAGATCGCGCTGAAGACCTCCGGCGCCGTGCAGGCCGCGCGCCACGTCACGACCGCCTACAGGCAGCCGTGGTCACCCACCGGCACCGGCCCGGGTGTCGCGCCCAGCGGCTACGTCTACTCCTTCAACGGCCCGCAGTCCCTCTTCGCCGACACGATCCGCTCGATGCGCTCGCTCGTCGTCGCGCACCAGCTCGGCCACGTGCTCATGGGCGAAGGCGACAAACCGATCAACTTGCTGCACCGCGCCGTCGAGCACGCCGCGACCACCGCGCGCTTCAACGTCTTCTTCGGCACGGGCCGCGACAGCTACGATGTGCGCGGCCGCGTCGCGCACGAGAGTGTGTTCAATCGCAACGACGGCCAGTTCCGCTGCCCGAGTTCGCAGCAGGGCTACTCGCCCTTCACGACTTGGACGCGCGGCGCCGCGTGGATCATCGCCGGCTACGCCGAGCAGCTCGAGTTTCTTGATACGGTCAAGGGCTCCGACCTCGACGCCGTCGGCGGCCGCCGGGCGGTGACCAATCTGTTCTTGGAAACCGCGCGCGCCGCAAGCGACTACTACATCGACGGCTACTCGGCGAAGGACGGCGTGCCCTACTGGGATTCGATGGCGCTCAACAGCCACAAGCTCGGCGACTACACCAAGAAGAACGCCGATCCCTTCAACGCGCACGAGCCCGTCGACAGCTCCGCCGCCGCGATCGCCGCGCAGGGCTTCCTGCGCCTCGGCACTTATCTCGCCGCGAAGGGCGAGACCGCGGCGGGAAAAAAATATTTCCAAGCCGGCCTTGCGATCGCCGATACGTTGTTTGCCGAGCCCTATCTCTCCGCCGACAAGAAGCACCAAGGCCTGCTCCTGCACAGCGTCTATCACCGCCCCAACGGCTGGGACTACGTGCCCAAAGGCCGAAGCGTCCCGTGCGGCGAAGCCTGCATGTGGGGCGACTACCACGCAGTCGAACTCGCGCTCCTCATCTCGCGCCTCGCCGAGGGAAAATACTACACGTTCTTCTGAGCGATCGCGTAGGGCCGGCGCTCGTCGCCGGGCCGAGACGCCAAGGCTCGCGAAATTTTGGTCTTTGCGAATCTTCGCGCCTCTTCGCGTCTTTACCCTTAAGGATCGATCATGACCACC
>JANOCA010000551.1:0-7095 GCA_031411915.1 Opitutaceae bacterium
GCGCCTTGTGGATGATCTCGCCCAGCTCGCGCGGGTCGATCGACTCGAGCTGCTTGTCGCGGCGTTTCAGCTCCTCGAAGGTCTTCATCATCGTCTCGGTCATGCGCTCGTGCGTCTCCGGCGAGCCGCCGACGAGCATGAATTTCTCGCCGCTCGTGATGCGCTTGTGGCCGTCCTCATTGTCGAGGCCGAGGCCGATGATGCCGCCGACGCGCGGCTGGCGCTTGCGTTTCCGGGCGGGCTTGCGGGAGTCGTTGCTCACGCGGTCACCGTGCTCGGGATCACGATCGTTTCAAGCGGCATTTCGGCGGGCGGGCTCTCGTCCACGGCGTCGGCGACGATGTCGGAAAACGCCTCGTCCTGCCGTAGCCGGAGTTTCCTCAGGCGCGTCAGCTCGAGCATCGCGAGGAAAGTCGCCACGAGCCGGCGCAGCGTGACGCCCTCGGGAAACAGCTTCGAAAAAACAAACGACTGCCCGCCCGCGATGCGCCCGAGCAGCCACTCCATCTGATCGGAGACCGTGACGAGTTCGTCGTGGATCTCACCGACGACGAGCTTCTCGGCGAGGCGGCGGAGGACGATGTTGAAGGTGTTCCAGAGCTCGATGCGATCGACGGCGCGGAGCGGGCGATCGGTGTCGCTGGCGGAGAGGGCGGAGACGTGGCGCGCCATGAGATTCTGGCGCGTCTCGGCGAGGCCGGCGAGCGTGGCGGCGGCCTCCTTGAACTTCTTGTATTGGAGGAGCTGGTGGACGAGCTCCCAGCGCGGATCGACCTCCTCGTCCTCGGCGTTGGGATCGACGGCGTGCAGGCCTTTCGGCAGCAGCATGCGGCTTTTGATCTCCATGAGGGAGGCGGCCATCACGAAAAACTCGCCCGCCACATCGAGATCGAGCTGCTGCATCGCGCGCAGGGCCTCGACATACTGCTTCGTCACCGACTCGATCGGGATGTCGTAGATATCGAGCTCGTTCTTGCGGATGAGAAACAGCAGCAGATCGAGCGGCCCCTCGAAGATCTGGAGCTTGATGCGATAGTCGGAATCAGGGATGGCGGTGGCCACAGTGCGGCGAGCGTTGGGCGACGCATGGGGGCGGCAAGGAATTTATGGACGGCGCGAAAGGGGGGGCGCAGGCGGAGAGCGGCCCGAGCAATCGTGGGCCCCGCAAAGCAAGGGATGGGTGTCTCAGCTCGCAAAGGCCTCGGGAAGCTGAGGCCCTGCCTTCACTTTGAGGGTCGCAAAACCTCCAGCGCCGCGAGCGCCGCGGCGTTGCGCGTCTCGAGGCCGAGCTTCTGAAAGATGTGCTCCATGTGCTTGTGGACGGTGCGCACGTTGGCGCCGAGGATGGTGGCGATGTCCGGGTTGCTCTTGCCCTGCGCGATCCAGTAGAGGACCTCGGCTTCGCGCGGAGTGAGGCCGAGGCGCGTGAGCGCTCCCGGACCGGGCGGCGAACCGCGCTCCTCGAGCACAAACATCTGCAAGTCGCTCCGTCCGGGCTCGGAGAAACGCCGCGCCACGAGCGCACCGTCCTCGCCGAGGCCCGCGGGCAGCGTGCCCGCAGCGTGCGCGGGAAAATGCTTGTGCAGCAAATCCTCGGCGAGTCGCGAACTGAAGACGATGCGGCCCGTCGCATCGGCCAGCACCACCGCGCGGTCGAGCGACTGCGCGAGCTGGTTCTCGGCCTCGATGCGCGCGGCCAGTTCATCGGCGAGGGATTTTTGCAGCGAGCGGATTTGCAGGTGCGCGGCGATGCGCGCCAGCACCTCGGGCACATGCACGGGCTTGGTGATGTAGTCCACGGCGCCGGCGTCGAAGGCGCGCACCTTCTGCTCCGGCTCGTCGAGCGCGGTCATGAACAACACGGGCACGTCGCGGCATTCAGGCCGGGCCTTGATCCGCTCGCAGGTCGCAAAGCCGTCGAGCCCCGGCATCACCACGTCGAGGAGGATGAGGTCGGGCACGTTGTGTTCGAGCAGCGTGAGCGCGCTCCGTCCGCTCTCGGCGACGAGCAGTTCGTGGCCCGCGGCGCCGAGTGCATCGAGCACGAGCGCGAGGTTGGCGGGCGTGTCGTCGACGACGAGAATCTTGGCGGGGGAACTCATGGCGCGACGTGGAGGTGAGAGGTTTATCGGCGAGTTCGGAGGCGGCTCCATCCGAAACTCACGCCCCCGCCACGCGCAGGAAGGCCTCGAGCGCCGGATCGGGCGCGGGCGCCGTGCGCCAGCCGAGGACGAGCCGGCTTTCCGGGGCGGGACCGTGCAAGCGGTGAAAGGCGATCTCGGGCGGGAGGTGCTGCGCCTCCGAGGGCGTCATGAAGGTCGCGCCCAGGCCGGCGCGCACGAGGCCGACGCCGTTGGCGCGCGGCCAGACTTCCTCGGCGATGCGAGGCGTCACGCCCGCCGCGGCGAAGGCCGCGAGGATGCGATCGTAGAAGCCGGGGTTGTGCGTGCGCGGAAAGAGCACGAATGGGGTCGCCGCCAGATCACGCAGGCGCAGCGTTGTGCGCTGGGCGAGCGGGTGGGTGGAGGGGAGCAAAATGCCGTTGCGCTCGCGCAACAGCACGCGCGTCCGCACGCCGGGTGTCGGCGCATCCGGGTGGAAAAAGCCGCAGGCGATATCGCCGGCCTGCAAGGCCGCGAGCTGCGCCGAGGTCGGCGACTCGATCAGTTCGAGCCGGATGCCGGCGTGCCGCTGGTGAAACTCACGGATGATCGGCGGCAGGACCGTGGCCATCGCGAGCCCGGTGAACGCCACGCGCACATGCCCGGCCTGCCCGCCCGCGAGCGCGCGCAGGTCGCGCTGCACCGCCGTCAGGCTGCGGAAAAGCGGCTCGATGCGATCGAGCAGGAGCTTGCCGGCTGGCGTGACCTCCACGCCGCGGCGCGTGCGGTTGAGCAGGTCGGTGTCGAGGCTCTCCTCGAGCTGGGCGATGGCCCGGCTGAGCGCGGGCTGGGCGACGCCGAGCGCCTCAGCCGCCTTGCGGAAATGCAGGAGCCGCGCGACCTCGCGGAAATAGACGAGGTGCCGCAGCTCAAACGGGAACTGATACTCCGCCGGCATCACAGGCAGCGAAAAGAGTATTTCCCGGCATGACAAGGTTCTGGTATGGTCTGGCCGAACCTCTTGCCCCCAATCCATCTGATCCCATGCCCAAATCCCTTTTCGAAAAAGTCTGGGACGCCCACGCCGTCCGCACGCTGGCCAACGGCCAGACGCAACTCCTCATCGGCACTCACCTCATCCACGAGGTCACGAGCCCGCAGGCCTTCGGGATGCTCCGCGATCTGAAGCTGAAGGTCGCGATGCCGCACCGCACGTTCGCGACCGTCGACCACATCATCCCGACCGACCAGCTGGTGGAGCCCTACCGTGACCCGCTGGCGCAGGCCATGATGGACGAGCTCCGCAAGAGCTGCGCCGAGTTTGGCATCACGTTCTTCGACCGCGCGACGGGCAAGCAGGGCATCGTGCACATCGTCGGCCCGGAGCAGGGCATCACGCAGCCTGGCACCACGATCGCCTGCGGCGACTCGCACACGAGCACGCACGGCGCGTTCGGCGCGATCGCGTTTGGCATCGGCACGACGCAGATTCGCGATGTGCTCGCCACGCAGACCATCGCGCTCGGCAAGCTGAAGGTCCGCCGCATCAACGTCACCGGCAAGCTCCGCCCGGGCGTCTATGCAAAGGACGTGATCCTCCACATCATCCGCGTCCTCGGCGTGAACGGCGGCACGGGCTTCGCCTACGAATACGGCGGCGAGGTCTTCGATCGCATGACGATGGAAGAGCGCATGACCGTCTGCAACATGTCCATCGAGGGCGGCGCGCGCGCCGGCTACGTGAACCCCGATGAGACGACGTTCGCCTACCTCAAGGGCCGGCCCTACTCGCCGACGGGCGCCGCGTGGGACGCGGCGGTCGCGCGCTGGAAGAGTTTCGCCAGCGACGCCGGCTGCCATTTCGACGACGTGGTCAACCTCGCCGCCGCCGACATCGCGCCGACCGTCACCTGGGGCATCAACCCGGGCCAAGGCATCTCCATCACGGAGTCGATTCCCGATCCCGCCAAGGCGACCGCGGTCGATGAGAAAGCCTCCATCGAGGAGGCGCTCGCCTACATGAAGCTCAAGCCCGGCGCGCCCATCAAGGGCACGAAGATCGACGTGGCCTTCATCGGCTCGTGCACCAACGGCCGCCTGAGCGACTTCCAGGAAGTCGCGCGCTACGTGCAGGGCCGCAAGGTCGCGAAGGGCGTGAAAGCCATCGCCGTCCCCGGCTCGCAGATTGTCGGAATCCAGTGCGAGAAACTCGGGCTCGACAAGATTCTCGTCGAGGCCGGCTTCGAGTGGCGCGCCGCGGGCTGCTCGATGTGCCTCGCGATGAACCCCGACAAGCTCATCGGCGATCAGCTCTGCGCGAGCTCGTCGAACCGGAACTTCAAGGGCCGCCAAGGCTCGCCCACCGGCCGCACGCTGCTCATGAGCCCGCTCATGGTCGCCGCCGCCGCCATCACTGGCTCGGTCGCCGACGCGCGCGAAGTCTTCGACGTCGGTTCAAACTAACTCAACCAAACCTGTCGCCCCGCGAATTACGTGAACTGACGCGAATGATTCGGAGTAATTCGCGCTCATTCGCGTGATTCGAGGGCAATCCTGATTCAAAATGTCTCTCGCCAAAATCACCTCCATCGCCGGCCGCGCCGTCTGCGTCCCGGGCAACGACATCGACACCGACCGCATCATCCCGGCGCGCTTCATGAAGTGCGTCACCTTCGACGGGCTCGGCGAATTCCTCTTCTACGACGTGCGCAAGAACGCCGACGGCACCGACAAGCCGCATCCGCTCAACGAGCCGCGCTTCAAGGGTGCGACGATTCTCCTCTCCGGCGCCAACTTCGGCTGCGGCTCGTCCCGCGAGCACGCCCCGCAGGCGATTCAGAAATACGGCTTCAAGGCCGTCGTCGCCGAGAACTTCGCCGAGATCTTCTTCGGCAATTGCACGACGCTCGGCATCCCCTGCTTCGAGGCGAGCCGCGAGGACATCGCGAAGATTGCCGACGCGATCGAAAAGGACCCGAAGGTCGAAGTCGTCGCCGACGTTGCGAACCAGGAAATCCGTTTCGGCGGCCAGTCCGTGAAAGCTGCCGTGCGCGCGTCGTCACGCGACGCGCTGATTAACGGCCGCTGGGATGCCATCGGCGAGCTGCTCGACGGCATGGGCGCGATGAAGACCACCGCGGCCAAGCTGCCTTATCTGGCCGCGTGAGCCATGTGGGATCAGCGCTACGCCGGCGACGAGTTCGTTTACGGCACTGAGCCCAACACGTTCCTGGCGGAGCACGCCAAGCTTCTCGCCGGCCCGGTGCTTTCTCTCGCCGAAGGCGAGGGGCGCAACGGCGTGTTCCTTGCGTCGTTGGGCCTGGACGTCATGGGCGTGGATGGCTCTGAAGTCGGTTTGGCCAAGGCGCACAAACTCGCGGCCGCGCGCGGCGTGATTATCCGCACGCTTGTCGCCGACCTCGCCGCCTACGAGCCCCCGGCCAACACGTTCGGGGCCGTGATTTCGATCTTCGCCCACTTGCCGAGCGCGCTTCGGAAGCAACTGTATCCCTTGGTCGAGCGCGCCCTGAAACCGGGAGGCATCGTGCTGCTCGAGGCCTACGCCCAGGCGCAGATCACCCGGGACACCGGCGGCCCCAAGGATCCCGACCTGCTGATGACGAGCGCCGATCTTGAGCGGTCGTTTCCCCGTTGCGAAGTCATCCTCTCGCGGGAAATCGAACGCGAAGTGGTCGAGGGCAAGTTTCACTCCGGCTTGGCCTCGGTGGTGCAGTTCATCGCGCGAAAGAAGGCCTGAGGTGAATCGCGTCTCGCAGCGCATGCTTCGCGCCGGGGCCGTTTTCATTTGAACTTTTCCCTCGCCGCGGCGTCACACCGCGGCACGTTCACCGTTCCCTGCCATGCTTCTCGCCGCTGCCGACACCTTCAACCTGATCAGCGTCTTCAAGGGCGCGGGCGTCCTCATCTGGCCGCTTTTGCTATGTTCCGTGGTGGCCGTGTTCATCGTCTGCGAGCGGGCGTATGCGCTGCGCCAGGCGGCTGTCATTCCGCAGGACCTCGTCGATGCCGTGGTCGAGGGCCGCCCGCTCATGGGCGGCAAGCACACGGTGCTCGCGCGCATCGTGGAATTTGCCGAGCAGCACAAGAACGACGAGGGCGCGGTGAAGGCCTTCGCTCGGCTCCAGCTCAACCGCATGGAGCGCGGCATCCCGTATCTCGACGTCATCTACGCGGCCGCGCCGCTCATCGGCCTCACTGGCACGGTCGTCGGCCTTCTCCAGGTGTTCTCGCAGATCGCGCCGGACACGGGCCTGCCTGATCCGGTGGCCTTCACCAAGGGCGTGGCGCTGGCGCTCTCCGCCACGGTCATCGGCCTCTGCATCGCGATTCCGTCGCTCGTCGGCAGTGGCTATCTCCAGCGCAAGATCGAGAATTACGCGGCGCAGCTCGATGTGCTCCTCGAGCGCATCCTCCAGCGCACTCGCTGAGCCCGCGGCATGAGCCTGCTCGCCCACAAAAAGCGGAAGCGGCCCGAGATGAATCTCGTGCCCCTGATCGATGTGCTCGTCATGCTGATCTTTTTTGCGTTCGTCACGATGCAGTTCAGGTCGGCGGCGACGCTCAACATCACGCTGCCCAAGGTCGAGACCGCCGGGAAAAACGAATTCCGCGGCAACGTGACCATCGCGATCGACAAGGAGGGAAAGCTCTCCTTCAACGGGAAGCCGATCACCGATGCCGAGCTGCCCGCCGCGCTCGCCGCGGTGAAGGACCTGAGCAAGGACATTCCCGTGCTCATCCGCTCGGACGAGAAGGCGACACTCGATCGCCTGACCTTCGTCTGGGACGCCTGCCGCAAGGCCGGCCTCAACAAGCACAGCCTCCAGAGCCGCTGAGGTGGGCGTATTGGGGAGAGTAGGGGGGGGGTGTTACCCCCCCGTGGGTCGAACACACAGCGTGCAAAATGGCGGGTGACAGACCCGCCCAACATTACGGTGACCCCGCGGCGCGGCTCTCCATCAGGTGCGCGCGC
>JANOCA010000552.1:0-5014 GCA_031411915.1 Opitutaceae bacterium
GCGCAGCCCGGTGTCGGGCTCGTGGAAATCTACGACCTCGCGGCCTCTGCCGTTGGCGCGCGGCTCGTCAACCTCTCCACTCGCGCCGTGGTCGGCACCGGCGAGGCGACGCTCATCTCCGGCGTTGTCGTGAGCGGCAGTGCGGCAAAACGCGTGCTCGTGCGCGCCGCCGGGCCAGCCCTCGCGGCCTTCGGCATCACGGGCGCCTTGGCGCGACCAGAACTCAAACTGCTCTCCGCCAACATCACCATCGCGACCAACGCCGGCTGGGGGGCCTCGCCCGATTCAGCCGCGCTCGCTGCGAGTGCGCGGAGCGCAGGGGCATTTGCCTTCGCCCCCGGGAGCAACGA
The DNA here is from genome assembly GCA_031411915.1 of Opitutaceae bacterium. GTDB lineage: Bacteria > Verrucomicrobiota > Verrucomicrobiia > Opitutales > Opitutaceae > ER46. The sequence goes on from JANOCA010000552.1 coordinate 351, forward strand.
CGCCGCGCTCATCGCCAACCTCGCGCCCGGCGCCTACACGGCGCAAGTCGCCGGTGCCGACGGCACGACCGGCACCGCGCTACTCGAAATCTACGAGCTGCCCTGATCACAAACGGCGGGCGCGCGTTGACCTCCGCCCCGTTTCCGCCTCGATCCCGGCCGTCTGATGTCGAAACCATCTTCCCGTCTCTGGCCGCTCTGGGCCACTGTGCTGCTCGCCGTCACCGGCGTCATCTGGTGGCTGGCGCGTCCCGCGGCGCAACCGGTCACCGCTGCTGTCGTCGAGAAGCCCGCGTCTCCCACCTCCGTCAAGCCGGACGAGCCCGAGCCCTTGGCCCTCGCGCTTTCCCGCACCGACCCGCGCGAGCGCGCCCTCAAGTTTAACGAGGAACTCCAGCGCCTCATCGCCCGCGATCACCAGGAGGCCGCCGCCGCGCTCCGCCGCGTGCCGCGCGGCCCGGAATACACCCAGGGCCTCTACACGCTGCTGGACGCCATCGCGCGCCGCGATCCCGAGGCCGCGCTCAAACTCGCGGCCGAACTCGCGCAGAGCCGCGATGAGTTGGCCTGCTACAGCATCCTCTTCGATCGCTTTGCCCGCGCGAATCCGCAGACCGCCGTGGAGCGGCTTCCGCTCGTGCCGGCCGGCGACGCCCGCGAAAACGCCGTCCGCGCGATCGCCTCCACATGGAGCCGCGCCGATCCCACGGCGGCGTTCGCGTGGGCCGAGGCGTTGCCCGATGCCGCGCTGCGCAGCGCCGCCGTCGAGACCGCCCTGGGCGATCTCGCGCAACGCGATCCGCACCAAGCGATCGAGGTGGCTCGCCGCAGCCTGCGTCCGCCCGCGCTGGAGCGCACGATTTTCAACGCACTCCAGCGGCTCGGCTCGACCGACCCCAGCGCCGCGGCTCCGCTGGTCGCGCTGCTGCCGCCCGGCGATACGCAGACCATGGCCGCCAGCCATGTGGCCCGCATGTTGGCCGAGCGCGATGTGCCCGGCGCTCTCGCCTGGGTCCAGACTATCCCGGTCGATCTCACGCGCTGGATGGCGTTCAACAGCGTGCTCACGAGTTGGGTGCAGCGCGACCGCACCGCCGCCGCGCGCCACGTGCTCGAGATGCCGCCGGGCCAAGGCACCGAGTTTGCAGCCAGCCATCTCGCGCAGTTTCTCGCCAGCGATCCTTCCGATGCGATCCTTTGGGCCGCCGCGTTGCCGGATGAAAACACCCGCAACGCCGCCAACGCCCAGATCGCCTCCTCGTGGGCGCAGCACGCCCCCGCCGAGGCCGTGCGCTGGGCCGCCACGCTCAACGAGGATCCGCTGCGGCCCAACGCGCTCGGCGGCGCCTTGTCCTACTGGATGCTCCAGGACGCCGCCGCCGCGACGGCGTGGCTCGAGTCCGCCAAGATCCCCGCCGCCACCAAGGCGCGGCTCCTGCGCCGCTAGTGCAGCTTAAATTCAACTGCAGACGCGGGCGCAGCAGCGCCGGTAGGGACGCCTCTCCGAGGCGTCCGTCGTCCGCACGCCAAAGCGACCTCCTCAGACGCCTCGGCGAGCCGTCCTTATCCATTCTCCAATGACGGCTCCGCGGGAAAAAATCCTCGTGGCGATGTCGGGCGGAGTCGACAGCTCCGTCGCCGCGCTCGTGCTCAAGCAGCAGGGCCACGACCTCGTCGGCGCCTACATGAAAAACTGGATCAACGAGGACAACATCGTGGGCGACTGCCCTTGGCAGCGCGACATCGAGGATGCCCGCGCCACCGCCGAACACCTCGGGATCGAGTTTCGCGTCGTGAACCTGATGCGCGACTACCGAGCGAAAATCGTCGACTACCTGCTAGACGGCTACGCGCGCGGCCTCACGCCCAACCCTGACGTGATGTGCAACCGCGAGATCAAGTTCGGGGTGTTCCGAGCGTGGGCGAAGGACCACGGCTTCGAAGCGGTGGCGACCGGCCACTACGCGCGGCGGGTAGCGGAACGCGTGAGCGTTTCGCCCACCGATCGAACCGCTCACGCGTTCCGCTACGCACTTCTCGAAGGCACCGACAAAAACAAGGATCAGTCCTACTTCCTCGCGCTGCTCTCGCAGGAGCAGCTGCGCGACGCGCGCTTCCCGATCGGTCATCTCGCCAAGCCCGAACTCCGCGCCCTCGCGCGCGAGGCGAAACTGCCCACGGCCGACAAGAACGACAGCCAAGGCATCTGCTTCATCGGCGAGGTGAAGATGGCGGATTTCCTCCGCGCCTATGTGCCAGACGCGCCGGGCCCCATCGTCCGCGCGACCGACGGCCGCGAACTCGGCACCCACCGCGGCCTCCACTTCTACACGCTCGGCCAGCGCAAGGGCATCGGCATCCCCTCCAACACGGATCACGCGGCCTACGTCGTCGTCGGCAAGCGCTCCGCCGATCGCGCGTTGCTCGTCGCGTTCGATCATCCCGACGCGCCGGGGCTGTTCCAGCGCGAGGTGCGCGTCCACTCCTTGAGTTGGATCGGCGAGCCGATCGAAACCTCGCGCGCGATCGAGGGTCGCGTGCGCTACCGTGATCCGCGCGTGGCGATCGAGTTTTTCCCGGAGGGCGGCGGCACCGCGCGCATTGTTTTTCAGACGCCGCAACGGGGCCTCGCGAGCGGACAAATCATCGCGCTCCATGAGGGCGAACGCCTGCTCGGCGGCGGCGTGTATTGGTAGGTCGGGGTATATACCCGACACGTCGGCGATGAAGCCCGAGCTACCGCACGCTCGCGACGACGAGGCTCACCGCAAACACGAGGAACACCACGCCTAGCGCCCGATCGATCCAGTGGCCGCAGCGCAGAAAAGGCCCCCGCACGCGCTCATGGGTGAAGACCACGGCCACCAATGAGAACCAGGCGGCGGTCGCCAGCGCCATCCAGATACCGTAGGCCGCTTGCACGAGCTTTGGGGTCTGAGGACTCACGACCAAGGCAAAGAGGGAAATGAAGAACAGCGTGGCCTTGGGATTGAGCGCGTTGGTGAGAAAGCCGGTCGCAAACGCGCCCCGCTTCGCGCGGGAGGGCACAGCCATTTCCGCGGCGTCCCCCACTCTCGGCTGCGCCCGCAACGCCTGCACCCCGATCCAAGCGAGGTAGGCGGCGCCGGCAAATTTCACGACGTTGAACCACAGCTCCGAGCCTCTGATCAGCAGGCCGAGCCCGAGCAGGGAATAAGCGACGTGCAGCAAAATTGCCGTGCCCACGCCCAGCGCTGTCCAGATCGCCGTGCGGCGGCCGTGCGCCAGACTTTGCCGCAGCACGATCGCGAAGTCCGGCCCCGGGCTCGCCACGGCGAGCAGATGCGCGAGGGCGACCTGGGCAAATTCCAGCCAGTGCCCGTGCATGGCGCGGCCCCCCGGCTACAGCGCTATCTCCTTGAAGGTCGGCGATGCAATCAGCCCGTCCAATGCCTTGCCGTCCACGAACGCGCGCACGGCCGGGTCAGCGGGGAAATCCTTCTCGACTTTCTTCGCGAGTTCGCGCGCGTCGTTGACGCGCCCGACCAAGGCCAGGAGTTGGACTTTTTTCAGCAATGCATCGGTGTTCTTCTTGTTCGCCGCCACCATGCGGTCGCAGGCCTCGATGGCGGACAGGTAAGCTTCCTTCGCACCGGCGCGATTGCCCATGCGCATGCGGGTGGAGCCGAGGTTGTGGTAGAACACCGCCTCCGGCGTGATCTTGATCGCGTCCAGCAGCAACTTCTCGGCCCGAGGCCACTCGCGCAGATTCATCGCGAACTGAGCCTCGCTCGACAGCGCCTTGGCCTCCTTCATGTCTCGCTCGGAGAGTGTTTTTGGCGCCGGGTTGCAGCCGGCAAGCAGGAGCGCCAAGGCGCCAAGGACGGGAACCGCGGGTGAGATTTTCATGATGACCCGATTCGGATCATCCCGGGGCCGTTCGTCAACGACGCCGTGGGCGCCGTCACATGTCCGGCGGCACGTTGGCGATGGCCTCTTCCAGCGTGGAGAGGCCGTCCTTCACTTTCAGCAGGCTGTCCTGGTGCAGGGTCTTCATGCCGCCGCGCATCGCGATCTTCTTCAGCTCGGCCGCCTCGGCCCCCTTGTTGATCGCCGCGACCAGCTCCTCGTTGGTGATCATGAGTTCGTGGATGCCCACGCGGCCCCGGTAGCCCAGGCCGCCGCACTTGGGGCAGCCTTTGGGATGAGCCCGGTAAATCTGGCCGCTCCAGCCGATGCCTTTCTCGAGGATTTCCTTCTCGCGGCCCTCGGGCGTGTGGGGCTTGCGACACTGCTTGCACACCCGGCGCATCAGGCGCTGCGCGCACACGCACAGCAGCGACGACGAGATCATGAAGGTCTCGATGCCCATTTCGGTGAGACGCGAAATCGTCGTTGGCGCGTCGTTGGTGTGCAGCGTCGAGATCAGCAAGTGACCAGTGAGCGCCGCTTCGACCGCGATACCCGCGGTTTCCTTGTCGCGGATTTCGCCGACCAGGATGATGTCGGGATCCTGGCGCAGAAAGGAGCGTAGCGCCGATGCGAACGTCAGCCCGATCTGCCGGTGCATCTGCATCTGGTTCAATCCAGGCAGCGTGTACTCGATCGGATCCTCGGCTGTGCGGATCACGACGTCGGGTGTGTTCACCTCGTTGAGCGCCGAGTAGAGGGTCATCGACTTGCCC
>JANOCA010000553.1:0-4832 GCA_031411915.1 Opitutaceae bacterium
AAGGCGAAGCTGAGGGCGAAGAGCAGCGGCGCGAGGGCGCGGAGAGTCATGGGGATGGGCTCGTAGTCCCGCCTTCAGGCGGAAAGTTTGCGGCGCTCGGATTCCGCCTGAAGGCGGGACTGCCAACGAAAACGCATCTCAACTAGGCGTGGCGATTCACAGGTCGAGCGTGACGCCGAAGTTGAGCGACCAGTCGAAGTAGCGCACGGCGTTCGGATTCGACGGGTTGCCCTGGTAGGAAATCTTCGGCTCGTCGGTGATATTCTTGGCGCTCAGGTAGGTGGTCATGCGTTTGCTCCAGCGATATTTCGCCGAGAGGTCGAGGGTCGCGCGCTCCTTCTCGAAGATGTCGAGCGCACGGCGGGCGCCCACGGAGCTCAGGTAGTCGCCGCGCGTGTTGTAGAAGAGGCGCAAGTCGAGGCCGCGGCGCACGTAGGAGAGGTTGAAATTTCCGGTGCCCTTCGCGGTGCCGATAAAGGTGAGCTGGTCCGCCGGGCGCGTCGGATATTTTCCCTCGGAGTCGAGCCACGTGTAGTTCGCGCCCAGTGTGAGGCTGCTCAACACCCCCGGCAGAAACGAGAGGCGCTGCTGCCACTCCGCCTCGAGGCCGCGGACTTTCCCGCCTTTGCCCATTTCCTGACGCGTGAGTCGGTAGCCGTCGAACTCGCCGCCGACCACCGTCGAGGCCGTGCTGAAATAAAACCCGTCGATCGATTTCCGGAACGCGCCGAGTGAGAGCACGCCGAGCGGCTTCAGATAATACTCAAGGCTCACGTCGAAATTGTCGGCCGTGGTGACGCGCAGGTCGGGATTGCCGTCGGTGAGGGTGCGGGCGTCGTCATCGACGCGGCGGGCGGGGAGCATCGCGGCGGGGCTGGGCCGGGCGACGGTGCGGTTGAGCGAGAGGCGCACGACGGTGTCCTGCGCGAGGCCGTAGTTCAGGTGGAGGCCGGGGAGCACGTTGTTGTAGCTGGAGGAATTCTTCACGATGACCGACTGCGTGAGGATGCCGCGGGGCGTGCTGAGCTGGCGGGCCTTGCCCTCGAACTCGGTCCGCTCGAAGCGAGCACCGCTCACGACGTTGAGCCGGCCGAACGTCGCGCTGCCCATCAGATACGGCGCGTAGATGCTCTCGGTCGTGCTCCGGCGGTTCGCCTCGATGAGGATGTTCGAGGCGTTGTCGCCGCGCGTGTATTCGGAATTCCGGGCGTAGAACGCCTCGAGGAATTTCGCGATGTTGGGCTGCACGGAGGGAAACACGACGCGGTCGCCGCCCTGATGGAAGAACCGGTCGTTGACGTAGATTTCCGACATCGCGGCGGCGCTCTGCGGGCCGGTGTAGGTCCAGTTGCCGAGGGCGGGATCGCCGCCGAAGACCCAGCTGCGGAGCTTGGCGCGCGCGCCGGTCTTGAAGCTGGCCTTGAAGGGCAGCTGATCGAGCTCGCGGCGGGCGTTGAAATCGAAGGTGAACTCTTGGTCGCGCGACGGGTGCTGGTTGCGCGTGACGCTGAGATGCACGTAGCGGGCGGGGTCGTTGAGGTTGACGCCGTTGTCCACGCGGAAGAGCGGAAACTCGCGCACGGTGCGGTCGTAGGAGAGATCGACGGCGTTGGCGGAGAAGACCGGCGTGAAGGTCTGCGTGTATTGGTTGGTCGCGCGGTTGTAGCTGGCCTTCGCGTCGATGGACCAGCCGTCAAACTTGCTTTCGAGGCCGCTGGCGATCTGGGCGGCCTTGCTGATGGGCTCGCGGTAGGAACGGCTCGTGTCGACGCGGCCGTTGCGCGAGCTCGCGGAGTTGGGCGTGATGGCGGTGCGCGCGCCGGGGCGATAGACGGCGAGGTAGTCCTCGAGCGAGCGGGTGTCGTTGCTGTAGATGCCGCGGACCCAGAGGACGGACGCTTCGCTCAGCTTGTAGTCCACGCTGCCGGTGTATTTCAGCTTCCACGAGTCGTCCTCGATGCGATCCTGCAGGGTGTAGGTGGCGATGTTGTAATTATCCGCGGCGTCCACCTGGTAGCTGATGGTCGACGTGTGGTAGCCGCGGTCGGAGCGGTAGTGGTTGATCGAGGAATAGACGCCGAGCCGGCCCTCTTTGCCGTAGCGGTCGGCGTATTCGAAGTTCACCTGCTTGTCCCAGTTGCGCTGCTGGTTGTTGAAGGCGCCGCCGAGGTTGACCTTGAAGACGCGCTCCGGAAGGTCGAAGGCGCGTTTGGAAACGAGGTTGATGCTGCCGCCGATCGCGTCGCCCTCCATGTCGGGCGTGACGGATTTCATGAGCTCGACGCGAGAGAGGCTCTCCGCCGGGTAACCGCTCACGCCGTCGGAGCGGTCGTTGTTGGTGTTGCCGATGCGGACCCCGTCGAAAGTGATGGAGTTGAACTCGGAGGAGAGGCCGCGGATGTTGGGCCGCACGGGCTGGTGCGTGCTGATTTCGAGGTAGAGTCCGGGGAGCGACTGGAGCACTTCGCCGACTTCGCCGAGGCGGGAATTGGCGAGCGCGTCGAGCGAAGCGACTTTGCGGATGTTCTCGGAGTTCCTCTGGAAATTGAGCGCCTGCGACTGACCCTCGGCCTGGGCCGTGACCATGAGTTTCTCCATGGCGACAATCTCGGAGCCGAGCCGGAGCGTCAGCGGTGTCGTTACCCCGGCGCGCACGGTGACGGGAAACTCCCTCGTGTCCGATCCGGCGGATTCAACGCGCAGCCGGTAGTCGCCGGGGGGCAGCGCGCCGAAGAGGAAGCCGCCCTGGCTGTCGGTGACGACGATGCGGGTCGTGCCGACGACGGAGAGCTGGGCGCCCTGGAGGAAATTGCCGGTGGCATCGTTGACCGCGACACCGCGAATGCCGCCGGTGGGCGCGGTCTGGGCGTAAAGCGAAACGAACAGGCCGAACATGCCGGCGAGGCGGACGAGGCGAACCGACAGGTCGCGGCGAGGATTCATGGGGGAGGAGGGAACGTGAAGTATCGCGGCCGGCGGTGACGAACCGGTGTCGGCCGGGTGAAATCAAGGAGACAACCAGGGAGCCGGTCGGCGACGACCGGCCCTGGAACGCGTGCGAAGATCAAAACCGGAAGGCCACGCCGACCGTGGCGCGCCACGAATAGGTGGTGTAGTCCTCGGGATTATCCGGGCGGCCGCGGCCTTGGTAGGAAATCTGCGGCTCGTCGGTGATATTGTTCACGTTGAGGAAGAGCCGCGTGCGGCGGTCGAGCTGGTAACTCGACTCCCAGTTGAGCGACTCGTAGGCGCCGAAGTAGTCGTCGAAGAATTCGTTGCCATCAAGGCCCTCGAGGAAATCGGAGCGGTAGGTGTAGCTGAGGCGCGCGCGGAGGCCGGCGCCGGCGTATTCGAGTGCGGCGTTGTAGATTTTGTCGCTGAAGCCGTAGGTCGGCAGGTCTTCGCTGAGGCGGCCCGGATATTTGCCGTCGCTTTTGGTGAGTGTCGCGGAGAGCGACACGCCGAGGCCGTTGAAGGGCTTGGGGAGAAAGAGAAGTTTCTGCCGCGCGATGAGCTCGAGGCCGAGGTTGGTGGCGCCGAGGGCGTTGTCGGTCGAGGAGTAGAGGCGCGTGCCGTTGGCGTCGGGGATCGGGTAACCGCTGGCGTCGGTGTCGGTGAACCGGAGGGTGCTCGAGTAATAAAAACCCTTCAGCTTCTTGTAGAACACGCCGGCGGAGTAGAGGCCGCCCTTGGGCGTGTAGTATTCGAGCTGGACGTCGAAGTTGTGCGAGGTGGAGGGCTCGAGGTTGGGATTGCCGCCGGAGATGTTGCCGGTGGTGGTGTCGAGGTTGAGGCCGGCGACGAGGGCGTTGACGTCGGGGCGGCTGTAGCTGCGGTTGTAGCTCTCGCGGAGGATGAGGTTGCGGCTTAGCTCGTGGCGGAAGTGGAGGCCGGGGAGCCACAGCGTGTAGTCGCGCTTGGCGTTGACGGCCGTGGGCGTGGCGGGGGCGTTGCTGTTGTAGCGGTAGGTAAGGGACTCGAAGGTGTTTTTCTCCATGCGCAGTCCGGTGATCATCGTGGTGCGGCCGGCGCGGACGGTGCCCATGACGTAGGCGGCGGAGGTGTCCTCCTGGGCGCGGTAGTCGTTGATCACATCGTTGAGCAGCGCGGTGTTGGTCTGGAGGGCGAAGAGGTTCGGGCTGGAGCGACGAAGCGCATCGAGCTTGTCGAGGTCGGGATACATGTAGATCGGCAATGTGCCGAAGGCCTTGTCGTCGGTGCGCGTGAGGATGCCCGCGTAGGGGAAGCCGGCGGCGTTGGAGCCCGTCTGGTAAACGATGGAGGCTTGGTCCTGCTCCTTGACGGTGGAGCGGAATTTGGCGCCGGCCTTGAGCGAGCCGGCGAGGCGGTCGCCGACGAACTTGCGCTCGACGTCGAGCCGGGCGCTGGAGGCCTTCTCGGCGGCGTCGCGCGGCGAGTAAGTGAGATCACCGCGGTTGATCGAGGTGACGTCGTAGGGGTCCTTGCCGTTGAGGATGGTGTAGACGGGATTCCAGCGGACGGTCTGGTCGTAGCCGAACTGGTAGCCCTGATTGCGAATCACGTAGGCGAGGGACTTGTCGCGGTTGGAGTCGTTGTTGGAGCGGAAGAGATCGAAGGAGATCGTGGTGCGGTCGACCTCGTGGCGGCCGCCGAATGAGGCGCCGTAGACGTCGTTGTCGGAGATGCTGAGATCGTTTTGGTAGCGGAGCTCGGTGAGCGTGGTGGCGAGGCTGCGGCCGGTGTTGTAGGTGGCCTCGAGGATGCTCTTGGTGCCGGTGGCGCTGGTGAAACTGTGATTGGAGTTGATGTAGTAACGGTTGCGGGGTTTCTCCGCCTCGACCGTGTAGTGG
>JANOCA010000554.1:0-10823 GCA_031411915.1 Opitutaceae bacterium
GCTCGAAGATCTTCTTGGCCCGGTCGATTTCATCCGAGTTCTCGGTGTGCACGGAGATCAGAAGATTGCCCTTCTGAATTTTCCCCTCGTAGCGCTTGGCCTCGATTTCCGGGATGCCGAGGCCGATCAGGCCGCCGGCAATGCCGCCGACCGCGGCGCCCACCGCCGCGCCGCTGAGCGCCGCGATGATCGGGCCGGCCGCGATGAACGGGCCGACGCCGGGAATAGCGAGCGCGCCGATGCCGACGATCCAGCCGAGCGCGCCGCCGAGGACGCCGCCCGTGCCGGCGCCCGTAACCGCGCCCTCAGGGGCCTTCGTGCTTTTCTCGTGGGCGAAATCACGGCTCGTCTCCTTGTCGGGGAAGAGGACCGAGATGTCGTTGTAGGAGAAGTTGGCAGCCTTGAGCTGGTCGACGATGTGCTCGGCCTGCGCACGCGTGCTGGCGATGCAGAATACTGATTTCTTGGACATGGTGGCTTTCGTTTTATTTTTGGCTGACGTTAGGTGGTTCTGAAGAGGACCGGCTAGCGCGCGGCGACCTCGAGCTGATCGTCCACGTTGCCCGCCTGGGCGAAGCGCGCGGCGATGGCCGCAATCTTGGCCTTTTCGTCGGCATTGCGGACGGGGCCGCGGAGCGTGACGCGGCCGTTGACCGTGATGATCTTCACGTTTCGCGCGTTGACGGAGAGTCCCTCGGTATCGGTCACGGCCTTGCGGATTTGCTGCGTGAGGGTGACGTCGCTCACATTGCCGCCCTGATCGGCAGGCGTGAGCGTGCGGCCGTCGCGATCGCGGGTATTGCGCGCCGCGTTGTCGGCGTCGCGGCCGCGGGTAGTGTTATTGTCGGTGTCACGGGCGCGGGTGTTGTCGACGTCACGGGCGCGCGTGGCGTAGTCGGTGTCGCGCGTGTTGCGCGCGGCATTGTCGGTGTCGCGCGAGCTGCGCGCGGCGTTTCCGGCGTCGCGGCCCATGTAGGGTTCCTGCTTGTAGGCACGATAGACGCCAGCGGTGTAGTCGCGTTGGCTGAAGTCCGGCCACTCGCCGGCCTTGAAGCGGGGCGCATCGCGGAGGGCCTCCTTGGTCGTGTCGAGACGGAGGCCATCATGATCGGCGTTGAAGCGGAGCGCGGTCGGCGGAACCACGCTAAGCGTGTCGCCCATCCCGAGGAATCCGCCCGACGAGACAATCACCGCCACGACGCGGCCGGCCGGAAGATCGATGATGAGGTTGTCCACATCGCCGATTTTTTCCTCCTGCAGGTTTTGCACCTTCAGGCCCATGAGCTTGGTGGCCCGTTGCACATGGCCGAGGCCGGTGGCGCGGGTGGCGCTGGTTACGTTCTCAGGCCCGTTGCCCCGTGTGGTGCGGGCTTCGAAGGCCGGCTCCTCGCCGTAGTAGCGGTAGGCCTCCTGCACGCGGTCGGACTGGTAGTAGTCCTTCCACGCCGACATCTCGAAGGCTGGCGCAGCCTTCAGCTTCTCGCGCGTGATGTCGAAGTGCAGCGGCTTGCCCTTCGCGCGGAAATGCACGCTCCCGGGCGGCACGGCGCTGTGGCGCTCGCCCATGGAGAGAAACCCGCCGGTGGACACGATGAGCTGCACGACGCGTCCGGCCTGCAAGTCGATCGCGAGGTCCTCGACGCTCCCGACTTTCTGACCTTCGTTATTCTCGATCTTCTGCCCGATGAGTTCGCTGGCCTTGAGCGGCGCGCCCATGCGGTCGCGATCGGCGCGAGACCGGCTGTCGTGGTTATCGGCGGCGGCGGCGGCCACGCACGAGGGCATCTGCAGGCCGATGGCGGCGAAGGCGAGGAGCGGCGCGAGCAAGGGCCGCGCGGGGAATTTGATTTTTGATTTCATGGCGATGGGTGGTGGGTGGGTGGTGGAATCGAGCTGTCGATGGAAAGAAGAAGGCTGAGAAAACGTGACTCTCAGTAGGCGCGTGAGAGCGAGACGGAGCCGAAGTTGGTGTAGAACCCACGCTGGGCCTTGAATTCCTGCGTGCGCCACACCTGCGTGTAGGTGAGCTGCCAACGGCCGGCGATGAGCCCGACACCTGCGCTGAGGTCGGCGACGAAGGGCTCCTTGTCCACCGAGCGGCTGGCGCGAAACGTGTTTCCATCGAGGAAAATGTCCCGCGCTACCGCTCGGCCATCGGCCGCGCCAAAGACAAAAAAGCTGACGTTGCGATCGAACGCGACGCGCGGATCGAGATCATCGGTCGGCGATCCGCCCACGCTGCCGGGGCGCGCGAGCTGCACGCCGAAATCACTGGGCAAATTGAACCCGAGCCGAAGTGTGCCGCCGGCGTTGGCGTAGGCCAGCACGTTGCCAAGACTCACGCCCGCGTGCGGCACAAGGTCGGCACCGAGCGTCTCGCCGAGCGCGCGGCCATAGAGCCGCCACCGGCGCTCGAAGACGAGGTTCACGCCCACTTCGTCGCGAAGCTGATAGTCCCAGCCACGCGGCCGGACGCTCCCGCTCCATTGGTGCACGATGCGCTGGGTATCTTCAGCAAGGCTGTGCGGTCCGATGAGTCCTGCCTGAATCGCGACTGTATCGGAGATCGCCGGGGTCTTGCTCACGAAGGCAAGCTCCAGATAACTCCAGCCCGCGTAGGGCCGATCGATCGGATCGGGGTTGATCCTCCGGATGTCACGCGGCGTGTAGATGTTTTGGCCGAACGCGAGGCCGAGGTTCTTTTGCCCCGCCGTCCGGTTCACGAACGGAAGAAACTCAATCAACGTTCTCCGCCAGCCGGTCTGGCCCCAATCGACGAGGTCGGCGGAGAGCCAGGAAATCTTCAGCCCGTTGGTGTAGTGCTGGTCCGTGCCGGTGAAGGTGTCGTTCTCGAAATAAGCGGTGAGCACGGGAGCCGAGCGCGCCCGCTCCACCGACATGGGCGCGTCAGGCGTCTGCGCGTAAAGACCGGCGACGGCCAGTGCGAGCGCGCTCGCGCGCCGAATTGTTGGCAGGAAAAAACTCATGGAATCCATGCGAGGAACATCAGGCCACGGTCGCAATTGTCCGGCCTTCGCACTTAATTGCGCACTTCGCGCCGTGCTGACCGCCGTAGCTCGCGGCTACGGCCCCGAGCGCGAATCCGACAAAGGCGCACAGCGAAAAGATGGCCAGGGCACCAGCCGCTTTGTCAGCAGCTTCCCGCGCCTTCGCCGCGGCGGCGTCCTTGGCGGCGGCCAGGTCGGCCTTCAGGCGTTCATAGGTGGCGGTCCACTCCGTGACCGCACGGTCCGCCGCCGCTTGATCCATGCCCGCGTGATCTACGAGTGCCTTCACCGCGGCGGCGCGGTTATCGCGAGTATTGGGCTGCTGCAGAGGATTGAAGAGGCGCGCGATGGCCAACCCAACTTCCCGTTTCGCGCGGATTGCGGACCCCGGCGCCGCGCTGCTCCCGCGGTTGCCCGCCGCTTCGTCCGCAAAACTGCCCAACATGTCGCTCGTCTGCTTGGCCGCATCTTTGGCCAGATCCGTGGCGCCGCCGGCGAGTGCGGCAGCGGGCTTCCCCGCCATCGACAGTCCGCCGCCTACTATGTCCGACAATCCGCCCAACATCCAGCCCGCCCCGACGGCGACAAACACGACGCCCGCCACCGTCGCGGCGCACCAGACTGCAAACCCATGCAACCACCCCGTGGCGCGCGCATAGGCCGGCGTAAAGCGGCCCGCGACCCAGCCCCCCAGCCAGAGCGCCAGCACCGCACTGACTCCCTGTATGATTACAGCACCCGCGCCAAGTTCGAGGATGGGATTCTCATCCGTTATCGGGCTGTAGATGGCAAATCCGAGCCCAGCCCCCAGCAGCATGAACAAAACCTGCAACGCCATGGCGGCGCACAGGCCCGCGAAAATCGCCCCCCACGAAACTGATTTGCGGCGATCGCCGGAACCGGAGCTCCGGCCGGACAATGAGGACTCATCGCCCGAGGCGGAAATTATCGAAGCAGGCGAAGAGAGATTGGTGTTCACGATGGAATTTTTTGGATGGGTGGCTCGAGGCGCTTTTACCTACCGAGCACTTTCGCGATGATGAAGATCACGACGGCGCCGATCAGGCCGCCGCCGAAAATGAGATAGAGCAGCGAATAGCCGGCAGCCGCGATCGGCAGGAGGAGCGTGAGATCGTTCATGGTGGTGGAGGCTGAGTATTTTGCTTTCTGATTTTTTGTGGTGCAGCCGAGGCGAAGGCCCAAAGACTCCGGGTGGGAGCAGTCACGCCGTCTGCCAAAGCGGAGAGGTTTCGAAATCTGCGGCATAGGCCTGCGCGCGGTAGCGCCTCGCTTGGAGTCTCAGATCGTGGAGATAGACTTCCCATGCCGCGGCCCATGCGCTCAACGCGTGCACCAAGCGCTCTGAGCCGAGCAGCCGCGCATTTTCCGCAGCCTCGCCCAGCGCGGCCGAAAAATGCAGGGCGACATGCGTGAGCGCGCCCACCGCGCAGGCGCCCATCATGTTGCACGGCTCGAGCTCGACACGACCGCGCCGATCAGGAGCAAGCGGTCGCAGCAGCGACTCGATCACCACTGCGCGCACCGGGGGCAACACCACGCCTTGGTCGGACAGGGCGGCGGGCAGAAGCGGCTGAGACGCCCGGGCGGATTGCGCCAAACCAAGTGCGATGGACCTCAGGCGGATCCGCTCGGCAGGGATGGCGTAAAAAAAACTCTTCGCGACCCGATCCGCGTGGGACGCGCCGCTCGCCAGCAGCGAGAGTTCACGCACGAAGAGTTCATAGAGATTGGTCGGCGACCGGCTAAAACGAGGTGCTGGCCGGACCTTCACGGGAACCTGGCCGCGAGAGGGCCAAAGTTCTGTGGGGAGCCGCGATTCGGCCGCGAGAAGAGCCGCTGGTGCATTCATGGACGTGAGGTGGGGAAAGGGTAAATCGAGGAAAGGCGGACGACTTACTTCCGTGGTGATTTTGCGGCGGCAATCTGCCCCCCGACTGCCAAGGCCGCGGCGTTCACGGTCTCCGAGATGTCTGTGAGCTTGCGGTTGGTCGCTCCCTCCTCATCCAGCGTCGCCTGCAGCAAATCGGCGATTTGGAATTCGCCAAGGGCCTGCGCGAAGGCGCGAGCCGTGCCGTAGCCCGCCATCTCGTAGTGCTCCACGCGTTGCGCCGCCCCAATCAGGGCCGCATCGCGAACCGCGGCGGGTGCCTTGGCGGAGATGGCCTCGGCCCCTTCCTCGATCAGGCCGAGCATCGCGTGGCAGGTTTTGCCCTTCGCGGGCAGACCGAGAATCTTCAGTGCCCGGGCGAGCCGCGCGACGTGGACTCGCGTTTGGGCGAGATGCCCGGTGAAGCCCGCCTTGAGCTCGGTGCTGCCGGCGGCCTTGGCCATCTTGGGGAGCGCCTTGAGCAGCTGATTCTCGGCGTGAAAGAGATCCTTGAGCTCGTCGATGAGGAGGGCGTGCAGCGTGGGAATGGAGGAGGCCATGACGGAGGGATTGGTTGTATTTGGCGTTGTTCGGTGATGCGCGTGGCGGAAGGGAGATGATGAAGATGAAAGGGGTGCCGGCCCATGGGGCTTAACCCTACTTAAAATAGATTTTAATTCGGTGCCGGCGTTTGACCGGGCATGCGTGCCCCCCCCCGATTATGTCTTCGGACGATCAGTAGAGGTAACCGGCGTAGAGGGCATACCGCGTGAGCGTAGCCGTTTCGTGGATGCCGAGTTTGTCCATCACGTGCTGACGGTGCTTCTCGACGGTCTTGATGCTGATGCAGATGTCGGCGGCGATGGCCTTGTTGGTGCGGCCCTCGGCGATCATTTTCAGGACCTCCTGCTCTCGCGTGGTGAGACTGGTGGCGTCCTTCGTCGGCACGGTGCCAGCGTGCCGGCTGAACCCACGGGGGTTGGCTTTGGATTTGCCGCGCACCTTGCGGATGACCGCGGCCATCAGCTCGGATGTATCCTGCTCCGTGAGATATCCGGCGGCCCCCGCCACGGTGACATGGTTCACAAACGGACACTCGCGATGCGGCAACAGGACTATCAATTCGGAGCCGCAGCGGGTCTTCAGCATGCGGCCGAGGGTTTCCAACCCGATGCGCAGGGCCATGCGCATCGCAATCACCACGACGTGGGGGCGGAGTTTCTCAGCCTTGCCCAGCACATCGCCGTCGTCAGCGGCATCGCCTATCACCGCGATGCCATCATCCGGGCGGAAGTAGGTGCCAAACGCCTGCCGGAGATTCGAACGATCATCGGCGAGAAGGACCGTCACCGGTTCGCCGGCCAAGCGGCTGGCGTTCCGGATACGATCCATGGAGAGGTTGGGCGCACCCGCTGCACCCGCGGAGCCCTCATCGGCTTCGGGAAAATCGATTCCGAAGCCACAGGAAGAGGAGTGCTGAACTTCTTTTAGGATCATGTGGTGGTGGGTGGAGGGGAACTCTGGAGCGCGTGTTAAGGAGATTTTCCAGGCATCGACTGAGGTCGTCAGAATGCATGGGTAATCTTGCTTACGCTCGCTTCGTGCCAACCGGGCCGGATCAGAGCTAAGCCGCTGGTCTATGATACATTGCATGATCGACGGGCGAAACTCCTCATGTCGTCCCACACGGCATTTTGCAGTCCGGGATCATCCCTCGCTGGGTAAACTGCGAGTCCGCGCGGCGGCGTGGGTTTTGTTTGCTGCCTCGGGCCGCGGCCCGCTGGGCGCCCGCCCGTCTGCAATCACCTTTTTTCCCAGCAAGCCCTGCCCGCAGTGCGCACAAATGGCGTGGGCCGGAAGCCGTCCCCCTCAAAGTTCACGCTCGACACACCGGCCGCCTTTGGAAGCGGCAGCGCCGAGCTTTCTCAGCGGACCTCGGAATGAAACTCCGCCAATTCGCGCCTGAGCTTGAACAGGGCGCGGCGAATCCGCGCCTTGACCGTGCCGGCGGGCTCCTGCAGCCGCCCGGCGATCTCCAGGTGGGTGTATCCGCCGAAATACGCCAGCTCCAGCACCGCGCGGTCACGCGGCGCGAGCGCCGCCACCGCGGCCCGGATATGCCGGGCTTCGATGCCGGCGGAACAGTCGGGCACCGTGAAGCCGTCACTCTCGGTTTCCTCCTGCCTCCCATGCGCGCCCAACAGCCGCTCCTGCCGGCATCGCTGCCGCCAGCGGTTGATGGCCTTGTGCCGGCAAATCGAGATCAGCCACGCGACAGGACTTCCGCGCGCCGCGTCGAAGGTCGCGGATTTTGTCCACACCGCGATGAAGGTCTCCTGCACCACGTCGGCGGCATCGCTGGCGTTGCTGAGGATTCTGAACGCAACCGAAAAGGCCAACGTCGCCGTCCGGTCATAAAAGTCACCGAACGCCGCTGAATTCGCCCATGAAATCCTGGCGACAAGCCCAGCGAGGTGTTCATCCGAGCCGACACCCTCGGCGTCCCCCGCTGCGATCATGGCACGACAATTCGAGCGCGAAGCTTGCCGCGATCGAATGGATCAGGATGTGGTCCGTTGCTTTCCAAGGCCGGAGCATGGCCGACAAATCGTGCTCCTAGAATGGGGTGTAACCCACCTGATAGGTTACCGGCGGGCCCCTCCTCCGGGCGCAAAAAAGGCGGGGCGCCGAAGCACCCCGCCTGAAGTTCACACGCGACGCCGTGCGTCGCGGTTGCGATTAGTAGCGCGAGTTGAACGCGCCGGCCCGGCGATCCGGGCTGCTGAAATTGCGGCCACCGGCGCCACCGGAGCGGCCCATTTCTTCCTTCGGCTTGGCTTCGTTGACCGTGAGCTGGCGACCGTCGAGATCAGCGCCGTTCATCTTGTCGATGGCGGCCTTGGCCTCGTCGGCGGTGCCCATGGTCACGAAGGCGAAACCGCGCGGGCGGCCCGTCTCGCGATCCGTGGCGATGTAGACGTCGGTGACGGCGCCGAATTTGCCGAAAGCGTCGCGGAGATCGGCTTCGGAGGTCTTGAAGGACATATTCCCGACATAGAGTTTGGAGTTCATGGTGATGTTTCGTCTGCTACGTCTGCTGTCAGCGTGTTCCCGAACATCGGGTTTCGAATCATCATCTGAACCAAAAGCTCACCTGAAGACTCACCAGCTACTGTCATCTAACGCTATTAACGAGCCGCTAAGGTCGCTGAACTTTCACGATACGCAAGGAGTATTTCCAAACACCCTCCGCTGCACCGCGCCCTCGTTTCGCCCCAAGGCCGCGGCCCGGCATCCATTTGCGGCACCGCGACGGGAAACATGGAATGGCAGTCGCGTTTGCCTCCGCGTCCACGCTACACTCGGCGTTTACACGCACCAACTTTCCACCATGGCCCGACCTTACCGCCGCCGCGCAGTCTCTACCGTCAACCGCGCCTACAGCCACGATCCCCTCGAGCGCATCGAGGCGATCGGCGGCGTGAACTCCGACCGCACGCGCTGGCGCCTCACGCAGGCCGCCGCCACCGCGGCCATCGAGGCGGGCACGGATGAGTTCTTCGTCCACGCCGACGGCCAGCCCGTGAAGCTGATCGTGCTGAACCACGGTGGGCAAAAATACCTCGCGACCGAGCGCGAGAAAACCCATCCGGACGATCTGCTGAGTTTGCTGCCGTAGTGTAGCGCGACGGTTCAGGGGGGCGGGCGACCTACTTCCCTTCCCCGCTGTCGAAGCTCGGCTTCGCCAGCGAGGGCTTCACGCCGATGTGACGGGCGAGCCAGTCCTGCATTTCCCAGTGCCAGTGGATCGCGTTCTGCGGCGTGAGGATCCAGTGGTTCTCGTTGGGATAGACGACGAGGCGTGAGGACACGCCCATCGACTGGAGCACGCCGTAGAGTTCGAGTCCGTTGCCGTAGGGCACGCGGTAGTCGAGTTCGCCGTGGAGGACCAGCGTGGGGGTCTTGAAATTCTTCGCGTAGAACATCGGGTTCTGCCGCTGCATGCCCTCGAGGTTTTCCCATGGCTTGCCCCCCATCACCTTGGGGAAACCGTGCGGGACGTCGCTCGCGTATTGCGCGTAGGAGCTATTCACGCCCGCGTGATCGATGATGCACTTGAAGCGATCGGTGTGGCCGAGCACCCACGCGGCCATGTAGCCGCCATAGCTCGCGCCGGCCGCGGCCATGCGATCGGGATCGAGATTCGGAATTTTCTTCAGGAGAAAATCCGTCGAGCGCATGATGTCCTCGAAGGGTTTGTCGCCCCACTCGTTGACGATGCTCATCGCGAATTTCTCGCCGTAGCCCGTCGAGCCGTGGCGATCGACCCAGGTGACGACCGCGCCGGTGGCGGCGAAGACCTGCGTGTTCCAGCGGAAGCTGAACGAGTCGCGGTTCATCGTGTGCGGGCCGCCGTGCATGAGCTGGACGAACGGATATTTTTTGTCCGCATCGTAGCCCGGCGGATAGACGAGCCAGCCGCGAACCTCGGCGTCGTTGGCGCCCTTGAACCAGTAGCTCTCCTGCTTGCCGAGATCGAGCTGGGTCATGAAAGCGTCGTTGAACCGCGTGAGCGCCTTGGCCGAGCTGTCGCCATTGAGCGTGAAGAGTTCGGCCGGGCGATTGGTCGAATCCTTCAGGAAAACAACCGTGCGACCCACGACATCGATCGAGGTCGCGGTGCCCTCCTTGAACATCGGAATCGGCGGACCTGATCCGTCGAGCGCGAGGCGGAAGATCGGGAGCAGGCCCTTTTCCTCGGCCGTCAGCCAGAGGTGCGCGCCGTCGGCCGAGAACTTGATCTCATCAAACGACCAGTCGTGCTGTGCGGTGAGGGGCATGCTTTTCCCGCTCGCCAAGTCATGGCGCCAGAGGCGGCGGCTCTCACCGTTGTGCGAGGCGGTGGCCGTGCGGGCGAAAACGAGAAATTTACCGTCGGGCGAAAAGGTCGGCGAGCTGTCCGTGCCTTTGTTCTCCGCGGTGAGGTTGCGCGGCGCGGCCATGCCATCGGTCGCGACCAGGTAGATGTCCGCGTTGTTGTCGTCGCGAAATGGCGGCGGCGTGGAGTTCATCGTCAGCGCGATCGCCTTGCCGTCGGGCGCGAGGTCGAAGGCGGCGTCACCGCCGTTGGAGAAGAGATAGGTGCGCTGCGGCGTGAGATCGCGGAAGGTCTTCGCGGCGACATCGACGACCAGCAGGCGGCTCGTGAGGTTGTCGGTGAGCCACGCGTCGAAGAAGCGATACTGCCGGTTCTCGGTGACCTTGGCCGTCATCTTCGAATCCTTGCGGCGCTTGATCTCCTTCTTCATCGCGGCGACGTCAGCCTTGTCCCACTTGCCGACGAGTTCGGGGATGACCTTCGTCTGGATGACGATCGATTTGCCATCGGGCATCCACTTAGGCGTCGCGATCGCGTAGGGCAGCTCGAGGATTTTCTCCGCTTCGCCGCCGTCGCGCCGCAGGACGTAGAGGGCGTTGTTCTCGTCTTCGCCGCGCTTGGAGAGAAACGCGATCCGCGTGCCGTCGAGGCTCCACGTCGGGGCCGAGTCCGACGTGGCCGAGGTCGTGAGTCGCCGCGGTTCGCCGCCCGCGACCGCGACGAGCCAGAGATTGGTCGTGCTTTTGTTTTTATCGACCGACCACTCCTGCACGGTGAAGACGACCTCCTTTGCGTCGGGCGAAAGCGCCGGGCTGCCGACGCGCTTGATGGCCCAGAGATCCTGCGGCGTGATGGGCCGCTTCTCGGCGGCGAAGGCAAACGAACACGCGACACAAAACGCGGCGAAGGCGCGGGGGAACTTCATGGTGGGCCGACCGTGGAGTGCCCGCCGGCCCGAGTCAAAGCCCCGCGTTCACCCCGCGTGCGGCAGCTCGATCACAAACATCTGGCGCGTGCCGTCGGCCGCGATGCCGGGCACCACGATGGC
>JANOCA010000555.1:0-3724 GCA_031411915.1 Opitutaceae bacterium
CCGGGCTGAATTTCCGCGTCGCGAGCGCGAGCACGCCGACGCCGAACCCGCGCGAGGTGAAGCCGCCGCCGGCGTTGGCGACGCGCGGCGACACGCTGCCGATCAGCCTCCAATCCGGATCGAGCTGCCCAAACACGGAGAGCGAGGCGCCGAGGCTGTGCAGGCGCCCGGGCAGCGGCGTGCCGGGCGCACGATCGAGATCGTAGAGCTTGTAGCCGAGGCCGAGGGCGGGAAACCACTTCCCGTCGATCGGCCGGAGCGGCACGCTGAGGGCGAAGCCGGCTTGCGCGACCGCGACATCGCCCGCGGGCGCACCGCGCGCCTCGAAATCCGTGCGGCCGGTGAACGCGCCGTCGACCGTGAGCTTGATGGCCGAGGCTGCGGGCCGGCCGGGTGCGGGCTGGGCGAGCGCGGTGGTGACGCCGGCCGCGAGCGTGGACAGAAGGAGCAGGGCAGGAAGGCGGAGGACGGAAATCATGGTTGGATAATACGGACGGAAGGTGTCGGAGGATGCGAGGAAGTGCGGCGGGGTGTTTCCAGAAACCCGTTGGGAAGGACGAGGATTGGGGTAGGGCGGGTCTGTGACCCGCCCGTTCGCGCGCCCCAAGCGTTCGAGGGCGGGTCACAGACCCGCCCTACTTCCCGACGCTGGCTCGCCTACGTGCCGAGTTTCGCTTTCACCTCGGCAATCGTGAGGCCGTCGATGCGCACGAGTTTCTGGCGCGAGGTGTCGCCGCGGACGACGGTCACGGCCCGGCGCGGGAGGCCGAGGGTGTCGGCGAGAAAAGCGCAGAGGGCGTCGTTGGCGCGGCCCTCGACGGGCGGGGCGTGGACCTTGACCTTCAGCGCGTCGCCGAGCCAGCCGACGACCGCGCTGCGGGGGGCGTTGGGGATGGCTTTGATGGGGAGGGTGCAGAAATTATCCACGACCAAGAGGCGCCCCGCGAATCATGCGAATGCACGCGAAAGAAGGCAGAAGCTTTGAACATTCACGTTCATTTGCGCCATTCGCGGGCAAAATTTTCAGGTCAGCGCCTCCGCGATCGCCGCGATGATTTCCTCCACCGGCTCGGTGCCGACGCAGAGCCGGAGGAGATCGGGGTCGAGGTTGCTCGCGGCGAGTTCGGCGAGGCCGGCGGGGGTCGTCACGAGATCGTAGTGCGCGAGATACATGAACGGGCAGATCAGCGTGGTCTTCATGCCAAAGCTCGGGCCTTTGGGGAGGCGGAGGCGGTCGTGGAAGTGCTCCATCGGGCCGCGCAGCGTGAACGTGATCATGCCGCCCGTGGCGTCGGGCGTGCGGGCGAGGCGGAGGTAGTTTTCGCGCGACGCGGGATGCAGCGCCCAGAAGACGTCGCGCACTTTCGGATGGGCGGCGAGAAAGGCGGCGACTTGCGCGGTGTTGGCGTGGATTTTTTTCAGCACGGCCTCGGTCTCGCCGATCTGCGCGGCGAGGCGGGCGAGGTCGCGCGGGTAGACGGGCTCGAGCGCGGCGGCGGTGCGGCGGCGCAGCTCGGTGGCATCCGGGCCGGCGGGGTTGATCGCGACGACGCCGGCGGTGAGGTCGCCTTCGCTCGCGGTGTATTTCGTGAGGCTGGAGACGACGGCGTCGGCGTGCGGCAGGACGTCGAGGTTGAAGACGGAGACGACCGAGGGATCGACGAGCAGGTGCGCGCCGTGGCGGCGACAGAGAGCGGAGAGCGCGGCGAGGTCGGGGGTCTGGATGAGGGGATTTGTCGGCAGCTCGGTGAAGACGCCGGCGATGCGCGCGCCGTGTTTTTCGAAGATGCGCGCGAGGCCGTCGTGGTCGAGGGGGTCGCGCACGTAGACGTAGTCGGCGGGCGCGGCGGTGAATTTTTTGAGGATCGCGATGGTGTCGAGGTAGAGCCAGCCGAGCTGGAGCCAGACGGTGCGCCCGCGCGCGGCCTGCAGCTCGGCGGAGGCGCGGAACGCGGCGTAAATGGCGTTCATGCCGGAGGGCGCGAGGAGGAGATCGGCCTCGGCGCACGCGGGCAAAGCGCGGCGCAGGACGCGACGGATCTCGGCGGGCGCGTCGCCGGCAAACGCGGTCTCGGCGTAGGGCGCGGCGACCAGGCCGAGGCGCACGAGCGCATCCTCGGCCTCGCGCGAGGAGAGGAAGCCGCCGAGGTTTTGGAGAAAGGTTTTCGCGCGCGCGTGGGTGGCGGTGGCCGTGGGGTGCGAGACGCCGTGCAGTCCGGCTTGGGAAAAAACCTCCGCTCCCGCCGCCGCGCCGCCCAAGTGCGTCGCGAGCATCTGGGCCATCCCGCGCGACGAGGCCAGCCAGAGCGTGCGATTTGCCAGCGCAGGCACGGTCGCCGTGAAACGTGTCACGAGCTGCCGGGCGAACGGATGCACCACGAAGCGCGGGTAGCCCGAGGTGAGGGCGCGCATCGTCTCGGGGTTCTTCTCCTCGTAGCCCCGCACATCGCGCATCGTGGGCAGGCTGCACGAGACGGCGTGGGGGCTGGGCGGGATGCGTTGTCCGAGAGGAAGGTGGGTGAAGGACATCGGGAAAAGCTGAGGGCTGAGCCGCCGTCGCTCCAAAGGAGCTATGGCGTGCCAAGGAGTTGAGAGCTGAAAGACGGGGAAGCAAGGGCCGGGCGTGTCTGGGCGGGCACAGCGTGTGTCATCCGAGCCGCGCACGCGGATGGTCGGTGATGCAGGCCAGTGGCGAACATCGGGCTTTGTTTCGCGTGGGGTTTGGCTACGGTCGGCCAGGTCGCCGCAGAATCTCTCCTCCAATCTCAAACTATCGCTCATCATGTATGACGCCCTCTCGCATATCAATTATCTCGCGGTGTTCGTGACTGCGGTGGCCGGTTTCATGATCGGCTCGCTGTGGTATTCGCCGCTCCTGTTCGTGAAGCCTTGGATGGCGGAGATGAATCTCACCGAGGAAAAGATCAAGGAGCGCGCCGGCAAAGGCATGGCCGGGTTCTTCGTCCGCGGTTTCATCTGCACGCTGCTGTCCACGTTTGGCCTCTACCTGCTGATCGCGTCGCGCGGCGGCCCAAACTACGTGAAGGGCGCGCTCATCGGTGTGTTTGTCGGCCTGCTGCTGGTCGGCATGCGGATGCTCAACGGGGCGATCTGGGAGCAGAAGTCGGCGAAGCTGATGGCCATCGTCGTCGGCCACGAGGTGGTGCTCTTCGCCGTGCAGGGGGCGATTCTCGGCGCGTGGCTGTAGGCCGCGGGGGAGGCGCCACGCCTCGCGATTTGAGAAAACCCTCGCCGCGCGCGCGGCGCGTGCGTTGAACCACTGCGCATGAAACTCGTCTCCTGGAACGTCAACGGCGTGCGCGCCGTGCTGAAAAAGGGCTTCCTCGATTACATGGCCAAGGTCGATGCGGACGTCATTTGCCTCCAGGAGACGAAGGCGCATCCGGGCGACGTGCAGCACGTCGCGTGGGCCGCCGGCTACACGCCGCACTGGTATTCCGCGGTGAAGAAAGGCTACTCGGGCACGGTGATCTTCACCCGGGTGGCGCCGAAAAAAGTGACCTGCGGCATCGGGTTGCCGGGCCACGATGACGAGGGCCGGGTGATCACGGCGGAGTTCGCTGACTTTCACCTCGTGAATGTCTACCAGCCCAACTCCCAGCGCGGCCTCACGCGGCTGGGCTACCGCACGCAGGAGTGGGACCCGGCGTTCCGGGCCTTCCTCCGGAAACTCGGGAAAAAGGGCAAGCCGGTGGTCTTCTGC
>JANOCA010000556.1:0-4724 GCA_031411915.1 Opitutaceae bacterium
GGCAGCAACGGCCTCTCGCGCGACGCGCAGGGACGGTTGCTGCTCGCGCAGCACGGCGAGCGGCGCATCGCGCGTTTTGAGAACGGAACGTTCACCGCGATTGCCGACCGTTTTGAGGGCAAGCGCTTCAACAGCCCCAACGACCTCGCGGTGCGCAAGAGCGGCGACATCTACTTCACCGACCCGCCCTACGGCCTCGACAAGATCAACGCCTCGCCGCTGAAGGAGCTGCCGCACAACGGCGTCTATCGCGTGGCGCCCGACGGCAAGGTCACGCTCCTTTCGGCCACGCTCTCGTTTCCCAACGGCATCGCGTTCTCGCCCGACGAGAAGGTCCTCTACGTCGCCGTGAGCGACGGCCGTGCGCCGCGCGTCGTGGCCTACGACGTGAAGGCCGACGGCACGCTCGCGGGCGAGCGGACGTTCTTCGATGCCGTGCCGCACCGCGGCCCCGGCCTCAAGGGCTCGTGCGACGGCCTGAAGGTGGACCGCGCCGGCAACGTCTGGGCCACCGGCCCCGGCGGCGTGCTCGTGATTTCACCGGCAGGAAAACTCCTCGGCCGCATCAACACGGGCGAGCCCACCGGCAATTGCTGCTGGGGCGACGACGGCTCGACGCTCTACATCACCGCGAACTATTTCCTCGTGCGCGTGAAGACGCTCACGAAGGGCGCGGGGTGGTGAGGGGAGCGGGTGCGCTGCCTCCAGAACGATGGCTCAAAGCTGAGGCTGCCATCGTTTGAAAGTAGGGCGGGTCTCTGACCCGCCCTTTTGTGTGTGGAGTATTCGCACCGAGCGCGGGTCACAGCCCCGCCCTACTTCCGGACATGACCCCTGCGCCGCCCGCCTTTTCGGGCCTAGTGCGAAATTTGGATTGCCGCTCGCCGACGATCCGGTTCGGTAGCGCTTCGTCCAGTTTGCTTGCGCCTTCCCCAGCGTAAGCCCAACCGCGCGGCTTCCACCGCCGGTCCAGCCTCCTCCGCATCAACTCCGCTCCGTCGGGGAAATCCCCTCTGCCGTGCTGTTCAACTCCCTCACGTTTGTTGTCTTCTTCGCTGTCGTCGTTGGCGGCTATTGGCTGCTCACGTCGTGGCAGGCGCGCAAGAACCTGCTGCTGATCGCCAGCTACGTTTTCTACGGCGCGTGGAACCCGCCGTTCGCGCTGCTGCTGTTCGCGACCACGGCGCTGGACTTCTGGCTCGGCGCGCGCATCGCGGGCGCGGGTGATCCCGCGTCACGCAAGCGCTGGATGTGGGCGAGTGTGGCGTCGAACCTGAGCATGCTCGGGTTTTTCAAATACGGGAATTTCCTGCTCGAAAACACGCAGTGGCTGCTCGCGCGCGTGGGGGTATCCTACCAGCCGCCGCACCTCGATCTCTTCTTGCCGATTGGGATCTCGTTCTACACGTTCCACTCGCTGTCCTACACGCTCGATGTCTATCGCGGCGTGTGCGCGCCGACGAAATCGCTGCGCGACTTTGCGCTGGCGGTCTCGTTTTTTCCGCAGCTCGTCGCCGGCCCGATTGTGCGCGCGGCGGATTTCCTGCCGCAACTCGTGAGCGCGCGGACGCTCGTGACCAACCAGTTTGCCTGGGGCCTGTTCCTGATGACGCTCGGCATGTTTCAGAAAATCGTGCTCGCCGACACGCTGCTCGCCCCGATCTCGGACAACGTTTTCGGCCACCCCAGCCCGGTCTACCAGCTCGACGCGTGGGCTGGTGTGGTCGCGTTTTCCGGGCAGATCTTTTTCGACTTCTCCGGCTACTCGACCTGCGCGATCGGCGCGGCGCTCTGCCTCGGCTTTCATCTCAAGGATAATTTCCTCTTCCCCTTCGCCGCGGTGGGCTTCTCGGATTTCTGGCGGCGCTGGCACATCTCGCTGTCCACGTTCCTGCGCGACTTCCTCTACATTCCGCTCGGCGGCAACCGCGTGGGCGCGGCGCGCGCGGCCCTGAACCTCATCATCGTGATGTTTCTCGGCGGGCTCTGGCACGGCGCGGCGTGGACGTTTGTCGTGTGGGGACTCATCCACGGGCTGTGCCTCGTGGTGGAGCATTTCTTCCGCACGATCACCAAGGACGCGGCGTGGAAGGAAACGCTGCCTGCGCAGCTCCTAGCCTGCGCGATCACTTATTTCTTCGTCTGCATCGCATGGGTGTTTTTCCGCGCGACGAGTTTCGAGGGGGCCGGGATGCTGCTCGGCGCCATGGCCGGCAAAATTCCCGTCGGCCAGGCCATCGTGTCCGGCCGGGAAATCCTGCAGGTCGCGCTCGTCATCGTCGGCCTGTGGATCGTCCACTGGCGCCTGCGCGACACTTCGCTCGAGGCGGCCCTCACCCGCAAACCCGCGTGGCTCATCGGCGCGCTCTGGGCCGTGATGCTCGGCGCAATTATTCTAACCCAAGGAAGCGGCAATGCCTTCATCTATTTCCAATTTTGATTTTGAGCGCCCCATCCCCGCGCTGCCGTGGCGCGGGCTGCTGATCGCCGCCGCGCTGGTGACGGCGGCCGGCACCGTGGCGTGGGAACTCACCGCCCGCTCGTGGGGGTATGCGCCCGGGCTCAATGACACCTCCGATCTCTGGGCCGACCGCCGCGAGGCCGTGAAGCCCGATTCGGTGGTCATCATCGGCGACTCGCGCCCGCTCTTCGACCTCGATCTGGACGAGCTGGAGAAGGGCCTCGGCCGCCGCCCCATCCAGCTCGCGCTCGCCGGCACCTGCGCCTACCCGAACCTGGAGGAGCTGATCAACGACGAGAAATTCCGCGGCACGATCATCTGCAGCATCGTGCCCGGCATGTTCTTCGCGCCCGGCGGCCCGCTGCTGAAGAACGCCGAGACCGCGCTCAAGCGTCACCGTGAGCGCACAATCGCGCATCGCATCGGGCACCATCTCGGCATGTTTCTCGAGCAGCGCATCGCCTTCATGAAGCAGGACGACCTCGTCCTCTCGAAGCTGTTGGAAAAAATCTCGGTCCCGAACCGCGCCAACTCCTATCTGCCGCCGGCGCTGCCGCCGTATTTCTCGACGACCGACCGCGAGCGCCGCACGCGCATGTCCGATGCCTGCGCCAAGCCCGGCGAGCTGCAGGACCGCGTGAAGCACGGGTGGATCCCGCTCTTCACGCCGCCGCCGTTCCCCCCTCACACCCCCAAGGAAGTGCTCGAAGGGATGGGGCGCACCGTGGAGGAGCGCTTCGGCAAGGTCGCCGCCCTCGTGAAAAAACTCCAGGCGCGCGGCGGGAAGATTGTCTTTGTCCGGTTTCCCCACAGCGGGGACTTGAAAGTGCTCGAGGACAAGGGCACGCCCCGCAGCGGCGCGTGGACGCGGCTGATGCAGGAGACGGGCGCCCCCAACATCTACTACTCGGATCACCCCGAGCTGATCTTCGACTGCCCCGAGTGGTCGCATCTCTCCGGCCCCGACTCGGTGGAGTTCACGAAGCGGCTCGTGCCGCACCTGAAGGCGGCGGTGGCGAAGTAGCCGGGGGACGATCGGAATTGTAGGGCCTCAGCTTGCTGAGGCCGCCGTGCATCCACCCAGCCGGCCCGAGCAAGCTCGGGCCCTACTTCCGCATCCGCTTCGGATCCCAGGCGGGATCGAAGTAGCGCTTGCCCTCCTTCGCCGTGTCCCAGACGTCGCTGACCTCGCGCATCACGGGGAGCACGGTCTCGTCGGACACGGCGCCAAGCATCTGGTGCGTGGCCTTGCGCAGGGCGCGGTTCGCATGGCGCTTGTCCTGCTTGCCGCTGGCCGCGGCGGTGACACTTGCGATAGAGTGCTTTCGCTTGGAGCGGCTCATTTCTTGATGCCGGCCGAGGGGAGCAACTTCTCCATTTCAGTCTTTCCGTATTCGATCGCGAAGTCGATCAACGCCTCGGCGTCGGGAAATCCGCTCAGGTCTTTGATGCCGAAAGCGACTCGATACATGCGATTACCTGATGTCTCGACCCATTCGAAACGGATGTCGGTTTTCAGTAGCTGTTGCTGTGTGATATTTGGAAACCGTTTCTTGAGTTCATCGACGAAAGGCTGGGAACGCATCGCCTGAACTACGTTTGAGAAAATCTTTTCCGCTGTCGGTTGGTCGATGTCCTTGGGAAGCGGGAAGCGCTTGTAGTGCGAGCTACGAAACGTGCAGCTCGAGACCAACGCTGCGGTAACCCCGATAGCTAATAAAGGAAGGAGTTTCATTGTTTCACACTCTGCGTCTGTGGCGCACCTGGAGCACCTTGCCCACCACGCCGCCCGCCGGTGCCGGGCACCGGCCGCGTGAGGTTGGCCGTGGCATCTTTCGCAGCCAGCGTCTCCACGCCCGGTTTGCCGAGGAAGCCGAGGTCGCGCATCCACTCGATGTAGCGGTCGTGCCAAGTGCCGAAGGCGATGCCGCCGCGGTTCGTGAGGCCGCCGGTCGAGGGCGGATCGCCGGCATACGGCGTGTCGCCGGGATGGCGGCCGCGGGCGTAGATGTGCATCTCGATATTCGGGATGCCGGCGTTGAGCATCGCGGTGAACCAGTCGTTGGCCCAGATGGCGTGGACGCGGTCGCCGAAGCCGGCGCAGACGGTGAAGCTCGGCGACGCGTCGCGCGGAATCGCGGGCGGTTTCCATTCGGTGCCGGCGGCGGGTGCGTTCGGACCGCGCGGCTGCGTGAACGGTGTCGGTCCCGGATAAATCACGCCGATGAAATCGGGCCGCGACGAGATCGCGGCGAAGGGATTG
>JANOCA010000557.1:0-21962 GCA_031411915.1 Opitutaceae bacterium
GCGGGCGCGTCCCTGCGCCCGCATTGCATGCCCGTCCGAACCCAAAGCCCATGCGGGCGCGGGGACGCGCCCGCCCACCTGCGAAACAAATCCAGAGCCGAGTGCATCACGGGCTCAGGGTTTCGGCGCAATCACCGCCGTGCCCTCCGGCGTGAAGACCGTCGCTCCATTTGGGGCGATGACCTTCGGCCCGTTGGGCAGCGGCTTGCCGTCTGACATGGTGAAGACAATCGGCATCTGCAGGTGCGTATTCACGGCGCGGCCACCTTTCTGGCCCGGACTGAATTTCCACTGAGCGACCGCCGCCACGGCACTCGCCTCCAACCACTGCTTGGCCTGCGCGGCGTCCACTCCGTTCAACGTTCCCTGGCCGCCACCCGGCCCGGCCACGGTAAACTCACTCATCCGGACCACGGCGCCACCGACATCCGCACCCGTGCCCTCGTCCTTCCGCACGAGTTTCTCGCCCCGCAAAGCTGATCGGATCGAGCGCGCGTTCAGGACATCGCCGTTGGCATCGACGATGAAGTCGACCACCACTTCGCCCTCGACGCTCACGCTCCTCAGCTCAGCGGGATATTGCGGGCGCGCCTGAAACCGGGGAGTCGGCGTCCGGTCGAGCCGGGAAATATCGAAGACCTCCCGGCCCGCGGCCGCCACGCGGGCCTGCTCGGCGCGCACGACTTGTTGCAGGCGGCCCTGCATGGCGGTCGCCTCGTCGTTGAGTCGCTTGAGCTCGATGTCGTCGCGGCGCAGATCGGCGACTTCCGCCCCGGCGCGGGCGAGCTGGAGATTTTCGGCCCGCAGTGCCGCGACGCTCCTGTTTTCCCCGCGGAGCGCCGCGACTTCGTCGCGCAGCGTCGCATTGGATTGGGCCTGCAACGCAAAGCCCGCCGTGCCCGCCACAGCGAGCGCGCTGGTGATTCCGACGTGTAGTTTGGTCATGCTCATAAAAGTGGCGATCACTCCTCCGGCCGCCGCGGCGCCGGCGATTGCACCGCTGCCGGCGACGGCGACTCCCGTGATCGTGACGGCGAGTCCGGCCGGAGCGGCGACCACGGCTTGGTGGGCCAGCGCGGCGGCGAGCGCGGCGCCGGTCGACTTCACGCCCCGCCGCTCGAGCAGCGCGCGCAACTTGTCGAGCGCGCGCTCCGTGCGCATGCGCGCGGTGTTGTCGTTCACGTTGAGCTGCGCGCCGACGCTGGCGAAGTCGCGCCCCTCGAAGAAGCGCAGCAGGATCGCCTCTCGATCGCCGTCGCTGAGTTCGCCCAGCACCTCGTCGAGCACCGGGCGCACCCGCGCCCAGTCGAGCTGGGCCGCGGGATCACGGCTGAGTTCTTCCATAAGCTGGGCCTCCGCCTCGCGCGCGTGCCGGCGCTGCTCGCCCCGCACCGCTTTGGCCGCCGCGAACCGCGTGCTCGTGAACAGCCACCCCGCCAGCACGCGATGCGAGGCAACGGACTGCGCCTTCCGCGCGAGATCGGTGAACACGAGCTGCGTGATGTCCTGCGCCAGATGCGCGTCGCCGTTCACCTGCCGGAGCGCGCACGAATAGACGAGGTTCACGTGCCGCCGCACGATTTCGGCGAAATCCTCCTCGGTGCCCGAGGCGGCGTAGCGGCGGAGGAGTTCGGAATCTTCAATCATGGTTGCGAGGGGGCACCGTGCCCTGCGAAGCCCTTGGGCGAAGCAGGGTGGCGTGATTCACATCGTAGCACCCGCCGCCCCGGAAATCGCACGGAAAAATTTGGGGCGACGTGTCGCAGATTTTGTAGCCCGCCTCGGGAGAGGCGGGACCAACGGCAAATCCGAAATCGGACAATCCCGCTTCTCCCGAAGCGGGCTACCGATCCGGCGAGCTACACTCACTCCACCAGCGCCTGCGCCTTGCGCACGAGATCAAGGAATTCGGTGCGGTAGCCGCCGGGGTCCTCGCTCGCGGCGTTGGCATTTGCGGTCCACGCGGCGGTGTCCGCGAGCGTGGGGGTGCCGCGGTGCGGCGAATCCCGCAGGACCATGCCGAAGTGGGCGACGGCGGCGGCGAAGCGGAAATCCACGCTGGCGCCCGCGAACGGCGCGCGCGTGTCGGCGAGCGGGAAATCGATCTTTTTGCTGAAGAAGCCATCGGGTTTCTTGTAGCGCACGCTCACCTTGAGCAGATCGCCGCGCGCCTTGGCGGCGCCGGGGGCCGGCGTGATTTCATACAGCGCGGTCACGGTGTGGCCGGCGCCGATCTCACCGGACTCGATCTGGTCGTTCGCGAAATCCTCTTTTCGCAGCAGGCGGTTCTCGTAGCCGATGAGGCGGTGGCTCGCGACCTTGGCGGGGTTGAACTCGACCTGCACCTTCACGTCCTTGGCGATGGTGAGGAGCGTGCCGCTCACCTGCTCGACGAGCACCTTCTCGGCTTCGCGCCGCGTGTCGATGTAGGCGTGCTGCCCGCCCCCGTGGCCGGCGAGCTGCTCGAGCATCGCATCCTTGTAGTCGCCCATGCCAAACCCGAGCGCAGTCAGGAAAACCCCATCGGCCGCCTTCTCCCCGACGAGGCGCAGGAGCGCGGCCTCGCCCGTGACACCGACATTGAAATCGCCGTCGGTGCAGAGGATCACGCGGTTGAGGCCGTGCTTCGCGAAGTTGGCCAGCGCGATGTCGTAGGCGAGCTGCAGCCCCATGCCGCCGTTGGTGGAGCCGCCCGTCGTGAGCGCACCGAGCGCATGGAGGATCTCCGGGGCGCGAGCCACCGGCGTGGAGGGCAATACCAGCCCGGAGCCACCCGCATACGTGACGATCGCCACGCGATCATCGGGGCGCAGGCGGCCGACGAGGAGGCGCATCGACTGCTGCACGAGCGGCAGCTTGTTGGGTTGGTTCATCGAGCCGGAGACATCGATGAGAAACACGAGGTTGGCGGCCGGGCGCTCCGCGGTCGTGACGTCGCGGCCCTTGAGGCCGATGCGCACGAGTTGGTGACCCGGCGCCCAGGGCGCCTCGGCGACCTCAAGCGTCGCGGCAAACGGCGCCTCGCTGCGCGCGGACGGCGGCGCGTAGCGAAACGGAAAATAGTTCAGCAGCTCCTCGATGCGCACGACGTCGCGCGGCGGACGCTGATCCTGCATCAGGATACGGCGGACATGCGAGTAGCTCGCGGTGTCGACATGGACGGCCAGCGTCGAGGCGGGCTGGCGCGCCGCGTCGACGAACTCGTTGTCGGCCGCGGGCGCGAGCACCTCCGCGGCGCGGCCGAACCGCGCGCCCGGCGGCGGCGCGGGCCGCGGATCGACCATGGCGCGCGCGCTCGACTGGCCGCCGGCGGGCGTGAGCCGGCTGGCCCGGACCGTGAAGGTCGGCAGCAGCACGATCTCGCCGGGCAGGGGCAGGCGCGACGGCGTGTGGACGAGCGAGCCGAGACTGCCGGCGGGGATCACGACATTGCCCCAGGCCACCTGCGGCGTGGTCGGCGCGATGAAAGTCCCCGGCCCCTCTAACGTGATCCGCGGAGGAACGGTCACCAGCTCGGCCGCGGGCGTGGTCTCGAACACCGGGCGCAACGTGGCCAGATCGGGGGCGGGCGACACGGTGAGCGTGTGCGCAAACTCCATCGTCACCTCGCGTTCGCGCGTGGCAGGCTCGAGGAGGGCGAGGCTGTCGTCGACAAACCCGGGGCGCTCCAACACGGGCTCGGGCGCGACATAGGCGACGACGGCCGGCAATGGATCGCCCCGACGCGTGGCCGGAGGGGCGCGCAACGCGAACATCACGGCGAAGCACGCGGCCGCGAGACCGCCAATCACGAAGTAGCCGCGTGGGAATTGCAGGAGCCTGCCCAGCACGCCGCCCTCGGCCCGGGGCTCACCGCCGCTGAAGCGCGCGGCAAACGCCGGCGGCGCAGGCTCCGCGGCGGCTTCCTCGGTCGCGAGCGCGGCCTCGAGTTGCGTGGCGGTGGCGCGGATTTCCGCCACGGCCGTGCGCAACTCAGGCTGCCGCCGCAGCGCCGCCTCCACGACGGCGTGATCGCCGGCATCGAGTTCGCCGAGGGCATAGGCGGTGAGTTTGGGGTCGTCGGGCAGAATCTTGGTGTCGTTCATCGGGTGCCTGGATCACGGCCGCTGGGCGGCGAATTCCGCGCGCAGGCGCGCGACGGCGGTGTGGATGAGGAAACCCACATTGCCCACGGAGAGCGCCGTGATGCGGGAAATTTCCTTGTAGCTGAAACCATTTTGGAACTTGAGCCGCACGACCTCCTGCTGGTTGGCCGGCAGCCGCTCGATCAGGCCGACGATCGCGGCGTGAATCTCCGCTTGCTCGAGCGCGCGGCCCGGGCGCGGCTCCGCGGCGGTCACGCGTTCGATCTGGCCTTCGGCGAAGCGCATCAGGCGGCCCTCCTTGCGCAGCACATCAAGCGCGCGATGCCGGCACACGGTGAACAGCCACTCGGCCGCGTGGTCCGCGACCGCGGCGGACGGCTGGGCCATGAGCTTGACGAAGGTGTCCTGCACGACATCGCGCGCGCGGTCCGCATCGCCGTGGAGGAGGCGGGTGGCGTAGCGAAGCAGCGGCGTGTGGTGTTCCGCAAATGTCCTGTCCAGAAAACCGAAGTCTTCATGCGAGGAAGCCCGGGAGTTCGGGGAGGAGGTGAACATGCGGGGTTCCTCCAGACTACGCGCGAGGGGCAGCTTTCTTAGGCGGCGTGTTCAAAACGGACCTACTATTCCCAGCGGAGCGAGGAATGACACAGACCTTTCGCCGACGATTCCCGGGACATGGCTTCAAGATTTTCATGGCACGGCGCCGAGTCAGCCAGCCAGCCGCGCGGCAGGCCCGCAGCCGGGCGCGGCGGAGGGCTCACTTGCCCTTGTCCGGCGGCACGGGAGGCGCGCCGGCTTCAATCTGGGCGAGGCGCGCCAGGCTGTCGGCTTTCCCCGGAAAATCGAAGGGCGCGGCGAGCGCGCGGCGGAAGGCGGCGCGCGCGGCGTCGCTTTGCCCCGCCATCTGGCTGGCCATGGCCAGGTGATACTGGACCTCGGGGTTGGCGGGGAGACGGGCGGCGCTCTCCTGAAGCAGGGCGAGCGCTCCGGCATAATCTTTTCGTTTGAAGAGAATCCAACCGAGCGTGTCGGCGACGACGGGCGAGAGCGGGTCCTGCCAGCGGGCACGCTGGGCGAGCTCAAGCGCACGGTCGGGCTGGCCGAGCCGCTCGGCGTAGAGATAGGCGAGGTTGTTGAGGACGGGAGTGAGATCGGGCCGCGTGACGAGGGCGCGCTCGTAGGCTTCCTTGGCCGGCGCGTCGCGGCCGAGCCGGAGATGGATATCGCCGGCCATGGAGAGCGCCGCGGGATTGTCGGGCATGGTCGCGAGGATCGCGGCAAGGCGCTCGACAATACGGGCGGCGTCTTTGCGAGCGAGGATGGCCCGGCCCAGCAGGGGATAGGCGGCGGCATTGCCGGGCTCGAGCGCGATAGTCTTGAGCAAGGCGGCTTCGGCCTGTTCCCACTGGCCCTCCACGGCGTGGACGCCGGCGAGCATGAGATGGGCGGCGCCGGACTCGGGCTTGCGGGCCAGTTCGGCTTGGATGCGCCGGTGGGCGGCGGGGAAATCGCGCGCCTGCAAATCGAGCTTCACGAGTTCCGCGACGGCGGGCAGGAGGTCGGGGGCGAGTTCGTGGGCTTTCTCAAAGCTGTGCAGGGCTTCGGTGAATTTCTCCTGCCGGAGCCGCACCAGGCCGAGGAGGAAATGGGGCCGGGGATTTTGCGGTGCACGCGAGGCACTGGCGGCGAGGATGCGGATGATTTCTTCGAATCTGCTCATGGCCGCCAGGGCCTCGAGCAGGAGCATCTGCGCGGGCTCGAGGTGCGGGCGCTTGGTGAGCAAATCGCCCAGCGCGACCGCCACGCCTTGGGCGTCGCCGCCTCGGAGCATGAGCGACGCCTGGAGCAGATGCGCGGCATCGTGGTCGGGGTTCTGGCTCAGGGCCTCCCTGAGGGACTCGCGGGCGCGCGGCTCGTCGCGATTGAGCAGATGCAGCTTGGCGAGTTCGAAGCGGGGTGCCGCGAGGCCGGGGTAGTCGCGGGCGAGCGTCTCCATCTCGGTGATAGCTTTCGGCGTCTCGCCGCGGGCCAGCCAGAGCTGGGCGCGGGTCTCGCGGCATTCATAATTGGCGGGATCGCGCCGCAGGCCTTGCTGGAGGTGGGCAAGCGCATCGTCGAAGCGCCGCTCGGTGAGGGCGATTTGGGCGAGACGGCTCCACGCCGGGATATAGTCGGGGGCCTGCTTCACCATGTCCTGCAAGGCGGCGGTGGCCTCCGTGATCGCGCCGGTGCGAGCTTGGTGCTCGATGTGCCGCAGACGCTCGGGCGCGCGCAGGGGGGCGTGCTCGGCGGCGAGCTTCAGCTCCCGGGCCATCTCGGCGGGCTGGTTCTGCGCGAGATGAAAGGCCGCCATCGCCGCGTGGGCTTGGGACGAGCGGGCGTCGAGCGCGAGGGCGCGCCGCAACGCATTGCGCGCGGCGGGCAGATCACCTTCAAACGAGGCGAGGCTGGCCACCGCCAGTTGATGCGCGGGGTGCTCAGGGTTGGGCGAGTCAGCCAAGACCCGCTGGACCGTCCGCAGATGGTCGGGGCTGCGCACGGTATCCGCCAGCAGCGGCAGGGGATCGGGATAGCCTGGACGCTGCGCGAGCAGCTCCGCGACTCCGGTGCGGACCTCGTCCAGTTTGCCGAAATCGAAGGCGATTTTCAGCATCCGCAAATGCAGCTCGCGATTTCCGGGGTTGAGCTTTCTCGCCTCCACGAAATGAGGCAGTGCGCGCCACGGCACCCCGCGCTCCAGCCAGATTAGTCCCAAGTGCTCGGACGCGAGGGCGCTCTGCGGTTCCAATTGGAGGAGATTCTTGAACTCGATTTCGGCTCTTTCGTAGTCACCCGCCTTGAAGAAGCCCACGGCCTTGGCGCGAGCGGCTTCTTTCTTGGCCTCGGGCGAACAGCCCGCCGTGAGCAGGACCAAGGCAACCAACAGAACCGGGCGAATGCAGAGCGTGGGGGTCATGGGTGCAGGTGGATTTGAGCAGTGAGCCGGCCGGCCGCAACAGAGGGTGGTCGTCGCCTATCACCTTCTGTGCCATCACAAAAATTGGAATAGGCCGTGGGGCGGTTGGCAATGCAGCCCTTCTGCAGACATCTTCTGCCTCTTATTTTGAAACACCAAGCCAAGCCGCCCCGTCGCGGTGGCGCCCGCCCCCTCAACATGCAAAAAAAAGACCTTCGAGGGGCGCCCCTCGAAGGTCCGAGATGAAAGCTACCGCGTGGCGGGATTAGGCCGAGCGGTTAGTCAACTGGCGGCGGAACGCAACCGCCGCACCCGCGAGAGCGAGGAAAATCCCGAGGAAGCTGCCGCCGTCCGGCGCGCCCACGGGATTCGGGTTCGTGATGCTGCCACCCGAGGAACCGAGAATGATGTTGTTGCCCGTGACCGAGCTGATGCCGAGAACCGGAATCGAGCCGACGTTGGTGAACCGGTTATGGTAAGGGCCAGAGCTAAGGTCCCCATTGTTGAGGCCGGGGAAGGCCGCATTGCCGCCAGCCGTGAGGTTGATGCCCGTCTGGAATTCATCGGCCACCGTCACGCCGAGGCCGAGGGCGCCGAGCCACTGATAGCCGTTGGCTTGGCTGAAAAGACCGCCACCGTTACCGACAAAGTTATTGATCGTCGCAGCGTAGGGCACGAAGGCCGAACCATCGACGCCACCACTAACATTGAATCCGGAATCCATCATCAGGATGCCGCCCATGCCGACCTGCTGGGCGCCGACGTTACCGAAGAAATTGGCGAAATTGGCCGTGGAGACAGCCTCTGCCGTCCAACCGGCGAGGCCCGCGCCAGTGAAAGCGGACGTCGCCGCCGTGAGGGACGAACTCGTCGAGCCGAGGATGTAAACCTTGGTGTTGCCGTTGGTCACGCCGGGGGCGATGTTACTCAGCGCCTTTTGCATGAACAGCCAACCGTCTTGGTTGCCACCGGCGTTAACGAAACCATGGTCATCGGCGTCGGTGCCGGCGAAGATGAAGGGACCGGCGTAGGCCGGAGTGAGCGAGGTAACAAAAGCCAAGCCAAGAGCGGCGAGACCTGCCATCAGACGATGCGATGTATTTTTCATGATTGTAGGAACATTATCCCAGTTGGGGTTAGAAGTGAGGACGATGCCCCAAAGCATACCCGGTGCACAAAAGATTGTTTTAAACCTAGGTAATTGGATAATATGAGATTAAATGTTTTTCGCCACAAATAGGAAACAATAAATTTATCGAGATATGTAAGAAAAACTGACAAAAAATCCGATCACGAATCCAACCCATCGCCTGCTAGGCTCAATTTCACCCACTCAACTTATGCCTCCGCCACGGACTCGAGTCTCACCTCCCCTGCTCGCCCGCGCGCACCATTGCACCCTCTGCATTATGGCCGCCTTGCTCAGCCTGTCGGCCTGCGCCAAGCGGGAGAAGCCCGTCGATGAGGGCATCCGCACGCGGACACTTCTCGTCGGCAACCTCGCCGAGCCCGCCACGCTGGACCCGCAGCTCATGGACATCGCGACTGATCAAAATCTCGCCTATGCGTTGTTCGAGGGGCTGACGGCCTTCGATGAAAAATCCGCGCGGCCCGTCCCCGCCGCCGCCGAACGCTGGGAGGTTTCACCCGACGGGCTCATCTACACGTTTCACCTGCGCCCCAGCGCCGCCTGGTCCAACGGCGACCGCGTGACCGCGCGCGACTTCGCCTTCTCGTTTCAGCGCGCGCTCACGCCCGCCTTTGCCGCACCGTCCTCCTACCTGCTCTGGCCGATCAGGAACGCGGAGGCCTTCAACGCCGGCAAGCTCGTCAACTTTGCCGAGGTCGGCGTGGCGGCCCTCGACGACGCCACCCTGCGCCTCACGCTGGATAAGCCGACGCCCTACCTCCCCGCGCTCGCCGCCTGCCCGGTGATGATGCCGGTCCATCGCGCGACCGTGGAGAAATCCGGCCGGGCCGACGATCGCACCTCGCCGTGGACCCGCCCCGGCCGGTTCGTGGGCAACGGCGCGTTCACCCTCGCCGAGTGGTCACCCAATGCCCGCGTCGTCGTCGCCAAGAATCCGCACCACTGGGCCGCGGCCCAAAACCGGCTCGAGCGCGTCGTTTTTTTTCCGATCGAGAATGCGGATACGGAAGAGCGCAATTTCCGCGCGGGCCAGCTCCACGTCACCTACGGCGTGCCCGCCTCCAAGATCGAACCCTACCGGCGCGAGGCGCCCGAGCGGCTGCGCGCCGAACCATGGCTCCAAGTCGCCTACATCAATTTCAACACCACCAAGGCGCCGCTCACGCAGGCAAAGGTCCGCCGCGCCCTCGCCCTCGCGCTCGATCGCGGTGCGACTTCACGGAGCGTCTTTGCGGGCACCCGCGCGCCTGCGCACACGCTCGTGCCACCGGACACCGGCGGCTACACCCCGCCGGCCGGGCAGCCCGACGACTTCGCCGCCGCGCGTGCGCTGCTCGCCGAGGCGGGCTTCCCCGGTGGCCGCGGCCTCCCCGCCATGCCCATGGTGGTGCGCAACGACGACAAGATGCCGAAGGTCGCCGAGGCCATCCAGGCGATGTGGCAGCGCGAGCTCGGCGTTCGCATTACAGTCGAACCCGTCGAGCAGAAGACGTGGGTGCAAACCCAGAAGGCTCTCGCGCACACCCTCGCCCTGCACGGCTGGCTGGCCGATTTCCCCGATCCTGTCACGTTTCTCGATCTGCTGCGGACGGGCGGCGGCAACAACTACACCGGCTGGGGCAACCGCGACTACGACGCCCTCCTCGATCAGGCTGCGGGCACCGCCGATCCGTCCGCGCGTTTCGCTCTGCTCCAGCGGGCCGAGACGCTGCTCCTCGCCGAGGCGCCGCTCGCGCCAGTGGTCTTCGGCGCCAAGGTCTATCTCGTCCAGCCGGCGGTGAAGGACTGGCCGCCCGCGCCGCTCGATCTGCGCCGCTATCACCTCGTTGATCTGCGCGAGTGATTTCGTTGGCGAAATGCCCCCCCGGCCGCCAGCTTCCCCCCATGCGTCCCATGTCCTGGATCATCTTTCTCGCGCTCGCGGCCCGGCTCGCCGCGGCCGACACGGAGTTCGTGCGCGTCTGGCCCGGCTGGCGCGACGCGGCGTCGTTCGATCGCATCAGCGAGTATTTCGGCGGGCCCGAGACGCGCGGCCGCGAAACGATCCTGCGCACGCAGGCGAGTGTGCGCGACGGCTACTACTTTCTCGTGCGCGTGAAGAGCGTCGCCGCCGTGCCTGCGGCAAAGTTTGAGGTGAGCGTCATTCGGCCCGATGCGCCGGAGCCGAAGGTCTTTTCCTTCGCCGCTGCGCTGCCGGAAAAAGAAACCGTGCTGCACCTCGGTCTGACGGGCGCCGACTGGCCCGGCGGCAAGGCCGCCAATCCCGTCGCGTGGAAAATCGCGCTCCTGGCCGCCGACGGCCGCGTGCTCGCCGAGCACAAGAGCTTCCTGTGGGAAAAGCCGGCGAAGTGAGCGCTTGGTCCGCGTGGCAGCCGCTCGTGGGCGCGCCGACGTTTTCCGAAGCCGTCCTCGCGGAGACACTCGATGGCGGACAAGCCTTTCGCTGGCAGCGTCAGCCAGACGCAACGTGGCTTGGAGCATGGAGTGAATCCGTCGCACGGCTGCGCCTCGCACCCGACGGACATGTCGCTTGGAGCGCGCCGCTCCCGCTCGCTCCGCAGGTGGCGACAGAACTGCCGCGCTACCTCGGGCTCGACCGCGATTTCGCCGCGCTCACGGATTCGCTGCCGTGGCGCAGCGACGCGCACGTCGCGCAGTGCCTCGCGGCGTTTCCGGGTCTGCGCATCTTGCGGCAGCCCTTCGGTGAGACGCTCCTCGGTTTCCTCTGCAGCGCCACCAAGCAAATCGTGCAGATCAAGCAGATGGTCGCGCTGCTCGCCCAGCGCCACGGCGCTGAAATCACGCCCGGTTTCCGTCGTCTTCCGACGTGGCTCGAGCTGGCGCTAATCCCCGAGGCTGAGTTGCGCGCGTGCCTGCTCGGTTTCCGCGCCCGCTACATCGCGCAGACCGCGCAGTTTCTCGCCGCGCATCCCGGCTGGCTGGAAGAGACGGAGGCCGCGCCCTACCCGCTCGCCAAGGCGCGCCTCTGCTCGCTGCCAGGCGTGGGTGAGAAGGTCGCGGATTGCGTGCTGCTCTTCGGCGCGGGCCGGCTGGAGGCCTTTCCCGTGGACACGTGGATCCTCAAGGCCCTCGCACGCCGCTACGGCCTCGAAGGCTGGAAGCCGGCGCAGGTCGCGCAGTTTGGCCGCGCGCATTTCGGGGCGCTCGCCGGCCTCGCGCAGCAGTTCCTCTTCGCCTACGAGCGTGCCTCGCGCGACCCAAACACCAGCCGCCAGAGCCAGCGCCACGAGCAAAAGTAGATCGCGTAGACCACGGCGTAGACGCCGAAGTTCTCCAGCCCGGCGTAATGCGCGCCCGCGAAGAAGAAGATCAGGAGGTGCATCCGGATCACGTTCTTGTAGGGCGCCATCATCGCGCCACCCGTCGCGGCGGCGGTGGCCTTGCGCCGACGGATCGCCTCGGGCGTCACGGCGGAGTCGCCGGCGCGAGGCACTCCGCTCACGGGGCGCTTGAACGCCGCGCGCTCCGCGAGGAATGCCACCGGCAGCCAGAGCCAGTAACGCGACCACACGAGCGCGTAGGTGTCCCACGGCGGCACCCCGTCGTCGGGCACCAGCGGGAAAAACCCCGCTAGAAAAATCGAGTGCCCGAAATGAAATCCCACGAAGTGCACCGTGAAAAACGCCAGCATGAACAGCGCTCCGCCCACGAGCAGCACCCCGCCGATCGCCGTCAATGCCGGCGACTGTTTGAGCGAACCGCGTTCACGCCAGAGCTGCGGTCCCTCGACAAAGGCGGGCCCGACGATGCACCACACGATGTTGGCGTAGCCGACGACGAGGCTCGAAAGCCACAGGCTCCACACCAGATCCGTCGTTTTCCAGCCTTGCTGCCAGGCCAGTCCCAAACCCGCCGCGAAACCCACGGCATCGAGCCAGCTCGGTGCGCCGTCGTCGTCGCCCTTCCCCTCGGCCTGCCGCACGGGCGTGCTCACCTCACCGCGGCCGCTCGATCAACTCGATCTCGTAGCCCTCGGGTGCATCAATGAACGCGATCACCGAGCCGCTGCTCGTCGGCGTCGGACCGTCGCTGAGCTTGAAGCCCTTCTTCTCCAGCTTGCGCGTGAACTCCGCGAGGCTCTCCACTTCGAATGCGAGGTGCATCAGATCGGGTTGCACCTGCACGGGCGGCGCGCCCGGCGGCATCTGGCAAATCTCGATCTCCTCGTCGCTGTTGGGCGTCGCGAGGAAAACGATCTGCGCGCCGCGCGGCGAGATGCTGCGGCGCGCCACCTTCAGCTCCAGCGCCTGCTCGTAGAAATTCACCGTGCGCTCGACGTCGTTCACGCGCATCCGCGTGTGGAGAAGTTTTTTGACCATGCCGCAGGTTGCAGCGCGGCGCGCGGGCGTGCAAGCTGCGCGCATCAACCCCGTGAAACGCCTCCTGCTTCTTCCCCTGCTCGCCCTATCGCTCGCTGCCGCCGAGGCTCCGCGCATCCTCCTCGCTGGCGACTCGACCATGGCCGACAAGCCGCTCGATTTGCCCGAGCGCGGCTGGGGCATGGCGCTCGGCGCGTTTTTCAAGGACGGCGTCGTCGTCAAAAACCATGCGATGAACGGACGCAGCACGAAGAGCTTCATCGAGGAAGGCCGTTGGCAAAAACTCCTCGACGAGACTCGCCCCGGGGACTTTGTCATCATCCAATTCAGCCACAACGACGAGAAGGTGGAGGACCCCAAACGCGGCACCGATCCGA
Source organism: Opitutaceae bacterium (assembly GCA_031411915.1). Lineage (GTDB taxonomy): Bacteria > Verrucomicrobiota > Verrucomicrobiia > Opitutales > Opitutaceae > ER46. The sequence continues at coordinate 12,909 of JANOCA010000557.1, forward strand.
AGACGACGTTCCCCGAGAATCTCCGCCGCTTCGTTCACGACGTGCGCGCCAAGCAAGCAACGCCGATCCTCGTCACGCCCGTGTGCCGCCGGAAATTCGATTCCGCGGGCCAGCTCACGATGACCCACGGCGCCTACCCCGGTGCGATCCGAGCCGTCGCCGCGGCGGAGAAAGTGCCCCTCCTCGAACTGGAGCACGCCACTGCCGCATGGCTCCGCGCCGCGGGCGACGAACCCTCGCGGAAATTCTTCATGTGGATCGAGCCGGGTAAGTTCGCGAAAATCCCCGACGGACGGAAAGACGACACCCACTTCGTCGAAGCCGGCGCGAACAAGGTCGCCGAGCTGGCCGTCGCCCAAATCCGCGAGCAGGCGCCGCCGCTGGCGCGTTGGCTGCGGTAGCCCGCTTCGGAAGAAGCGGGATTTTTTGACGCGCCGTCCCGCCTCTTCCGAGGCGGGCTACCGACCACGCATCACGCGCCCGCCGCGTGCCTGAACGCCCGCGGGCTATTCGATGTGAAACACCTCGCGCAACCCGCGCGAGATCGGGCTGTGATCGGCGTTGGAGGGCATGAGGTCGCCCATGTGTTTCCACCAGCGCTGGCAGACTTCCGTCTTCGCGATCGCGGCCCAGCGGGCCTCGTCCTCGATCTCGGCGTAGGCGAAGAGCTGGCGGGTTTCCTCGTGCAGGAAGATGGAGTAGTTATGCACGCCGTGGGCTTTCAACACCGCCTCGAGTTCCGGCCAAATCGGCTGATGGCGGCGCGCATACTCGGCCTCGCGTCCGGCATCGACCGACATGACGAACGCCTTCCGGATCATGGCTGGGGCTTGAGGATGTAGGCGTCCAAGGTCTTGGGCGCGTCGGGCGCCTTCGGCGGCTCGACCGTAGCGCCAGTCTCGAAGGCCGCGGCGAGCGATGCGAAGCGGTCCTTGTCGCCGGGCTCGCGGGCGAGCTTGGTGCCGCGCTGGGAGAGTTCGCGCGCGCGCTCGAAGAAGCCGCGCTTGGCGGCGAGCAGCGTCGCCTGCAGGAGCAGCGGCATGTCGCGGGGAAAACGCACCACGCCCTCAAGCACGACCGCCAAGTGCTCTTCCTGCGGCGGGAGCGCGGAGACCGCCCACGTCTCGGCGATGAGCGAGTAAACCTCCGCCATCGGCGGCGGTTGCTGGCGAGCCGTGAAGAGCGGTGTGAGCACGGCGCCCACCTGCTCCACGGTGAGCTGGACCTTGCCGTCCTTCGCCCCGGCGCGGGCCTCGTCGAGGCGCAGGCGCGCGAGCTCGACGTAGGCGCGGGCGCGATTGACCTTGGCGGCGGCGGCGGCCTCGAGGAATTTGCGCGCGCGCGCGTCCTGGCCGGCGAGCTTCTCGTCGAGGCCGAGCGCCGCGAGCAGCCGCGGGTCGCGCTCCCCGCGCACGTAGGGGGCGATGAGATGGTTGCGGGCGGCCGCGCCGTGGCCGCCGAGGCGCAGAACCTCGCCCTTGATGCGGCCGACATCGGCATCGCTGCCGGGCGCGAGCGCGACGGGCGGCGGCTCGGGCAGCTCCTGGCCCTTCTTCGCGCGGAACTCGATTTTCTTGCCGGCCGTGAAGCCAATGTGCCCGCGCAGCTCGAGGGCGAACTGGTTGTAAGTCTTGCCGAAGCACTCCTTGAAAAGCGCCTCGGTGGGCTCCTCATCGTTGAGGCGGTAGACGTAGCGGATGAAGGCCTGCTGGTTCTTCTTGTTCAGGCCGTAGAGGCAGTAGTGGACGAAGCAGTAGCACTGCGCCGCCCAGAACGTGCCGCGCGTGCGCGGCTGCGGGGAGAGCATCTCGCCGAGCGGCATGAGCGCGCGCTGGTGCAGCATGCGGTTGAAGTCGCCGATCTTTTCCGCGCCGAAGCCATCGCCGATCTGGGCGAACACGATCGTCTTGCGGTCGAACTCCGTCGCGGCGAAGAGCTGCACGAGACCCTCCTCGAACCAAGGGGGCGGTGGCTTCGAGAGCTGGCGCCGGATCAGGAAACGGAAATACGCCGCGTAGAACGCGCGGTAGGGATCAGCCTCGATGCGGGTGCTGTCCGCGAGCTGCAGCTCCGCGAGCGCAAAGTCCACCACGATGGCCGCGCGCTCCGGCGACTGGAAGAAGAGCTGGTTCGAGCCGTAGCGCTCAATCGTGCCGTCGGCGGGGAGGAACTCGTCGAAGCCCTTGCCGCGCCCGCAAAGCAGCAGCGCCGTCGGCACCGGCATCTGCCCCGTGGTGAGGCCGGGCATGATCTCGCGGATGACGTTTTGCAGCAGGAGGAAATCCCGCACGAATCGCTTGGTCTCGCGCTCGGAGATGTTCGAGAGAATCTCGAAGCCGGGGATCTCCGCGTAGAGCCACTTCTCGGGCGGCGGGAGCAGGCGGCTGTCGGTGACCTCGAACTTGGGCAGCTCGATGACCGGCCCCGCGGCCGGCTCGGCGGAAAACCCGGTCGCAGCCAACAAGGCGGCGGCCGAAACCACAGGGGAAAAATGAAAGCGCGCCATGTGCGACGGCGCCAAGATGGGCCGATCGCCATCCGCGCGCAATCCCGGACCTGCCCGCTCGCGCGGCGCCAGTTGACCCTCCGCGGTTTTCCTCAACTCTACCGCCACCCCGTCGCGATTATGAAATCCTACCCCACCCTCCGCGTGCTCGTCGCGCTCGCCTTGTGTTGTCTCGCCTCCGCGCACGCCGCCGCGCCGCGCGCGCTCCCGCCCGGGACGCTGCCCGACGACATCCGCCTCCAGCCGCCGAAGGACCTCGACGGTTATTTCCCGTTCACCCCGCCGCCGACCACCGCCGAGTGGGCTGCGCGCGCGGCGCGCGTGCGCCGGCAGATCCTCGTGTCGCAGGGCCTCTGGCCGATGCCGACCAAGACGGCTCTCAACCCCGTCATCCACGGCCGCATCGATCGCGGTGATCACACGGTGGAGAAGGTCTTTTTCGAGAGCGCCCCGGGATTCTACGTCACGGGCAATCTCTACCGGCCAAAGAACGCGACCGGCAAGGTGCCCGCCGTGATGTTCGCGCACGGCCATTGGAAGGACGCGCGCCTCTCCGAGGAGACCGAGCCCAAGCTCCGCCAGGAAATCGCCACGGGCCAGGAACGCTTCGAGCGCGGGGGCCGCAGCCGCTTCCAGTCGATGTGCGTGCAGCTCGCGCGCATGGGCTGCGTGGTCTGGCAGTGGGACATGCTGAGCGACTCCGACGCGATCCAGTTCGCCCCCGAGCTCATCCACCGCTTCGCCAAGCAGCGCCCGGAGATGAACACCGTGGAAAACTGGGGCCTCTTCAGCCCGCAGGCCGAGGCGCACCTCCAGAGCGTGATGGGCCTGCAGACTTGGAACGCGATCCGTTCGCTCGATTTCCTGCTCACTCTCCCCGAGATCGATCCGGCGCGCGTGGCGATCACGGGCGCGAGCGGCGGCGGCACGCAGACGATGCTCCTCGCCGCGATCGATCCGCGCATCACGCTCTCGTTTCCCGCCGTGATGGTGAGCACCGCGATGCAGGGCGGGTGCACCTGCGAGAACAGCTCCCTGCTGCGCGTCGGCACGGGCAATGTCGAGTTCGCCGCGCTCTTCGCCCCCAAGCCCCAGGGCATGACGACCGCCAACGACTGGACGCGGGAGATGTCCACGAAGGGCTTTCCCGATCTCAAGCGGCTCTACGGCCTCCTCGGTGCGCCCAACGCCGTGATGCTGCACCGAGGCGAGCACTTCCCGCACAACTACAACGCCGTCTCGCGCTCCGCCTTCTACGGCTGGCTGAACCGGCACTTCAAGCTCGGCGCCGCCGAGCCCGTGCTGGAGCGCGACTACGAGCCGCTCTCCCGCGCCCAGCTCACCGTGTGGGACGCCGCCCACCCGGCGCCCGCCGCCGCCGATCCGGCGTTTGAGCGCCGGCTGCTCGCCTGGTTCGACGCCGATGCCGAACGGCAGCTCCGCGCCGCTGAGCCCGCGCGCTTCCGCGAAATCGCCGGCGCCGCGCTTGAGGCGATGATCGGCCGCACGTGGGCGGAGGCGGGCGAGGTCACGTGGCAGATGAAGGAGAAGATCGATCGCGGCGCCTACACCGAGCTGACCGGGCTGCTCCGCAACACCACGCACCGCGAGGAACTGCCCGTGGCCTGGCTCCATCCGCGCGACTCGCGCGGCCGGGCGGTCGTCTGGCTCGACGAAGCCGGCAAGGCCGGGCTCTACGGCCCCGATGGCGCGCTCAAGCCCGGCGTGCGCCGGTTGCTCGAATCAGGCGTGACCGTCCTCGGCGCCGATTTGCTTTTCCAAGGCGAATTCACTGCCGGCGGCCAGCCCCCCTCGCAGGCGCGCACGGTGAAAAATCCGCGCGAGTTCGCCGGCTTCACGTTTGGCTACAACCCCGCGCTCCTCGCGCAGCGCACGCACGATGTGCTCACGCTCGCCGCTTTCCTGCGCCACACGAACGTCGCGGGCCAACCGAGCCCGTCCTCCGTGGCGCTCCTGGCCGCGGGCCGGATGGCCCCCGTGGCGGCCGCCGCCCGCGCGCTCGCCGGCGCCGCGATCGACCGCGCGGCGATCGACACGGGGGGCTTCCGTTTCGGCCGCTTGCTCGACTACCGCGATCCCTCGTTCCTGCCCGGTGGCGCAAAGTATCTCGACGTGCCGGGCCTCCTTGCGCTGGGCGCGCCGCACGCCCTGTGGGTGGCGGGAGAAGGCGCGTCGCCCGGGTTCGTCGCCGACACCTATCGCTCGGCGCGGGCCGACGGGGCGTTTTCAACCTTCGCCGGATCTACCAGCGAAACGGCAGACCGCGCGGTCGCGTGGCTGCTACGCTGAGCGGATCGGAGAGGTGGGGCCGGCTCTCCGAGCCGGCCTGGGTTCAGGGGCGAATCGCTGCTCAAACTCAGGCCCGTTCGGAGTGGGGGCCCACCTGCTCTGCGTCTTTTCAAACGCGCTGAGCGCGCTTCGCGGCTATTTTTTCTTCGTCGCCTGCTGCTTCGGGGCGGGCGGCGGCTCGGCGGAGGGCGGCGCGGGCGGGAAGGTCGCCTTCAGATCCTCAAAGCGCTTCCGTCCCGGGCCCTCGGGCGTGTATTTGATGCCGTGCTCGGCGAGCGCATGGGCGGCCTGCACCTCATTCACATCGGCCGCGTAGCCGGCCGCGACGAAGATGAGCTTCATGCGCGTGGGGAAAAGCTGCGCGCCGTCGATCATCACTTTCACGTCGTCGAGCTTGGGCCGGGCTTCGCTGCGCGCCCAAGTGTCGGCCACGAGATCGTAGAGCGCGGGCATGTGTGGCGGGCTCCGGCGCACCGCCAGCAAAGGGTCGAGGATCGCGGCCGTCTGCGCGGCGGAGAGACGCCCACCCGCGCCTGCAGGCGCGGCAATCGCATCAGCATAGCGGATGCGGGCCAGTTCGAGGCCGGCGTCGGGGCGCTTGGTCTTGGCCGCGTAAGCCACCTCGAGGAACTTGCGCCCGCGCTCGGGCTCGCCGTGGGAGCGCTCGTAGAGGCCGAGCGCCGCGAGCAGCTCGGGATCGCGCTCGCCCCGCTGGTAGGGTGCGATGAGCTCGGTGCGCGCGGCCTTGTCGTGGCCGGCGAGCACGAAGGCCTCGCCCTTGATACGGCCAATCTCGGACTGCGTGGCCTCGCGCAGGTCGAGCGGCTTGGGCGGGATGATCACATCCTCCTTGGAGGTAAAAATCTTGGCCTCATAGACGGTGAAGTCGCAGTAGCTGCGGATCTCCATGAGCATATCCTTGTAACTCATTTCCCTGAATATCTCCGTGCCGTCCTTGCCCTTGCCCTTGGAGAAGCGGAAGCACTCCTTGAACATCTGCTCGGTCACGGGCTCGCGCGCCGAACGCTGGAGAAAGGTCATGAACTGCTTTTGGTATTTCCCCTTGTAGCCGTAGAGGCACATGTGGACGAAGGCGTAAGCCTGCTTGCCCCAGCGGTTGTTGCCGAGGGTGTTGGTGGCCTCGGGCGAGTCGTGCTTCACCTCGAAGAAGGGCTGGAGCGGCATCAGCGCGCGGCGGCGGAGCGCGGCCGGAAAATCCCGATCATCGGCGGGCGCGCCCGCGAGCGCGGTCACATCGCCCTCCTCGCCGCCCGCGGCGGCGTTGATTTCGTTGATCTGCGCGATCATCCCGGCCGCGGCTGAGATGGTGTTGGGATCCTCAAGCTTCGCGAACTCGATGTAGCGTTTGTCGAACTGCATCCGCATGATGATCTGCGAGAGGCCTTCCTCGAACCACGCGGGCAGGCGCGGCTCGTTGTTCGAGAGCAGATAGCGGACGTATTCGCGGTAGAGCTGCTTGTCGTGCTCGACGGAGACGAGGCTGTTGTCGGTGCCCGCATCCGCGTTGCCGAGGTCGAGGACGTTGAGCGTAGTGGACTCGAGATCGATCACGATGGCGGTCTGCGTGCCTTTTTTCAGGAAGAGGCTGGCAAACGCGGTCTCGGCCGAGACTTTGCCGGTGGGGATGAACTTGTCGAATTTCGCGCCCTTGCCGCAGATGATGAGCGTGGTCGGCTGCGAGATGCGCTGGGGCATCGGCCACACGTGGCCGAGGGCCTGGCGAAACATGTCGAAGTCGCGCAACAGGCGCTGCGTGCCCCGGACCGAGGCGTTGCTGAGGATCTCGAAGCCGGGCATCGTCGCGTAGCGCCACGACTCCGGCGGGGGCAGCTCGCGCGAGTCAGTGACGATGAACTTCGGCAGCTCCACCACCGGATCGCCGGCCGCCGGCTTTTCCTGGGCGCGCGAGGCGACGGCGGGGATCAAAAATACCAAGGCAAGGAGGGCGGCCGGCAGCTTCATGCAGCGGTGAGACGAGCGCCAGCGCCGCAAGTTGCCGAGACTAAAATCCCCTGGGCGCCGCGACGCGGAACACGTTGCGCCCAATGCACTCGGGCTATGGCGCGGCCGAGCGCAAGGCGAAGACAAACAGCCCGATAATCACGCCCGACAGCGCGCAGCAGACGGCAAACCCGATGGCATCGACCCGATCCCAGCGGCAAAATTCCCAATTCGAGGCCGGCAGGAGCTTGGTGTCGTCAAAGCGCGCCGGCCGCAGCCGCGTCTCCTCCAGCGCCGCCGCCTCAAGCTCGGGCGTGGCGCCGACGGGCGTCTTCATCTTCCCGTAGAATGCCGCCACTCGCGCGGGATCGGTATGCCGCGTGAGCAGGCTTACCGTGATGAGCACGATGAACGGGAAGAGCGCATCGAAGAAGAACTGGAGCGTGAAGCGCTGGTTGGGCGTGAGCGAGACGACATCGACGCCCACTTTCCCCAGCACCCAAGCCTCGAGGTTGAAACGGTTGAGGCCGCCGGCGGCGACGAGCGGGCTCCCCGCATCGCCCGCGCGCTCGCGCACGACTTTCCCGAAATACACGCCCGTGCCCGGCTTCGTGCTCATCTGCGTGAGCACCGGGTCAGACGCGAGCGAGGGCACGTGCGAAGCCGTCCACGGCACCACGAGAATCACCAGCGACGAAAGGATCACGCACGCCCACACGGCGGGCGCGGTGGTGCGGCGCCAGAAGAACGTGAGGAGCACGGCCGCGCCAAACGGGAGGTTCACCGTGAGCACGACATTCATGATCGAGAAGAAGCTGCCCATGAACAGGGCCGACGCCGTGCCGAGCACCAGCACCGCGACAATCGTGCAGCGCGCGTAGAACACCCCCTGCGCCTGCGTGAGCGCAGGCCAGATCGGGCGGAAGACATTGCGGACAAAGAGCGACGCGATCGCGAGGGCCTTGGCCGCGAGCGTGGACATCGTGCCGGCGAGCACGCCCGCGAGCATCAGGCCCACGAGGCCGGGGCCGAGCAGGCGGTTGGACATCGCGCCCCACACTTCGTCGGGATCCGCGAGGCCGCCGACGCCGAAGAGCGCCACCGCGATGAGCCCCGCAAAAGCCCAGAGCACGATCATGATCCGCTTGAGGTAGTTGCCGGAGACGCCGCAGCGCGCGGCAAACTCGTTCTTGGCCGAGCCGCAGATGCCCATGTTGTGGCTCAGCCCGGCGTTCTGCACGATGCTCACGAGCAGGATTGCGGCGAGCGCCACCACGGAAAACTGATCCGTGCCGCCGCCCACGAAGAGCTCGAACATTTTCGCCGGCACCTTCTCCGCCAGCGCGCCCCAGCCGCCGATCGCATGCAGGCCGGTGGGGATCAGCAACACCGAGAAGACAATGATCAGGATGCTCTGCAGACCCTCGTTGACGGCCGCAGCGGCCATGCCGCCGAGCACGATGTAGCCGCCCACGACCAGCGAGAAGACGACGTAGAACACCAGCGGATCCAGCACGGTCACGTAGCTGCCGAGCTGCCCGCGCGCGTTTTGATCGCGGAGCACATCGAGACGCGTCTTCGCCTCGCCGGCGGGCGGCGCGGCGGCGTGCTGTTTCTCCAGCGCCTTCAGCTCGCGATACCCCTCCACCATCGTGCGATCGGCCGCGGTCCACTCGGCGTCGGGCTTCACGACGAGCGAGGAGGCGATCTTGTAGGCGGTGACGTTGCCGAATCCGAGAAACACGCACGCGACGAGAATCTGGAAGAGCGCGTAGAACGTGCTCAACCCGCGGCTCGCGTAGCGATCCTCGAAGAGATCGGCGAGCGTCGTGAGCCGCACGCGACGGAACCACACGTTCATGAACCAGAAATACGGATTCATGAAGACGGTCTGGAACGAAAGCCACGAGCCCGGCGCACCCTGCTGGAAGACGAAGCTCGCCGTGCTCACCGCGCCCTGCGGCTCGGTGGCGTTGCCGAAGTTGAGGAAGAACTGGTAGAGCTTCCCGAGCTTGCGGCCCGCGAGGAAGAACCCGTCCTCCGACGCGGTCGCCTTCGCCGCCCTCAGGCCGATCCACACGACCGCGATGAGATAGGCGGCGATGATCGCGAGATCCAGGACGTGGAGACTGCCAAATTGCATGGGGCGAGGGGTTCGCCGCGGACGTTGCGACGCGCCCGGCGGATCGGCGAGAAAACACTTCCTCGCACCGTCTGGCGGAACGAGAAACGAGTTGCGTTCACCTCGGGGCTGCGGATCGTGCGGACAGTCCGAC
>JANOCA010000558.1:0-1784 GCA_031411915.1 Opitutaceae bacterium
AGGTAGAGTTCGGCCTCCTTCGCCTTGGTCTCGCCACCGGTGCCGGCGCCGGTCGTCGTCCCGCCGAGGAAACTGCCCCCGGGCAACGCCGCGAGACTCATGGTGGACTGCTGCGGCAGGAGTTGCTCGTGAGTGAGCAAAGCGCCCTCGCGGGCCACGCGATCCCAGATCAACAGGCCGCCGCCCGTATGCCCGTAGCCGGGCGTGCCGGCGAGAACGAGCGTGCGGCCGTCCGGCATCGCGAGCAGATCGTGCGGCCGGTTGATGGTGGGTTCGCATTCGGTGAGATAGCGCGGGTTGCCCGCGGCGCCGGCCTTGGCGGTGCGCTGCCACGGCTGCGCCGGATCCCATTCGAGCAGGAAGCCGTGGCCATACCCGCCCACGAAGAACCGGTCCCCCTGCCGCGCAACCGTGTTGAACTGCCCATGCGCCGGCCAGTTGGTCCACGCCGCGGTCGTCGGCTCGTAGCGGAACATCCGCATGGGAAAAGCCGTGCCGCCCGTGAGGGTGCCGTCGGGCGCAGTCGCCAGCGCGATCACATGCGCCCCCTCGCTCGTGTAGTCGAAGGTCACGGTCCTGACGGCCCCCGATTTGGGCTCGGTCGTGGTGAGCACACGCTCAACCGTGTCGCACACCTGCGCGATGCGCCCGCTCGGGAATCGCGCGTGAAACAAACTCTGATCGCCCGCGACGAGTGGTTTCGGTCGCAACACCGGCTTGGTCGCGAGCGCCCGCATCCGTCCCTCGAAGAGTTCGACCCAGCCGTCCTCCGCGCCGCCGCGCACCTGGCCATAAACCTTGCCGTCGAGATCGTGGCGGACGGTCGCGGCGCCCTGCCGACGCTCCGAGGCCGCGAGCAACGTTCGCACCGAACCCGTGCGGGGATCGTGCGCGACGATCTGGCCCGCCGCGGTGCCGATGCCGACATAGACCCAGCCAGCGGCATCGGCCGCGAGGCTGCGCGGATATTGGCGCCAGTTCTCCGTGTTGGCCGAACGCACCTCCTGCAATTGCCGCGTCGCCGAATCAAAGGAAACGAGGCCGCTGTTCGGATAGGTCGCGGCCCAGATTATCCCGTCGTCAGCCTCCGTGAGGCTCATCGCCATTTGCGGCGCGGTCTTGCCAAAAAAAGTGAAGGCCCGCCGCACGGGATCGAACTCGCTGAAGTGACTCCCGAAAAGCGTGTAGAACTTGTTGCCGCGCGACAGCAGCGACGCAAACGGGCCGTCCCCGGCCCACGGATAGGGCGTGGCAAACTGCTCCGTCTTGCCGGTCTCCGCATCAATCATCAGCAGCGCGTAACCGCCCCGGTGATCGTAGAGCCAGACGAGCATCACGTCGCGGCCCGCGCCGTCCACTGTCGCCACCATGCCGCGGTGCTGGCTGAGCGGCGTCGCGACCCCATGGTCGGTGAAACCGCTGCCTAAGTCGCGCGGCGCCCCACCCGCCTGCAGCATGGCGGCCAGCAGCAGCACCGACACCAGCGAAAGCAATCGGAAGCGCGTGTTCATATGCCTTTATCAGCCGCCGAGCCCGAGGAAGGTGGCGGCGTTGCGCCACGCGATGCGCTCGCGGTCAGCCGGCGGCAGCGTGTCGAGATTTTCGAGCTTCACCAGTGATCCACCGGCGTAGTCGAAAGGCATGTGCGAGCCGAACGCGATTGCCTCGACGCCGAGTGTCGCGATCAGGCGGGACACCTCCTCGCGAAACACGACTTGCAGCCGCGCAAAATCCAGCAGCACGCGTCCGCGCAGTCCCGCCTCCACGAGCCGCGGGCCGTCGAG
>JANOCA010000559.1:0-1678 GCA_031411915.1 Opitutaceae bacterium
CGTCGGGCGCGAAGCACACCACGATGTCGCCGCGCGCCGGCTCGCTCCAACGGGCGAGCCGTGCCCAAGTGAACGGCACGCGCAGATCGTAGGCGAGCTTGTTGATGAAGACGACGTCGCCGCAGAGGATGGTCGGCTGCATCGAGCCGGTCGGCACGTAGTTGATGTCGGCGAGCGCGGACTTGGTGGCGGTGAGGAGGAGCAGCGGAATGGCGAGCGGACGAATCCACTCGCGCCAGAGGGCATGGGCCAGGGTGCGGATTTTCATGGGAGAAGCAGGACGGGGAGTCCGACCGCGGCGGCGTTCCCATGTTTCATGTTTCGCCGGCGGGGAGAATCAGCCGGTGCGCCCTTGGCGTGGGCACCGAGGGAATTTTCGTTTGTTTTCAAACCCGCCCGCGCGATAGTCACGGGCATGCTCGCCAAGTCCCCGTCCACCGCGTTGCGGCGGTTGTTCGATGAAGTCGGCCCGGTCGATGCCATCGGCATCGAGGAGCGGGTCGCGAAATACACCACCCGCTCCATCAAGAAGGCCTCCAAGGTGAAGGGCCTGAAACTCGCCACCTCGATGGTCGATCTGACGACGCTGGAGGGCAAGGACACCCCCGGCAAAGTCGCTTCGCTTTGCCAGAAGGCGCTGGCGCCCCACGACCCCGACCTCGGCGCGCCGCGGGTGGCGGCGGTGTGTGTTTATCCCGCGATGGTGCGGCATGCGCGGCGCGCGCTCGGCAGCGACACGGAGGTGCGCATCGCGTCCGTGGCGACGGCGTTCCCGAGCGGGCAGGCGCCGCTCCGCACGCGTCTCGCCGAGGTGAAAGCCGCGGTGGCCGATGGCGCCGACGAGATCGACATGGTGATCAATCGCGGGGCTTTTCTGGCGGGCGAGTTTGGCGAGATGCAGGATGAAATCGCGGCGGTGGTCGAAGCGTGCGGCGACGCTGCGCTGAAGGTGATCCTCGAGGTGAGCGAACTCGAGACCTTCGACAACATCCGTGCCGCCTCCTTCCTCGCGATGCGCGTGATCCGCGAGGGCGATTTCATCAAGACCAGCACGGGCAAGACCTCGCTCAACGCCACGCTCGGCAACAATCAGGTGATGATCGAGGCCATCCGCGACTTCTACCTCGATACGGGCATCGCCATCGGCATGAAGCCCGCCGGTGGCATTCGCACGGCGAAGCAGGCGCTGCAGTTCCTCGTCGCCGTGAAGGAGACGCTCGGCGACGCGTGGCTCACCAACGAGCGCTACCGCTTCGGCGCCAGCTCGCTGCTCAACGACCTGCTCCGCCAGCTGGCGAAGGAAAAGACGGGCGCCTATCAAGCGCCGTATTATTTCAGTGAGGCCGCGGAGAGCTACTAAAACATATTTGCCTCACGCAAAGGACGCCAAGGTCGCCAAGAAAACCAAGACTTCTCCTTTGCGCCCTTCGCGCCCTTTGCGTGAGGCTCTTTTCCTCCCATGCCGACTCTTGCTTCCGAAAAGAAAACCACCCGGCCCTCGCGCCCCGCACCCCAGCTAATCTTCGGCGATCTCTGGGAATTCGATCCCGCGCCCGAGACGGCCGACCCGAAGCTCAAGCCGCGCTACGATCTCTTCATCGGCGGCCAGTTCGTCGCGCCGAAGTCGGGGAAATACTTCGACTCCATCAACCCCGCCAACGAGCAGAAGCTCGCCGAG
>JANOCA010000560.1:0-3037 GCA_031411915.1 Opitutaceae bacterium
CGCCACCGCACCGGCGCGAGCGCCCGCCTCGAAGGCAAACCCGTCGACGTCGACTTCGCGAAAAATGCCGAGAGCCTGGGCGCCACCGGCCTCCGCGCCACGACGCTCCCGGAACTCCGCGCCGCGCTCGCGCAGGCCAAAGCCGCGAAAGGCGTCGTCGTGATCCACATTCCCGTTCCTGCCGATGTCCGCCTCCCTGGCTACTCGTGGTGGGACGTGCCCGTCTCCGCGACCTCGAAGCTCCCAAGCGTCCGCGCCGCCCGCGCCCGCTACGACCGCACGGTGAAAACGAAGCAGCTGTTCTATTATTGATGTGAGTCTCGATGTGGGTCGGGCTTTACGCCCGACATATTTCCCCTCGCGCCAAACCTGTCGGGGATAAGCCCCGACCTACAAAAACAAATGCCCGTCGCCCTCCATCCGTCCTGCCTCGTCGGCGCCAATCCCATCGTCTGGTCCAACGACGACTTCATGGACCTCGCCGGCGATGTCCCGCTCGACACCATCCTTCGCGAGATGCGCGAGGCTGGTTTCGCCGGCAGCGAACTCGGCCACGCTTACCCGCGCACGCCCGCCGCGCTCGCCGAGACTCTTGGTCGCCACCACCTGCGCCTCGTCAGCGGCTGGCACTCCACTTACCTCGCGTCGCAGCCGCTCGCCGAGGAGGAGAAAAATTTCCGGGCGCACCTGAATCTTCTGAAAACCCTCGGCGCCCGCGTCGCGATCGTCGCCGAATGCACGCGCTGCATCCACGGCGACAAAAACGCCGCGCTCGGTTCCGGATGGGAAGAGAAAGAACTCAACCCGCGCCTCACCGAGACCGAGTGGCCGAACTTCACCGCCGGCCTGAAACACCTCGCCGCCGTCGCCGCGAGCGAAGAGATGCGCATCGTCTACCACCACCACATGGGCACGGTCATCCAGTGCGAGGTCGACCTCGATTGCCTGCTCGCCGCCGTCCCGGAAATTTCCCTCCTCCTCGACGCCGGCCACCTCGCCTTCGCCGGCATCGATCCGGTGGCCGTGGCGGAGCGCTACGCCACCCGCATCGCGCATGTTCACCTCAAGAGCGTCCGCCCCGCGATCGCCGACCGCGTGCGGCGCGAAGGCTGGTCGTTCTACCGGGCCGTGGCCAACGGCGTGTTCACCATCGCGGGCGACGGCTGCGTGGATTACCCGGCTATTTTCAAAATCCTCGCGCGCGCCGACTACCGCGGCTGGCTCGTCGTCGAAGCCGAGGAAGACCCCGTGAAAGTCCCCGCCCTCCCCAAAGCCAAAATCGCCCGCGCCTACGTCCGCACGCAGACCGGAGTCTGATTTTCTGAATGAACCACAAATCCACAAAGTCACAGTGACCAACCGCCCATGCCTTCCTCTGTGTCTCGGTGTCTCCGTGGTGAACTGGATTGAATCCGTTTCGCCCCAATCCTCTTAACCACGGATCACACCGATCAACACGGATCAGATCAAACGACCCCTGCCTTGATCCGTGTAAATCCGTGTGATCCGTGGTCCAATGTTTCGGTCGAGGGCTGTCCTCCGTTCCGTCCGTTTTCACCTGCAAGAATTCAATTTCAGACGACCAAAGCATGAACCCATCCCGCATGTCCCAGATGACGGCGCTCGGCGCCGATTGGTGGAACGATTCAGGCGTCCCCGACGAACTCAGCGAAGCCGTGGCCCTCGGCGCCACCGGCGGCACGTCGAACCCCGTCATCGTCTCCCAAGCCGTCAAGGCCCGGCCCGATCTCTGCAACCCGATCATGGATCGCCTCCTCGCGGAGAATCCCTCCGACACCGAGGACGACATCGCGTGGAAACTCATCCACACCCTCGCGCTCGACGCCGCCTCGCGGCTCAAGCCGGTGTTCGACGCGACGCGCGGCGTGAAGGGTTTTCTCTCCGTGCAGGTCAACGCGAAGTATTACCCGAGCCAGGAGCTGATGGTCGCGCAGGCCACGCAACTCGCCTCGCTTGCGCCCAACATCGCGATCAAAGCCCCCGCCACCGAGGTCGGCATCGCCGCCATCGAGGAGATCACGGCCCGCGGCATCCGCGTAAACGCCACCGTCAGCTTCACCGTCCCCCAGGCGCTCGCGATCTCGGCGGCGTTCGAGCGCGGCCTCAAGCGCGCCCGCGCCGCCGGCCGCGACGCCGACGCCATCCGCCCATACATCACCCTCATGATCGGCCGCGTGGATGATCAGCTCAAGCGGATCGCCGAGGCCGAAAAAATTTCCACGACACCCGGCGCACTCGACTGGGCTGGCATCGCCGTCTTCAAGCACGCGCACCAGCTTTTCAAAACCAACGGCCGCCCCGGCACGCTCCTCGCCGCCGCCTACCGCCACGAAGGCCACTGGTCGCAAATCATCGGCCGCGAGGTCCTGCAAACCGTCCCCTACACATGGTGGACGAAGTTCAACGCGTCCCCGACAAAACCCGCGCTCACGCTGGACACTCCGGTCGATCCCGCGGTTCTCGCCGAGCTGCGCGAGAAGTTCCCGGACTTCATCCGCGCCCACGACGAGCGCGGCATGGCCCCCGCCGACTTCCTCGGCTACGGCGCCACGCAGCACACGCTGAAACAATTCCTTGGCGGCTACGACGACCTCATCACTTCGGTCCGCGCGCGGATGCTCGCCGTCTGACACCGATTCGGTTTCCCTTCTCCCATGAATTCCACGCTCACCCCCTGCCCGCACCTCATCGGCGGCGAATGGCTCGCTGCGACCGGCGCGACCACTCCGGTCTTCAATCCCTCCACCGGTGACGTGATCGCCGAGTGCCCCGCCGGCGGCGAGACCGAGGTGAATGCCGCCGTCGAGGCAGCGCAGGCCGCGTTTCCCGCTTGGCGCGATACTCCGCCCGTCGAGCGCGCGCGCGTTTTTTTCAAATACCGTCAGCTCATCGAGCAGAACTTCGATCTCCTTTGCCGCACGGTCTCGCGGGAGCATGGCAAGACCCACGCCGAGGCGCGCGGCTCCATTTTCCGCGGGCTCGAGAACATCGAATACGCCTGCGGCATTCCCACGCT
>JANOCA010000561.1:0-30860 GCA_031411915.1 Opitutaceae bacterium
GGGGTTGATCGCCATGCGGCGGCCGTTGACGAGGATCAGCGTGCCGGTGGCGCCGAGGTTGCGCAGGTTGATGTTGGCGTTGTCGCCCCGCGCGCCGGAGGAGCCGAGGCGCGTCTCGTTCTCCGGCAGATTCACCACCGAAGGGAGCGACGTGAGCATATCGACCGGCAGCAGGGCCTGCCGCACCGTCATCGCATCCTGGTCGAGCACGGTGACGGGCGCGACCTTCTCCATGTCGAGGCGCTTGATGTTCGAGCCGGTGACGACGAAATTTTGGAGCGAGACGACTTCGTCGGTGGTCGGGACCGGCGCGGGGTTGCGCGAGGCCGAGGGAGCTTCAGCACCCAGGGCGTTCGCGGCGCAAGCGGCCCCGAGCACGAGAAGGGTGGAAAGCCGCAAGGAGCGGCGCGCGGGAGCAAGGCAGGGGATCGTTTTCATGGGAAAGAAAGACTGTCCGGCCCTGACGTGACAGACTCATGGCACATGGGCAACGATTCCGTGACGACGCGGCTATATCCCACGGCTTTCCGGTTTGAGCGCGCAAATCGTTTCCGTGTAGGCCAGCGCGCTTGCGCGCGCCGAACCGCGCTCGCAAGCGAGCTGACCTACCGTTGTGAAGCCAAACCGAAAAGCCGCGCCGCCAGATCGCGGTTGCGAGATCGGGTCGCGCTCCTAGCGTGCGCCTTTCCGCGCATGTCCACGCTCCGTGATCTCCTCGCTCCGACCGACACATTTCCGCGCCGCCACCACGGCGAGTCCGCCGCCGACACAGGTGCGATGCTCGCCACGCTCGGCTACGCATCGCTCGACGCGCTGGCCGATGCCGCCGTGCCGGCGCATATCCGCCGCGGTGCGCTGAGCGTGCCCGCCGCGCTCGGCGAAAGCGCCGCCCTTGGCGAGCTGCGCGGCCTCGCGCGCGAGAACCAGGTCTTCCGCAGCTTCATCGGCCTCGGCTACCACGGCACGCACACGCCGGGCGTCATCCAGCGCAACATCCTCGAGAACCCCGGCTGGTATACGGCCTACACGCCCTACCAGGCGGAGATTTCGCAGGGCCGCCTCGAGGCGCTCCTCAATTTCCAGACGATGATCTGCGATCTCACCGGCCTCGAGATCGCCGGCGCCTCGATGCTCGACGAGGGCACGGCTGCGGCCGAGGCGATGATGATGTGCCACCGGCTCAAGGAAGGCGCCGCGGAGACCCATCGCCGTTTCTTTGTTTCCGAGAAATGCCACCCGCAGACGATCGACGTCGTGCAGACGCGCGCCAAGCCGCTCGGCATCGAGGTCGTCGTCGGCGATCACCGGGCGTTTGCGCCGACGGCCGACTGCTTCGGCGTGCTCGTGCAATACCCCGACACCACGGGCTCGATCCACGATTTCGAGAAATTCTTCGCCGCGGCGCACGCCGCCGGCGCCTTCACGATCGTCGCCGCCGATCTGCTCGCGCTCACCCTGCTGCGCGCGCCGGGGGAGTTCGGCGCGGATGTCGCCGTCGGGTCCGCGCAGCGTTTCGGCGTGCCGATGGGCTTTGGCGGGCCGCATGCGGGTTTTCTTGCGACCAAGGACGCGTTCAAGCGCCAGATGCCCGGCCGCCTCGTCGGCGTCTCGAAGGACGCGCAGGGCGATCCCGCGATGCGTCTCGCGCTCGGCACACGCGAGCAGCACATCCGCCGCGACAAGGCCACGAGCAACATTTGCACCGCGCAGGTGCTGCTCGCCGTGATGGCGTCGATGTATGCCGTCTATCACGGCCCCGACGGCCTGCGCAAAATCGCTCGCCGGGTGAAGCTCCTCACGGAGCTGCTCGCCGCCGGTCTGCGCGGCGCGGGCGCGAAGGTGAACGCCGAACCCGTTTTCGACACCGTCACGGTCAGCGGCGTCGATGCGAAGAAAATCCACGCCGCCGCCGCGGCCAAGCAGTTCAACCTGCGGCACGCCGATGCGCATAGCGTCGGCATCACGATCGATGAGACGACGAGCATCGAGGATCTCTCTGCTTTGCTAGGTCTGTTCGGTTCGGGCTCTCAGCTCTCAGCTCTCGACTCTCAACTCGCCTCCTTCCCCGCCCCGCACTCCCGCTCCTCAGCATTCCTCGCGCACCCGACTTTTCACCGCTACCACACCGAGCACGAGATGCTCCGCTACATCAAGCGGCTCGAGGCGAAGGATCTTTCCCTCGTCCATTCGATGATCTCGCTCGGCTCGTGCACGATGAAGCTCAACGCGACGAGCGAGATGTTCCCGGTGTCGTGGCCGGAGTTCGGCGCGCTGCATCCCTTCGCCCCCGCGGAGCAGACGCGCGGCTACGCGAAACTATTCCGTGATCTGGAGACGTGGCTCAGCGAGATCACCGGCTTCGCCGCGGTGTCGCTCCAGCCCAACGCCGGCTCGCAGGGCGAATACGCCGGGCTCCTCGTCATCCGCGCCTGGCACGCCTCGCGCGGCGAGGGCCGCCGTAATATCTGTCTCATCCCCACGAGCGCGCATGGGACCAATCCCGCCACCGCCGCGATGTGCGGCTTCAAGGTCGTGCCCGTCGCCTGCGATGCCAACGGCAACATCGACGTCGCCGATCTCACCGCCAAGGCCGCCGCGCACGGGCCCGATCTTGCGGCGCTGATGGTCACCTACCCGAGCACACACGGCGTCTTCGAATCGTCGATCAAGGACATCTGCGCCGCCATCCACGCGCACGGCGGTCAGGTTTACATGGATGGCGCCAACATGAACGCGCAGGTCGGCCTCACCTCGCCCGGCCACATCGGCGCCGACGTCTGCCACCTCAATCTGCACAAGACATTCTGCATCCCGCACGGCGGCGGTGGCCCCGGGATGGGCCCGATCGGCGTGGCGAAGCACCTCACGCCGTTTCTGCCCGGGCACGTGATGGCGGGGTCCGGGGTCCCGGGTCTGGGGTCTGGGGGCGCAGTCAGCGCCGCGCCGTTTGGCAGCGCGAGCATCCTCGTCATTTCGTGGATGTATATCCGCATGATGGGCCCCGACGGCCTGACCGAGGCGACCCAGCGCGCCATCCTCAACGCCAACTACGTCGCGCGCCGGCTCGATGCGTTTTTCCCTGTGCTCTACAAGGGCAACGCCGGGCTCATCGCACACGAGTGCATCGTCGATCTGCGCGGCTGGAAGAAGCACGGCCTCGAGGCCGAGGACGCCGCGAAGCGCCTCATGGACTACGGCTATCACGCGCCCACGCTCTCGTTCCCTGTCCCCGGCACGCTCATGATCGAGCCGACCGAGAGCGAGTCGAAGGCCGAGCTTGATCGCTTCTGCGACGCGCTCATCGCGATCCACGGCGAGATGCAGGCCGTGGCCAGCGGCGAGGCGGACAAGACGAGCAACCTCCTCAAGCACGCCCCGCACACCGCCAAGGTCATCTGCGCCGACAAATGGGACCGACCTTACTCGCGCGAACGCGCGGCGTTTCCCGACCGTCACACGCGCGCGGGCAAGTTCTGGCCCGCCGTCGGCCGCGTGGACAACGTCCATGGCGACCGGAATCTCGTGTGCTCGTGCGTGGGGATGGAGGCGTATGCGGAGGCTGGGAAGTAACACCAAGACGTCCCGTAACTTCTGAACTGTAGGGCCTGACCTGGGTCAGGCCTGTTCCCCGGAAATGCCAGCCGGGCATCGACCAAGGTCGAGCCCTACAAAAGACACGACAAAAAAGCCCCGCGCTTTTTAGGCGCGGGGCTGAAGGTTGATCCGGGGGTTCGCCTCGCGTCTTACGACGCCGCGATTGTGGCGCCCTGCAACGTCGGGATCTTGAAGGCGCCGCGGCCCTCGCGCTTGCGGAGCGAGTGATTGTTCGCCGCGGCGGTGATCGTCTTCTCGCCGCCGGTGAACATCTCCGTCTTGGGGTCGATCTTCAGGAGCGGGCCGACGACGGTCTTGGTCTTCGCCGTGTCCACCTCGTTGGCCTTCAGGTGATCCATCACGCGGGCGAACGAGTCCTTCGTGTTCGCGTCGCCCTTGATGGCGTCGGCGAGCTGGGCGTTCGACTTCTCGGCGCCCACGAGGTAGGAGAGGTTGCCCAGGTGGCAGAGCGCGCTCGAGAGATGGCACTCGAGGACGAGACCGTTGACGACCTTGCGGGTCTGCACGGCCTTGACGAAGTTGGCGCGGTGGGCGCCGTTGCCGCCGTTGGTGTAGGACTTCACCTT
This sequence comes from Opitutaceae bacterium, assembly GCA_031411915.1. GTDB lineage: Bacteria > Verrucomicrobiota > Verrucomicrobiia > Opitutales > Opitutaceae > ER46. Next base: position 4,182 of record JANOCA010000561.1, read on the forward strand.
CTCGTTGTTCTTGTCGAAGGCGGTGACGTTGCCTGACTCGGAGATGAGCAGGTGGCCGTTTTCGCACTGCACGATCACACCTACGCGGCCGCCCTTGTAGGAGTCCATCGCCTTCATGCCGGCCTTGGTGGGCAGACCGCGCACCTCGAAGATCAGCGGGGCCGTCTTGTAGTCGAAGACGGAGACGAGGGTGTTCGGCGTCTCGGCATCGTCGAGGTAGCCGAAGCGGCCGCCGAAGCTCATGACCGAGGCCGGCATGCCAGCCTCGCCGAGGAACCAGCGCGCGACATCCATCTGGTGGATGCCCTGGTTGGTGATGTCGCCGCCGCCGTAGTTCCAGAACCAGTGCCAGTCGTAGTGAATCGGGCCGCGGGCCGCGCTGTTGCGGCGCGGCGGGGTGAGTTCGGCGGGGCCGGTCCAGAAATCGTAGTTCACCGAGGCGGGGACAGCCTGGGGGCCGGTCGTCTTGCCGATGCTGTCGCGCATCTTGTAGCAGAGGCCGCGGACCCACTGGATTTTGCCATACTTGCCGGCGCGCACGTCGGCGATGGCCTCCTGAATGTCGAGCGAGGAGCGGTTCTGGGTGCCGGCCTGCACGATGTTCTTCGTGTATTTCTTGGTCGCCTCGACGGCCTGACGACCTTCCCAGACGTTGTGCGAAAGGGGCTTCTCGACATAGACGTCCTTCCCCGCCTCCAAGCCCCAGATCGTCTGGAGGGCATGTTGGTGGTTGGGCGTGCCGATGACGATGGCGTCGACTTCCTTGTTCTCGAGCATCTTTCGGTAGTCGACATAGGTCGCCACCTTGAAGCCGGCCTTGTCGCACTCGGCGGCGCGCTTCGCGAGCACGTCGCTGTCCGCATCGCAGATGGCGACGAGACGCGCGCCCTTGAGCTTGCCTAGGTAGTCGCGCATGTGGCTGGCGCCTTGGCCGCCGACGCCGACGATGCCAACGCGGATGTCGCCATTGGCACTGCCGGCTTGGGCAAAGGCCCGGGTGCGGCTGGCGACGAGAGCGGCGCCGCCGCCGAGGAGTGAGGCTTTGAGGAAATCCTTGCGGGTCCAGTTATTCATAGGGCAATCGGTATTTTCGGAGGTTGACGTAAAAATGGCCGGGGGCCGGCCGCGGGGGAAAGGGGGGGCGAGAGGGGAAGGGCGAAAACGTGTGGCAGGGGGGCGCGCAGGTCAACCCCGCGTCTCGCCAGACGGTCCGAGCGGGCCGGGGGTGCGAGAAATATCAGCGGCTGGCCGGCATCGCGGAGGGGCGCAGGTGGCGGCCTGAAAATTCCAGGAACACCTTCCAGTCGGCCGGCGTAATCGTGTGCCCGCCGGTGTGATAATAGAACCCCAGTTCCCCCGTGATCAGGGACGTGTCCAGCGGGGGGAGGGTCGTCGCGCCAAGGTCGCGCTTGCCCAGCAGCCGGTAAACCGGCCCGGCCGCCACCATCGCGAGAAATTCCCCGTGCGGGTCCGCCCACTGATCCTGCGTGCCGCCGGTCACAAACACGGGCCGCGGCGCGCTCAACGCGATCAGTGTGTGCGCATCGACCGGCATCTCCGCCCAGCGTCCGGGATATTTCTGAAAGGCGCCCGCAAACTGCCAGGGGAAATTGGCCGCCATGTCGTCCACGGTCTCGCCGTAGTCCCGCCGCGCGAGCGCCGCACCCATCTCGCCGCTGCAACTTGAGAAAACCAATGCGAACCGCGGGTCGCGCGCGCCGGCCCACAGCACGGTCTTGCCGAGTCGCGAATGACCGACGAGTCCAACGCGCCGCGCATCGACCGCCAGATCCGTCTCGAGGTAGTCGAGCACGCGGCCGAGCCCCCAAGCCCACGCGGCGATGGTGCCCCACTCCCCGGCGGCGGGTTTTTCCTGGCCACGCGGCAACGCGAGGCGCCGCACGCCGGTGAGATTGGTGTCCGCGCGATCGCCTTCGAAAGCTGTGTAGCGCACCGTCGCGTAGCCGTAACCGCGCGCGAGAATGTCAGCCATCGGGCCGGTCTCGGCAAAGCGCCGCGGCGCCGGCGCGGCTTTGCCGTCGGCCGAAGGCGCCGGGGGCGGCGGCTCAATCCCCGGAGGATAGCCGAAGAGCGCGTGCAGCAGCACCGGGACCGGACCGCGGGCGTTGGTCGGGAGAAGCAGGACCACGTCCACCTTCACGTCCTCCCCGGCTGCGCCGGTCCGCGACGAGAATTTCACCACGATGTGCTTGCGCACCGCCGCGCCGTCCAGCGCACCCGCTTGCGTCGAGACCGCCTCAAAGCCCACGCGCGGCGCCATCACCGGCACGCGCCCGAAAATCTCCGCCTCATGCAACGCAATCAGCTCGGGCCGGCGGCGCGTTTCCCACGTCGCCGCATCGCGCACGCGCTCGCCGCTGATCAACACGAGGGGATCGGGGAGGGTGTAGGCGCCGACCTTGGCTTCGTCGTAGTTCGAGACGTGGCCCGTCGGGGCGTAGCGGATGGGGTTTCCATTGGCATCCTGCTTCGGCCGCGCCGGCGGCTCGGCGGCCACCGCGATCGAAGCCAGGAGGATATTGAGGACAACCACGGCACGATGGGGCATGGCCAACGGTCGGCTTGAGCGCCACGCCGTGCAAGGCCACGCCCTGTCGAAGCGTCAGACCTTGCTCCGTGGCTTGACCTCCGGCCTCACGTTTGCGGCAGTGCCTCATCCCAATGAAAACCGCCGCGACCCCCGAGGCGTATCTGGCCGCGCTCCCCGCCGACCGACGCGCCGCGATGGAGAAGCTCCACGCGGCCATCCGCGCCACCGTCCCGAAGCTCGAGCCGTTTCTCCAGTCCGGCATCATCGGCTACGGCAAATTCCACTACAAATCCAAGAGCTGCGAGGGCGACTGGTTCATCGTGGGCCTCAGCGCGCGGAAAAATTACTACAGCCTCTACATCTGCTCCGCGGACAACGGCGGCTATCTCGCCGAGCAGGCCGCGCCGAAGCTCGGCAAGGTGAAGGTCGGCCGGAGCTGCATCACGTTCAAGCAACTCGAGGACCTTGATCTCCCAGCCGCGATGGCGGTCGTGAAAAGGGCCGCCAAACTCGGCGGCGCTGGCGCAGTGATGTAACGGCGCCCACCCATGTCACGGCCATCGCATCCCGACCCCCACCTGCCCCGCCGTGAATTCATCGCGGGGAGCGCCGCCGCCCTCGCCGGTGTGGGCGCGCTTCGCACGATGGCGGCGCAACCCGCCCCGGCCGCCGCGGATTCCCTCATCGCAAAGGAAAATGCGCGTCCCGGCGACGACTGGCAGCTGACGCGGGTGCGACTCGACAGCGCGCGCGGCTTCCGTTCGCCGTTCATCGAGGGCTATTGCTCGCACCAGAGCATCGCGGCCGGCGAGACGCTGGAGCTGATGGTGAGCACCTCGCCGGCGCGCGCGTTCACCGTGGAGATTTTCCGCATGGGCTACTACGGCGGCGCAGGCGCAAGGCGTGTCGCTCAGCTCGGACCGTTTCCGGGCAAACCGCAGCCCGTGCCGCCCGTCGGCGAGAAACGCCTGCGCGAATGCCGCTGGGAACCGACGACGACGATCACCATCCCGGCCGACTGGCCGAGCGGCGTGTATCTCGGCCGGCTCACCACGGCGCCGGACAGCGCCCGCGAGCCGTATTGGCAAAGCTACGTCATCTTCGTCGTGCGCGACGGCCGCCAGGCCGACGTGCTCTTCCAGTGCAGCGACAACACCTGGCAGGCCTACAACCGCTGGCCCGACAACTTCTCGCTCTACACCGATCCGCGCGGGGCGCACGCCGTCGATCTCAGCGTGAGCTTCGATCGGCCCTACGGGAAATACGCGCAAATCTTCGAGCACCCGCTCTCGATCGGCTCGGGCGAGTTTCTCCTCTGGGAATACCCGCTGCTCTACTGGCTCGAGCAGCACGGCTACGACGTCACCTACGGCGCCAACTGCGACACCCTCGACTTGGCGCACCTCGCGCGCTGCAAGGCCTTTCTCAGCGTGGGGCACGACGAGTATTGGGACGTCCGCCAATACGAAGCCGTGAAATCCGCGATCCACGATCGCGGCGTGAGCGCGCTCTGGCTCTGCGGCAACTCCGTCTTCGGCGTCACGCCCTTCTCGCCTTCCGCGCGCGGCCGGGCAAATCGCGTGCTCACGCGCACCGGCATCTTCGGCGGCCTCACCGACGAGGAGATCAAGGCGGAGATCGGCGTCTTCACCAAGGATTGGCGCCGGGCCGGTCCCGACGAAAGTTTGCTCATGGGCGCGCGCAGCATCGTGCCCTTCAACGGCGGCGGCGACTGGACCTGCACGCGGCCGGATCACTGGATTTTCGCGGGCACGGGCATGAAGCGCGGCGACGCGATCCCCGGCCTGGTCGGTTGGGAGCACCACGGCGCGCCGGCGAAACTCCCCGGCCTCGAGGTTGTCGCCGAGGGCACGGCGTGGCGCGGCGGCGTGACGCCCGCGCACTACACCGCGACCGTCCATCCGGGACCGAAGAACAACATCGTCTTCAACGCCGCCACGATCTTCTGGGCGCAGGGCCTCGCCTCGCCGCCCGGCCACATCCTGCCGTGGTCGCATTGGAGCCGACCGCACGGCCCGGATACGCGCGTGCAACAGATCACCCGCAACGCCCTGCGCCGCGCGATCGGGCGCGGCTGATTTCTCCCATGACCAAACTCCTCGGCAAGCGCGCGCTCGTCACCGCCGGCGCGCAGGGCATCGGGCTCGCGACGAGCCGTCATCTCCTCGCCGCCGGCTGCGATGTGGTCGTCCACTACCGCAGCAGCGCGGACGCCGCGGAGGCACTCGTGGCCGAGGCCGCAACGCTCGGCCGGCGCTGCGTCGCGCTCACCGGCGACCTCACGCGCACGGAGGCATGCGATGCCCTCGTCGCTGCGACCGTGCAGGCGCTGGGCGGGCTCGACATCCTGGTGAACAACGCCGGCTCGCTCATCGCGCGCCGCTCGTTCGCCGAGGCGGACGACGAGTTCTGGGCGCAGACCATCATGCTCAATCTCGGCAGCCTGCGGAAGGTCACCCGCGCCGCCGTGCCGCACCTCGCCGCCGCCGCGAGATCCGCCGGGGGCGCGAGCATCGTGAATCTCGCCTCGCTCGCCGGCCGCAAGGGCGGCCACGCCGGGTCGCTCGCCTACTCCACCGCCAAGGGCGCCGTGCTCACCTTCACCCGCGCGCTCGCCGCCGAGCTCGGACCGCAGGGCATCCGCGTCAACGCCCTCGCCCCTGGCCTCATCCTCGGCACCCAATTTCACAACACGCACACGACCCCCGAGGCGGCCCGCGCCACCATCGCGGGCATCCCGCTCGGCCGCGCCGGCACCGCCGACGATGTCGCGCGCGCCGTGGTGTTTCTCGCGGGCGAGTTCGACGGCTTCATCACCGGCGCGACGCTCGACATCAACGGCGGCGTCTACTGCGCGTAGGCGCCGTATGCGGTGGGAGGGGCTTTATGCCCGGATAGGTTTTATCGGGCGCGCTGAGTCGGGGCATAAAGCCCCTCCCACCTCCGGCCCGACACACCCCTGCCACTCTCCGATTGAAACCACCTGGACTTTCCCTTTCGTTCCCGCCGCCATGAAAAAACATTTGTTCCTGCCGTTGTTCTTCCTCGCTGCACTCGGCCTTCACGCCGCGTCGGCCAAATCCTACCAGGTCACAGGCCCGGTCGTCGCGCTGACGGACAGCGTCATCACCGTCATGAAAGGCGAAGAGAAATGGGAAATCGATCGCGGCTCGGCCAAGGTCGAGGGCAAGCTCGCGGTCGGTTCGCGCGTCACCGTTCACTACAAAATGAGCGCCGCCTCCATCGAGGTGAAGGACACACCCGTCGACAAAGCCGATAAGGCGATGAGCAAGGCCGACGCCGCAGCCGCGAAGGCCGCGAAAAAGGCGAAGTAATGAACGCACGGCCCATCGCGGCCAGCGCGGACCTCGGCCCGTGAAGTTCGCGGGCCAAGTTGTCTGGATCACAGGCGCCTCGTCGGGAATCGGCGAGGCGTCTGCGTTTGCATTTGCCCGCGAGGGCGCGCGGCTCGTGCTCTCCAGCCGCCGGCCGGCGGAGCTGGAGCGTGTGCGTCGCGCCTGCCCGCGACCGGACGAGCATCTCGTGCTGCCGCTCGACCTCATGCGCGGCGAGACGTTTCCCGCGGCAGTCTCCGCAGTCATCGCGCGCTGCGGACGCATCGATATGCTGCTGAACAACGGCGGGGTGAGTCAGCGCGCACTCGCCGCCGAGGCCGACGAAAAAGTCGAGCGCGCCCTGATGGAGGTGGATTACTTCGGCCCGGTGGCGCTCACCAAGGCCGTGCTGCCCGCGATGCGCGCGCGCCGCGCGGGACACGTCGTCGTCGTGAGCAGCGTCATGGGATACCTCGGCACACCGGGCCGCTCGACCTACGCGGCGGCCAAGCACGCGCTGCACGGTTACTTCGATTCGCTCCGCGCCGAACTCTGGCGCGAGGGCATCCGCGTGACCCTGGTGTGCCCCGGCTATGTGAACACCGCTGTCTCCGCCAACGCCCTCGGCCCGCGCGGCGAGACGCACGGCCGCACCGACGGCACGCACACCACTGGCATCACGCCCGAAAAATGCGCCGCCGCGATCGTGCGCGGCGTGGCGCGCGGGCGGGAGGAAATCTTCGTTGGCGGCTGGGAAGTCGCGGGCATCTACCTGAAACGTTTCGCCCCGTGGCTCCTCTCGCGCATCGTGCGGCGGATGAAGTTCTCCGTGACGCCGTAAGGTAGCGCGCCGGCCTCCGGGCGGCGCGTGGGCTCGAGGTTGCAATCGCACCACCCCGGGCCCGGAGGTCCCGGCGCCACCCTCGGATCGACCGGTCGCGCGCGGAGCGCCCGGCCCGCCTTCAGCGCAGCAGTGCCATCAACCGACCCCGCGACTTCACGCGCAGCTTGCGGAACGCCGAGTTCAGCTGCGTCTTGATCGTGAGGATGCTTTTGTTGAGGCGGCGCGCGATCTCGGCGTTGGTGCAGCCCTCGCACACGAGAAGCGCGATCTCGCGCTCGCGGGGCGTCAGGTCCCGGAATTGGTTCAGCTTCTCGCTCGAAACCAGCGCAGGAACAGGCGACGCCACCGGACGGGAGTCGAAGACCACGAGGAAGCGCGGCTGCGCGAGCGCGCTGCCGGGGTTGTTGAGCACGGAGAGCTGCGCGCGCAGGCCGCCGCCACCGGCGGCCTCGACGTGCGCCAGGTCGTCCGGCCGCGGGCTCGGCGCCCGCGGGTCACGCGCGAGCAAGGCCGCCCGCAGCGCGCGGCACGCGTCGAGCACGGCCGGGGGCAGCGCGAAGGCATCGCGGAGGTTGAGGGCCCGCGCGGCCTCGGCGCCAAAGTTCCACGCCGCGCAGCAGCGGTGCGCCTCGGGGTTGGCGAACTCCACGCGCAGCGCCCAGTCGAGCAGCACGAGGCCCACGGGCACGTGCCGGTTGAACTCCTCCAGCCCGCGGCGCGCCAGCCGCTCGGTATGCAGCCGCCTCACGCGCGCGATCGCGGTGCCCACGAAGGGCTGCAGGTGGCGCAGCAGCGCGAGCTCGGCGTCCGTGAAGTCGGGCTGCTCCGGCGCGCGGTAGAGGCTGAACATCGCGGTCACCTCACGCCGCGACCAGTAAAGCGCGGAGACGCCTTTGTCCCAGCCCTCCGCGGCGGCGAATCGCCGGTAGAACTCCGAGCGCACGAACTCCGCGCGCGGCGGCAGCACCTCGGCGAAGCGGTAGCACTTCACGCCGCGGTTGGCCTCGATGAAGGGCGAGAATGGGTTCAGCTTCCCGCGCGCCGCATACCATTCCTCCGGGTGCGCGATCGGCGGATCGGTGAGGACCACGCGCGCTTCGCCCATGCCGAGGTGCCCGAGGAAGAGCGTCACCCGGTGCGGCCCGAAGGCCGTGCGCATCACGCCGCGCACCGCGCGCCAGAGCGTCTCGACCTCCATCGCCGCGTGCAGCGCGAGCAGCGGCCGGTGCAGCCGCGCGGCGGCGGACAGGACGTGGGCGGCGGTCGGGCTCGGATGCACGGGACCATGACTTCGCCGCACCGGGGCGAAATTACAACCTTGGTGGTATGGACCCGGCACGCGCCGCGCTGTTACAATCCGCCTGCTCAGCGCACTCCTGTCGCCGGCCTTCCCTCCATGACCAATCCTTCCCTGCCCGTCCGCCTGCTCGCCGGCCTTGTTGCCTGGCTCTGTCTCTCGCTCGGCCTCGCCGCCCAGACCGCCAGTGGCGTGGTGACCGGTCGCGTGACCGATGCCTCCACCCAAGCCACGCTCGCCGGTGCCGAGATCACCGTCGCCTCGCTCAATGCCCGCGCGATCAGCTCGGTCACCGGCGATTTTTCCCTCTCGCTCCCGGCGGGCGACCACGCGCTCACGGTTTCCTACCTCGGGCTGCCTTCGATCACGGTCAACGTTAAGGTCGTCGCGGGCCAGGCCACGTCCGTCGACGCCGTGCTCGGCTCCGCCACCGTCCAGCTCGACGCCTTCAAGGTCTCCGGCGCTCGCGACGGCCAGGCCCGCGCGCTCAACCAGCAGCGCGCCGCCCAGAATCTCACGAGCATCATCTCCTCCGATCTTAACGGCCAGTTTCCGGACAAGACGATCGCCGACGCCGTGAAGCGCCTGCCCGGAGTGACGGTCGAGACCGATCGCGACACGGGCGGCTCCGAAGGACGATACATCACCGTCCGCGGCATGAACGCCGACTTCAATGCCGTCTCGATTAACGGCATGAGGGTGAGCGTCACCAATTTCGACGGTGTCTCCCGCGCCGTGCCGCTGGACGTCGTCTCGGCCAAGAGCGCCGATCAGATCGAGGTCACCAAGGCGCTGCGGCCCGATCAGGACGGCGACTCGATTGGCGGCGCGTTGGACATCAAGACCCGCAGCCCCTTCGACCGCGCCGGCACGTGGGCTTTCGCCGAGGGCGTCATCGGCTACAGCAAGCTGCTTTCGCGCTACGATAACTACCCGTTCGACAACCCGCTCATCGAATCCGCCGCCGGTTACAGCACGATCTTCGCCGGCGGCAAAGCCGGCCTCTCGCTCGGCGCAAATCTCCGCGAGCGCGCCTTCGTGAAGCAGCGCGTGAGCACACAAGGCTGGGTCGCGCGGACGTTCACGCCCGCCACCGGCGCGGCGCTCACAGGCTTTGTGCCCACGTCGCTCGCGCTCCAGGATTTCTTCGATGATGTCACCGCCATCGGCTTCAATGCCACCGGCGAATGGCGCCCTGACAACGCGACGCGCGTGCGCCTCGACTTCGCCTACAACGACCGCGACACCAACCGCGGCCGCCAGCGCCAGGTCGTCAACACCAGCGGCGGCGCCTTCGTCGGCACGCCTACGCTCGTCGAGGACACGTTCACTGCGTTCACCCGCACGGGCAACCGCGTCGAGCGCAACGTCCGCGATTTCTACGAGGATCAGCGGAACGTGAACGTCGTCGGCTCCGCCCGGAAGCAGCTCGGCCTGCTCGAGCTCACGGGCCTCCTCGGCTACAACCGCGGCCAGTTCGACGGCGATGCCGCCAAGGATATCAACGCCCGCTTCCGCACCGCGACCGGCAACACGTCCTACGACATCGCCGCCGGCGCCAGGACGCCGAATTTTTCCAGCGTCATCGACCGCAACTCGCCGGCGAACTTCTCGCTCCAGTCGCTGGACCGCGGCACGCGTTTCATCACCGACGAGACCTGGACCGGCGGGCTCAACGCCAAGCTCGCCGCCGAGCTCGGCGGCGGCCGCGGCTCGTGGCAGTTCGGCCTCAAGGTGAGCGAGCGTGAGCGCGACACCGAAAACGTCTCCCGTTTCTATTTCTCGACCGCACGCTTCACGCCCGCCGGCTACACCGACGCCGCCGGCAACATTATCACCGGATCAATCCTCGCCGACTATCGCGCCCAGAGCACGGCCGACGGCCGCTATGCCTACGGCTTCTTCATCGATCCCGCGAAACTCCGCGCCGCCGCTGACACGCTCCAATCGCGCGGTCTCCTCAGTCCCGCCACGCGCGCGGACGATCGCTTCCGATCCCTCGCCGGTTCGTCCAACATCAAGGAGACTATCCGCTCCGCCTACGGCCAGGGCCAGTTCACGTGGGGCCCGCTCACCGGCCTCGCCGGCGTGCGCGCCGAGAAATCCACGAACACGATCCGCGGCTACAACGCCACCGTCGAGCCGACCTTCGGCGACTACACCTCCGCCACGCCGGTCAGCGGCAAGGTCAACAAGACCCAGATTCTCCCGAGCGTGCACGTGCGCTACGACGCCACCAAGAATCTCCTCTACCGGGCCTCGATCACGCGCAGCCTCGCGCGCCCGTCGTTCAGCCAGCTCAACCCCTCGCGCACCATCGACGACTTCGACGCGATCGTCTCTTCCGGCGACATCAACCTGCGGATGGTCGAGTCCTACAACTTCGACCTGAGCGCCGAGTATTATTTCAACCGCGCCGGCTTCGTGAGCGCGGGCGTCTTCGCGAAGGACATGAAGAACAATGTCTACACGGAGCGCACCACGATCACCGCGCCCGGCGCGACGCTCGGCTACACGCAGACGCGCCCGCGCAATGCCAAGGGCGCCAAGGTCAGCGGCGTCGAGCTCGCCTTCGAGCAGCAGTTCAACCGCCTGCCTGCGCCCTTTGACGGCGTCGGCGTCGGCGTGAACTATACCTACACCGATTCCGAGATCGAACTCGGCTTCCCGGTCGCGGGCGTGTCCAAACTCCCGCTCTTCGACCAAGTCCCCCACACCGTCAACGCGAGCGTGTTCTACGACAAATCCGGCCTCCGCCTCCGCGCCTCGCTGCTCCGCCGCACCGAGACGTTCTTCTCCGTGGACACCGCGAACTTCGCGCTCAGCCGCTACCAAGCCCCGAGCACCACACTCGATCTGACCGCGAGCTACCGGTTCCTCCGCCACTGGACCGTGTTCACCGAGTTTTCCAACGTCCTCAACACCCCGATGCGCGCCTACAACGGCAAGGAGAACCTCCGCCTCGACTACAGCGAGTATAGCGACTGGAGCGCCAATTTCGGCGTGCGCTGGAACTGGTAAGGCCAGGACTTCGTCTCGCCCCTCGCCCCATTCGTCCCACTCCCGCCCGCGGCCCGCAAAGCCGCGGGCTTTTCCTTTTTCCCCACCGGACTGCCCGCGTGCGAATACCCCCAAGGTAGTAGCCGCAAGGCCGGGCTTCCTGCTACTCTCATCCCATGCATCGCCTTCTCGTTCGACTGACTTGCCTCCTCGTAGCCGCGCTCTGTGTCGCCGCCGCCCGCGCGCAGAACACCACGCTCACCGGCCGCGTCACCGATGCCGCCACGCAGGCCGTGCTGCGAGGCGCGAGCGTCACGCTCACGCCCGCCGCTGCCTCTGCCCCCGCTCCCCTCCGCACCGCCACGGATACCAACGGGGAGTTCATTCTCAACGCGCCCGCCGGCGCCTACACCCTCGCGCTCGACTACCTCGGCCTCCCGCCGAAATCCCAGGCGATCACGCTCCCCGCGCCGCCCGCCGCGCCCGTGCGCCTCGCCCTCTCCCTCGGCGACAACGCCGTCGTGCTCGCCGCCGTCACCGTCGAGGCCACGCGCACGGGCCAGGCCCGCGCGCTCAACCAGCAGCGCACGTCGCAGAATCTCACCCACATCGTCTCCGCCGATTTCTCCGGCCAGTTCCCCGACAAGACCGTCGCCGACGCCGTCAAGCGCCTGCCCGGCGTCACCGTCGAGACCGACCGCGACACCGGCGGCGTCGAGGGCCGCTACATCACCGTCCGCGGCATGAGCGCCGATTTCAACGCCGTCACCATCGACGGCGTGCGCGTCAACGTCACCGACTTCGACGGCATCACCCGCCGCGTCCCGCTCGATGTCGTGTCCTCCGATGTCGCCGACCAAATCGAGGTCACCAAGGCCCTCCGTCCCGACCAGGAAGCCGACTCCATCGGCGGCGCCGTCAACATCCGCACGCGCAGCGCGTTCAGCCGCGGCAGCCGCAGCGCCACGCTCCGCGCCGCCCTCAGCTTCTCCGACCAGCTCGAGAACTACTCCGGCAAATTCCTCCACGACAATCCCGGCTACGAAGGCGCCGTGACCTACTCCGATCTCTTCGGCGCCAGGCGCCAGTTCGGCTTCTCCCTCGCCGCCAACCTCCGCGACCGCACCTTCGTCAAGAGCCGCCACAGCACCACCGGTTGGAACTCCGTCACCGGCATCCGTCCCGGCACCGCCGGCGCGTTCACCAATCTCCCCGGCGGCCCCGCGTGGATCATGGATTCCTTCGTGCTCCAGGATTTCGTCGATGCGTTTCGCACCGAGGGCCTCAACGGCTCGTTCGAGTGGCGCCCGCGCGCCGATACCCGCCTGCGCCTCTTCGCCTCCACCAACGCCCGCACCACCGAGCGCGGCCGCCAGCGCCAGCAGATTTTCTACCCTTCTACCACCGCCGCCAACATCAGCGGCGTCGTCGGCACGCCCGCCGTCACCGCCGACACCGTCACCGACTACAGCGGCCTCAACAGCACCGTGCGCCGCGAGGTGCGCGGCTTCGACGAGGAGCAGCTTACCTCCATCGTCGCCCTCGACGGCCAGACCCGCCTCGGCGACACGCAGATCGACTTCGTCGCCGGCTACAACTGGGCCGAATGGGACGGCGGCCTCGGCACCGCGCTCCAGGCCCGCTTCGACCAGCGCTTCACCAACAGCTACCGCATCACTCCCGGCGCCGCCGCCGCCCGCCCCGCCGTGAGCGCCGTCACTCCCGCCGGCCTCGACTACAACGACGCCCGCACGCTCTCCGGCTACACGCTCAACCAGCTCAACCGCGGCTCCCGCACCTACGACGACGACGAGTTCAACCTCGGCCTCGACGCCCGCCGCGACGTCAAGTTCGCCGACTGGTCCGGCTTCGTGAAAGCCGGCCTAAAATTCCGCACCCGCACCCGCGCACTCGACCACACCGAGGGCATCTACGGCGCCAGCGCCGCGTGGAGCCTCACCGGCTACACCGGCGCCTACACTGGCTCCGCCAACGTAAACCGCTCCCTCGTCGCCGACTACCGCGTCAACGACACCAACGGCTACGCCTACGGCGCCTTCCTCGATCCCGAGGTCGTCCGCCAAGTCGGCGACGCCCTCATCGCCGACGGCCGCCTCGCCCGCAACACCTTCGCCGACGGCACCACGCTCAATTCCTTCTTCAGCCGCGTCGACGACTACAAGGCCACCGAGGAAATCTCCGCCGCCTATGTCATGGGCCAGTTCACCCGCGGCAAGCTGACCATTCTCCCCGGCGTGCGCCTCGAGGCGACCGCGACGGAGTTCGACACCTTTCTCGTCCAAGGCAGCACCGCCTCCAACCAGCCCCTGCCCGGCACCGCCCGCATCAAGCCCTCGCGCGACTACCAAAAGTTTTTCCCCGGCCTCCACGCCCGCTATGATTTTCCCCGCGACCTCGTCCTCCGCGCCTCGTTCACCGAGTCGCTCGCCCGCCCCACCTTCAGCCAGCTCAACCCCCGCGAGAGCCGCAACATCTCCGACGACGCCGTGGATAACGACACCATCTCCCGCGGCCGCCTCGATCTGAAGCCCACCACCGCCAAAAACTACGACCTCAGCGTCGAGCGCTACCTCGGCCGCCTCGGCTACGTGAGCGCGGGCGTCTTCTACAAGGACTACAAAAACAACATCTATCGCTTCGTCCAAACCGAGCTCGTGAACAACATCCCCACGCGTGTCACCGAGCCCCGCAACGCCCGCGGCGGCAAGCTCCTCGGCCTCGAGCTCGCCGCCGACTACCAGCTCGCATTCCTGCCCGCGCCCTTCGACGGCCTCGGGGTCACCGCCAACTACACCTGGACCGACTCCGAGCTCGACTCCGGCATCCCCGCCGCGACCGGCCGCAAGATCCCGCTCTTCGACCAAGTCGAGGACACCGTCAACCTGAGCCTCTACTATCACAAAGGCCCCCTCCGCGCCCGCGCCGCGCTCCACTACCGCAGCGAGACCCTCTTCTCCTACGACACGACCCGGCCGCCCGAACTCGGCCGCACCGAGGCTGCGAGCGCCACGCTCGATCTCTCCGCGAGCTACAAGTTCCACCGCAAGTGGGAAGTCTTCGGCGAAATGAACAACGTCCTCGACGAGCCCTCCTTCGCCTACAACGGCAACCGCAGCCTCCGCCTCGACTACAAGGAATACAGCGGCTGGACCGCCATCCTCGGCATGCGCTGGTCCCTCTGAGGTAGGGCGGACTTAAGTCCGCCTTCGGCTCGAAAACTCAACGCGCAACGTGGGCGGGCTGAAGTCCGCCCTGCCTCGGCGCCCCTACCGCATCAGCGCCATCAGCCGCCCGCGCGTCCGCACCTTCAGCTTCGCGAAGATCGACGTGACCTGCTTCTTTGTCGTCAGCGGGCTTTTCTTCAGCCGCCGCGCCACCTCCGCGTTCGAGCAGCCCTCGCAGATCAGCAGCGCCACCTCGCGCTCGCTCGGCGTGAGCGCCCACAGCAACCGCTGCTTCTCCACCGGCACGCGCGCCGCCGGCTGGCGCTCCAGACTGCGATCCTCCAGCACAACGAGGAAACCCGGCTTCGCCAGCAGCCCCGCCGAGGCGTTCACCGCCGACACCGCCGCGAGCCGGTCCGGGATCGTCGGGTGCGCGAGGCGCTCCAGCGCGTGCGCAAACGCCGGCCGATCCTTGGCGTTGCCGCGCAGGATTTCCTCCCTCAGCCGCTCGCACACCGCGCGCACGGGCTCCGGGAGCTCCAGCCGCTCGCGCGACACCAGGCCTCGCGCCACCGTCGGCCCGTGGCGCCACACCGCGCACTCCTTCACCGCCTCGGTGTTGGCGAAGACCGGCCGCAGCTCCCAGTCGAGCAGCATCAGTCCGAGCGGGATGTGGCGGTTGAATTCCTCGAGCACTTTCCGGTGCAGCCGCTCCGCGTGCAACAGGTGCACGCGATCGATCGCCGTTTCCAGATACGGCCGCAGCATCTTGAGGCGCGCCACGTCCGCCGCGGAAAACTCCGGCCCGCCCGGCGCGCGATATACGCTGAACATCGCCTTCACCTCGTCGCCGCGCCAGAACAGCCCCGACATCCCGTCCACCCAGCCCTCCGCCCGCGCAAACATCCGGTAGAACTCCGTCGCGCGGAACTTCCCCTCCGGCCCGACGACGTCGCGGAAGCGGTAGTGCGTGAGGCGCCGGTGCGCGCGGATGTAGGGCGTGAACGGGTTGATGCGCCCGCGCTCCTTATACCACGCCGTCGCCTCCGGAATCGGCGGATCCGTGAACACGCGCCGCGCCTCGCGCATCCCGTAGTGGCCGAGAAAAAGCGCCGCCCGCACCGTCGGCGCAAACGCCGCCCGCAGCAGCGGCAGCACCGCGCGCCCGAGGTCCTCGACCTCCGTCGCCGCGTGCAGCGGGAACAGCTGCTCCCCCCAGCGCACCGCCGCCGGCGCGTCGTCCGCCGGTTTTATTTTTCCAGCCATAGCTCGCCCAGCCGCCGATCGGCAAACGGCCGCGGCTGCCAGCCTTTCACGCTCGGCTGCATGAGGATGGTCTGCGTCGAGAAGAACAGCGGGATCGCCGGCACCTCGTTCAGGAAAATCTCCTCCGCGCGCTGGAAGGCCGCTTCGCGCGCCGCGGCGTCCACCGTCCACGTCGCGTCGATCAGGCGGTCGAACTCCGCGCTCGACCACTTCGCCTCGTTGTAGAGTCCGCCCGTCTGCCACGCACCGAGGAAATAAAACGGATCCTGGTAGGTCGTCGCGTTCCACGAGCCGCGCACCATCGCGAAATCCATCGATCGCTTCGAGGCGTTGAGCACCTGCGTCTCCTCGTTGCGGAGCGTGACCTCGATGCCGAGTTCTCGGCGCCACATCTGCTGCACCGCCTCCGCGATCACCCGGTGGTGCTCGCGCGCATCGACCAGCAGCTCGATCGCCGGCACGCCCTGCCCGCCGGGAAAGCCCGCCTCGCGCAGCAACGCCCGCGCGCGCTCGGGATCGAACGCCAGCCGCGCGCGCGCCGTGTAGCCACCTGTGCCCGGCGGCGTGAAGTGAAACGCCGGCACCTTGCCTCCCTTGATCACCTGCCGCGTCAGCGTCTCTCGGTCCACGGCGAGCGCCAGCGCCCGCCGCACGCGCGCGTCGCCGAACGGCGGCTTTGCGACGTTGAGCGAGTAAAAATAAATCCCGCGGTCATCGACGATTTTCAGGGCCTCCGGCTGCTCGCGCTGGTAAACCTCGATCTTGCTCAGCGGCACGGCGCTCGTCAGGTGCAGCTGCCCGGTGCGAAACGCATTCTCCTCCGACGACGCGTTCTCGATCGGGAGAAAGTGGACCTCGCGCAGCCGCACGCGGGCGGCATCCCAGTAGGCCGGGTTGCGCTCGAGGATCACGCCCTGGTTCTGCCGCCACGCCTTCAGGCGAAACGGCCCGTTGCCCACGAGGTTGCCCGGACGGATCCAGTTGTTCACGCGCTCGTCCATCGCGGCGAATTTCTCCACCGCCGCCTGCGGGACCGGGAAAAACAGGTAGAGCGCCGAGAGGAAAAACGGCGTGGGCCGCGCCAGCTCGATCTCAACGGTCCGCGCATCGCGGGCCTTGACGCCCACCGTGCCGAAGTCCGCGCTGCGGCCCGCCTGGTAGTCGCGTGCCCCGCGCACGAAGAAGAGGTTGTTCTCCGCGTGGGCCGCGCCGAGACGCGGCGCGAGCAGGCGGCGCGCACCGTATTCAAAATCCCCCGCCGTCACCGGCGCGCCGTCGCTCCACTTCGCATTGGCGCGCAGGTGAAACGTGTAGCGCAGGCCGTCCGGCGAAATCTCCCAGCGCTCCGCCACGCCCGGCCGGGGCTCCAGCGTCGCCATGTCGGGCACGACCAGCCCCTCGAAGAGCCCGCCGACAATCGTCCACTCGACGGCGCCGCGCACAAGATACGGGTCGAGCGACTCGGGCTCGGAAGCGTTGCCCCGGTAGAGCACGCCGTCGCGGTTGCCGGCCGCCACCGGCGTCTCCCGCCGGCCGCAGCCCGCCACCAGCGCGCCCGCGGCAATCAGGACCAGGAGTCGTTTCATCCGTCCATCCTCGGCGGGCCGCGCCGCGCCGCGCAGCTCAAAACCACTACCACCAAGGTGGTAATCTCGCGGGCCCGCCCGCTTCGCCCTAGCCTCGCGAACCGGGCCCCTCCAGCGTCAGCTCATGCTCCGCCTGTCTTTCGCTGTCGTCGTCGCGCTCGGCCTCCTGCCCGGCGCGCTCCGCGCGGCCAGCCACGAATACTGGCTCACGGGCAACCCCGCGGACGCGCAGCCCACGCCCACGCGCGCCGGCCTCTTCCTCTCCGGCGGCGGCGGCGATGTCTCGGCCGCGTGGAAGTGGTTCGTGGCCTGCGCCGGCGGCGGCGACCTCGTCGTCCTCCGCGCCTCGGGCGCCGATGGCTACAACGACTACATCTTCTCCAACATCGGCGGCGTCGATTCCGTCGAGACCATCCTCTTCAAGGACGCCACCGCCGCGCACGATCCGCGCGTGCTCGAGATCATCGCGCGAGCCGACGGGATTTTCATGGCCGGCGGCGATCAGGCGAAATACGTCGCCTACTGGAAGGGCACGCCGGTCGGCGCGGCGCTGAACGCCCACCTCCGCGCCGGCAAGCCCCTCGGCGGCACGAGTGCCGGCCTCGCCGTGCTCGGCCAGTATTATTTCCCCGCGTTGCACGACTCGGTCACGAGCGCCACCGCGCTCCGCGATCCGTTTCACCGCTCCGTCACTCTCGGCGGCGGCTTCATCGCCGCGCCGCCGCTCGCCGGGGTGATCACGGATTCGCACTTCATGGCGCGCCAGCGCCTCGGCCGCCTGATCGTGTTTCTCGCGCGGCTGCAGGCGGAGGAAAAACCCCCGCGCCTCGTCGGCCTCGGCGTGGACGAGGGCACGGCGCTCTGCGTCGAGCCCGATGGCGCCGCCACGGTGTTCACCGAGAAGAACGGCCTCGTCTGGCTCGTCCAGACCACCCAGCCGCCGCGCACGCTCGCCGCCGGCCAACCGCTCGCGATGGGCGGCGTGCGCGTCGTGGGCCTCGGCCCGCAGAGCGCGTTCAACCTCGCCACCCTCCGCGTCGATCGCCCGGCGGCGCTGCGCAGCGTCGCAGCGGCCGATGGCGCTCTCGCCGACGAATCTCCTCCGAAATGAAGCTGCCCGACTCCATCGCGGCCCTGCCCGCGCACTCGCCCGAACTCGTCAATCTGCTCGAGACCTGGGCCAACATCAATTCCGGCTCCGGCCACATGGCCGGCCTCGAACGCATGCGGCTCGCGCTGCGCGACAGCTTCGCGCGCGCGTTTCCCGGTGCGCTGCTCGCCGATGTCACGCTCGCCGGCACGCCCGCGCGCGCGCTGCGCGTGACCATACGCCCGGAGGCGCCGCAGCGCATTTTGCTCAACGGCCACTTCGACACGGTTTATGAAGCCGACGATCCGTTTCAGAAATGCACGCGGCCCGACGCCCACACCCTGCGCGGCCCCGGCGTGATCGACATGAAGGGCGGCCTCGTGACCATGCTCGCCGCGCTCCAGGCCTTCGAACGCACGCCGCATGCGGCCCGGCTCGGCTGGGAAGTGCTGCTCACGCCCGACGAGGAAATCGGCTCGCACGGCAGCAAGCCGCTCTTCGTCGAGGCGGCGCGCCGGCACCGCTTCGCGCTCGTGTTCGAGCCCGCGCGCACCAACGGCGACATCGTGCGCTCGCGCAAGGGCACCGGCGCCGTCATTGCGATCTGCCGCGGCCGCGCCGCGCACGCCGCGAAAATCCCCAACGACGGCCGCAACGCGATCCTCGCGCTCGCGGAATTCCTTCAAGGCGCGAGCCGCATCCCCGCCGATCTACCGGGCGTGATGGTGAACGTCGGCAACATCCGCGGCGGCAGCGCCGCGACCAACGTCGTGCCCGACTTCGCGCAGTCCGAGCTCGATGTGCGCATCACCCAAGTCGCCGATCGCGACCTGCTGATCGCGCGGCTCGAGGCCCTCGCCGCGATCATCAACGCGCGCGATGGCTACAAGCTCGAGCTCGACGTGCGCTTCAACCGGCTGCCCAAGGAATGCGTCCCCGCCGAGGAGGCGGTATTCGCCGAGTGGCGTCGCGCCGCGCAGGATGTCGGCGTGCCTCCGCCCAACTGGGTCCACACCGGCGGCGCGTCCGACGGCAACCTCTTCGCCGCGGCCGGCCTGCCCAGCCTCGACGGCATCGGCCCCATCGGCGACCACCTGCACAGCGACCGCGAGTTCATCCGCACCGACACCATCGCACCGCGCGCGCAGATCGTCGCGCTCTTCCTCCACCGCGTCGCCGCCGGCGAGATCAGCCTGTGAGCGGGGTGCGTTTCCCATGTTCGTCCTCCGCCCAGTTCGCGAAACTGACCTCGCCGCGATCGTCGCGCTGGCGGGTTCGACTGGCGGCGGGCTGACCTCGCTGCCGCCTGACGCCGAGTTTCTCGAGGACCGCATCCACGAGTCGCTGCGCGCCTTCAGCCCGCGCGTGCGCAAGCCGGGCGGAGAGCACTACCTCTTCGTGCTGGAAGACACCGCGACCGGCGAAATCGTCGGCACGAGCGGCATCGCTTCACGCGTCGGCGGCTTCGAGCCGTTCTACAGCTATGAAATCCGCACGGAACGCTACGTCCACCGCCCGCTGAAGATCGAAAAGGAGATCGCGACGCTCCACCTGAAGGAGTCGCATCGCGGACCGAGCGAGGTCGGCTCGCTGTTCCTGCGGGCCGATCGCCGCCGCGATGGCAACGGCCGCCTGCTCTCGCTCGCGCGCTTCCTTTTCATCGGCGCCTTCCGCCGCCGTTTCACCGACACGATCATCGCCGAGTTGCGCGGCTACATCGATCAGACCGGCCGCTCGCCCTTCTGGGAATCGGTCGGGCGCCCGTTCTTCGAGTTCGATTTCTACCGCGCCGATGTGCTCAGCGGCCTGGGCGAAAAGGAGTTCATCGCCGACCTGATGCCCGACCATCCAATCTACGTGCCGCTGCTCCCGCCCGAGGTGCAGGCCGTGATCGGGCGCGTCCACCATGAGACGCAGCCCGCGCTCGCGCTCCTGCGCGCCGAGGGTTTCGCCGCAACCAACGAGATCGACATCTTCGACGCCGGCCCGCTCGTCCGCGCCGAGGTCGGTCAACTCCGCACCCTCCGCCTCGCGCAAACCGCCCGGCTCCGGGAAATCGTCCCGGTTGATTCAACCGACAACCCGCGCCCGCACCTGCTGGCCAACGGCGCGCTCGATTTCCGCGCCTGCCTCGGCGCCGCGATCCCGCGCACCGACGGCGTCGCGCTCGCGCAGCCGCTCGCCGAGGCGCTGCGTCTGCGGGTCGGCGATTCAATCACGTTCTCACTCGTCAAATGAGCACGTTCTCCTCCATCAACCCCTCCACCGGCGAGACGGTCTGGACCGGCCGCGCCGCCGACGCCGAGTCGATCGATGCGGCGGTCGCCGGCGCGCGGCGCGCGTTTCCCGCGTGGTCGCGCACGCCGCTCGCCGAGCGCGAGCACCGGCTGCTCGCCTTCGCCGCGACGCTCGAATCCCGCAAGGCCGCGCTCGCCAACGCCATCTCGCTCGAAGTCGGCAAGCCCACGTGGGAGGCGCTGACCGAGGTGCAGACGATGATCACCAAGGTCGATTTCTCCGTGCGCGCCCATGCGCAGCGCTGCGCGGAGATTACCGGCGGACCGGCGGTGACACGCTTCCGCCCGCACGGGGTCGTCGCGGTGTTCGGGCCGTTCAACTTTCCCGGCCATCTGCCCAACGGTCACATCGTGCCCGCGCTTCTCGCCGGCAACACCGTCGTCTTCAAGCCGAGCGAGCACGCGCCCCTCGTCGCCGAGCTCACCGCCGCCGCGTGGCGCGATGCCGGCCTGCCCGAGGGCGTGCTCAGCGTCGTGCAAGGCGGCCGCGAGACCGGCGCCGCGCTCGCGCAACACCCGGGCATCGACGGGCTCTTCTTCACCGGCAGCAGCCGCGCCGGCCAGTGGCTCGCGGAAGTGTTCGCGCGGTCGCCCGGAAAAATCCTCGCGCTCGAGCTGGGCGGCAACAACCCGCTCGTCGTCTGGCGCCCCCATGACCTCTGCGCCGCCGCGCTGCTCACGATTCAATCCGCCTACGTCACCGCCGGGCAACGCTGCACGTGCGCGCGACGGCTCATCGTGCCCGCCGACACCGCGGGCGACGCGTTCATCGCCGAGCTCACGCGCCAAATCGCAGGGATGCGGGTCGGTCCGTTTACCGATCGCCCGGAGCCGTTCATGGGGCCGGTGGTCTCGCCCAGCGCGGCCCAGAACATCCTCGACTGGCAGGAAGTGCTTTGGGCCGGCCACGCTACCTCGATCATCGAAGTGAAACTCCTCCGCACCGGCACAGGATTACTTTCACCTGGTTTGATTGACGTCACCCGCATGCCGCACCCACCGAAAGACGAGGAGATTTTCGGCCCGCTCCTTCAACTCATCCGCGCCCCCGATTTCGACGCCGCCATCGCCGAAGCCAACGCCACGCACTACGGCCTCGCCGCCGGCGTGCTCGCCGACGACGCCGCGCTCTACGCGCGTTTCCGCGATGAGGTGCGCGCCGGCCTCATCAACTGGAACCAGCCGCTCACGGGCGCGAGCGGCGCGGCGCCCTTCGGCGGCGTCGGCGCGAGCGGCAACCACCGCCCGAGCGGATTCTTCGCGGCCGACTACTGTTCGTTTCCCGTCGCGAGCATCGAACAATCCGAGCTGAAGATGCCCGCGAGCGTCCCGCCCGGCCTCGCGCCCTGACATGCCCGCTGCCACCGAGGTCAATTTCGACGGCCTCGTCGGCCCCACGCACAACTACGCGGGGCTCTCGCACGGTAACATCGCCTCGATGGCGCACCGCGGCGCCGTCGCGAATCCCCGCGAGGCCGCGCTCCAAGGCCTCGCTAAGATGAAGCGCCTCGCCGACCTCGGGCTGCCCCAGGCCGTGCTCCCCCCGCACGAACGTCCGTCGATCGCGGCGCTGCGCGCGCTCGGGTTCACTGGCCGAGATGACGCCGCGATCCTCCGCGCCGCCGCGCGGCAGGCGCCCGCGCTCCTCGCCGCGTGTTCGTCTGCCTCCGCGATGTGGGTCGCCAACGCCGCCACGGTCGCGCCCTCGGCCGACACCGCCGATGGCCGCGTGCATTTCACGCCCGCAAACCTAGTGACCAAATTCCACCGCTCGCTCGAGCCGCCGCAAACCACTCGCACGCTGCGCGCGATCTTCCGCGATGCGTCGCGGTTCGCGGTGCATGAACCCGTGCCGGGCGGCCAGGCGTGCGGCGACGAGGGCGCGGCCAACCACACGCGGTTCGCGCCCATGCACGCGCGACGCGGGCTGCACCTGTTCGTCTACGGGCACAGAGCGCTCGGCGGCGACGCGGCGCGCGCGCAGCCCCGGCGGTTTGCGCCGCGGCAGGCGCTGGAGGCGTCGCAGGCCGTCGCACGCGGCCATGGGCTCGACGAACGCTCGATCGTCTTTGCCCGCCAGCAGCCCGCGGCGATCGACGCCGGCGTGTTTCACAACGACGTGATTTCCGTCGGCAACGAAAACGTCTTCCTCTGCCACGAGCGCGCCTTCGCGAACCAGCGCGCCGTGCTCGCCGAGTTGCGTCGCCGCTACGCCGCCCTCCACCGGGGCCGCGAACTCTCGGTCATCGTGGTGCCGGAGAAACGCGTGCCGCTCGCCGACGCCGTGCGCTCCTACCTGTTCAATTCGCAGCTCGTCACGCTCGCGCCCGGCCGCATGGCGCTCATAGCGCCCACGGCCTGCGCCGAGACACCCAGCGTCGCCGCCTTTCTCGCCGACCTGATCGCGCGCGGGCGCACGCCGTTGCGCGCGGTCCACCACCTCGATCTCCGGCAATCGATGCGCAACGGAGGCGGGCCCGCGTGCCTGCGACTGCGCGTCGTGCTGACGCCCGCCGAGCAATCCGCGCTGCCGCCGGGCGTGGTCCTCACCGACACGACCTACGCCGCGCTCAC
The DNA here is from genome assembly GCA_031411915.1 of Opitutaceae bacterium. Classification (GTDB taxonomy): domain Bacteria; phylum Verrucomicrobiota; class Verrucomicrobiia; order Opitutales; family Opitutaceae; genus ER46. The sequence continues at coordinate 27,228 of JANOCA010000561.1, forward strand.
CGCCTGGGTGAAAAGACATTACCGCGATCGGATCGCCCCCGCCGATCTCGCCGATCCGCAGCTCCTCGAGGAAAACCGCCGCGCGCTCGACGAACTCACACGCCTGATCGGCCTCGGCTCGATCTATCCGTTTCAAGCCGCCGGTGCGTGATCGCCCGGCGCACCCCTCAAAACCTGAACACCTGGTTCTGCGCCGCGTGGCGCATCCAGTGGTCGACGAGCACGAGCGCGGCCATCGCCTCGACGATCGGCACGGCGCGCGGGACGACGCACGGGTCGTGTCGGCCACGGCCCATGAGGTCCGTCGCGGCGCCGTGGATGTCCACGGTGCGCTGGGAGCGCAGCACGGTGGCGGTGGGCTTGAAGGCCACGCGGAACACGATCTCCTCGCCGTTGCTGATGCCGCCCTGCGTGCCGCCGCTGCGGTTGGTCACGGTGCGCACACGTCCGTCGCGCGTCTCGAAGAGATCGTTGTGCTCGCTGCCGCGCTGAAGCGCGCCCGCAAAGCCGCTGCCGATTTCGAAGCCCTTGGTCGCGGGCAGCGAGAGCATCGCCTTGGCAAGATCGGCCTCGAGACGGTCAAACACCGGCTCGCCCAGACCCGCCGGCACGCCCCGCACGCGGCACTCTATGATGCCGCCGACCGAGTCGCCCTCGCTGCGCACGGCCTTGATGCGCTCGATCATCTTCTCGGCGGTGGGGCGATGCGGACAGCGAACCGCGGTCGCCTCGACCTCCGCAAGGGTCGGAAAGGCCGCCAACGCCTCCACGGGCGCCGCGATGTCGTGCACTTGCGTAAGAAACGCGCGAATCTCCACGCCCGGCGCACCCGTGCCGTTGGCGTGCGCGAGGATCTTCTTCGCAATTGTCCCGGCCGCCACCCGCCCGATCGTCTCGCGCGCGGAGCTGCGGCCACCCCCGCGATGATCCCGGATGCCAAATTTTGCCTGATAGGTGTAGTCGGCGTGCGACGGCCGGAATTTTTCGCGCATCTCGTCGTAGGCGCCGGGCCGCTGGTCGGCGTTGCGCACGAGCATCGAGATGGGCGCGCCCGTCGTGCGGCCTTCAAACAGGCCGGCGAGGATCTCCACCCGGTCCTCCTCGTTGCGGGGGGTGACGATGTCGCTCTGGCCGGGCCGCCGGCGGTCGAGCTCGGCCTGGATTTCCGCCGCGTCGATCGGCAGGCGCGGAGGGCAGCCATCCACCACCGCACCGACCGCCGCGCCATGGCTTTCGCCCCAAGTGGTCACGGAAAAAAGTTTCCCAAACGTGTTCGGCATCGCGGCGCGGGAGCGTTGGCGGCGCTTATTACACCGGCAAGCGGCAAATCCGCGGGCACTCTCGCGGCAACCTTTCCGCCCCGTCGCAGTCTGTTCCGTCCACACTAGACCGTTTACAAGCCCGGCCCTTTGCCTTCGCTATCGCGTATGCGGCCGCCGCCCGTCGAAAAAACCTTCTCCTCCAGCATGACTTCGCGCCTCGCCCGCCTCTGCGTTTTTGCCGCCACCCTCGCCTTGGTCCCGGCCGATGCCGCCCAAGCTCCCGCCCCGCCCGCCGCCGAACCAGGACCCGCCAGGGTCGGTCCGGGTTCGCCCTTGTTCGCGCCGGGCATCGTGGATGACGAGATCACGGTCAAGCTCCCCGACGTCGACATCAACACCGTGCTGGACGCCCTCAAGGCCTACACGGGCCGCACCATCCTTCGGCCGACGCAGCTCCAGACGGCCACCAGCTACAACATCGATCTGCCGCCGAAGGTTTTTCGCTCGGAGGCCATCCTCGCGATCGAGACGGTCCTCGCGCTGAACGGCATCGGCATCGCGCCGCAGGGCGAGAAGTCCCTCGTGGTTCATAACCTCCAGCAGATCGGCAAGGAGGCGCCCGAGCTCATCTCAGGCTCGACGCTCGGCTTGCCCTCCACCGGCCGCGTCGCGACCAAGCTCTTCCTCCTCGAGTTTGCCCGCGTGCAGGAAGTCACCCCCCTGCTGGCCACCGTGCTAAACGGTCTCTATGGCGGGCCCGTGATGCTCCAGAACGCCAACGCGATGTTCATCACCGACAGCATCAAGAATCTCCAGCGCGTGGAGACCATGCTGCAACAAATCGACAGGCCGACGGGCGGGTTGAAGCCCAAGTTTTTTCCCGTGCGCAATGTGAAGGCCAGCGACCTCGTGAACAAGATCCGCGGCATCATCAACGGTCCGCTCCAGCAGCAACTCGGCACCGCGACCAGCTTCTCGGCCGACGACCGGACCCAGCAAATCGCCGTCGTCACCGATCCGCGGCTGCTCGATTTCTTCACCGAGCTGATCCAGAGCCTCGATCAAAAATCCGATCCCAACACCCGCATCGAGGTCATCCCGCTCAACAACGCCAAGGCCGTCGACGTCGTCAGCGTGCTGAGCAAGATCATCTCCGGCCAGTCGTCCGCCGTCCAACGCCAGAACACCGGCTCGGTGCGTCCCGTCGCGCCCGGTGCGCCGCCGCAGCCGCAGCCGGGGCAGCCGCCAGCGCCCACCGTGATCTCCATGAACAACGCGGCTAACGACTCCGCCGCCTCCAGCGAGTTCAGCGCCTACATGACCGTCCAGAACGACGATCGCAGCAACGCCGTCGTCGTCTTCGGCACCGCCGAGGACATCCGCCTCGTGCGCGAACTCGTCAGCAAGCTCGACATCCAGCTCAAGCAGGTGCGCATCGAGGTTGTGATTGTCGATGTCACGCTCGACGACAACCACGAGTCCGGCATCAGCGCGCTCGGCCTCAAGGTCGAGGGCAACAAGCTAACCGGCTTCTCCGGCGCCGACAACACCGTCACCGTCACCGGCGGCACCATCACCCGCCCCGGCCTCGACCTCGCCGCCGAGATCGCGATCAAGACCTCGCCGCGGAAGCGCAACAACACGATCATCACCCAGCCCACCACCTCCACCAGCCACGGCAAGGAGTCCAAGTTCTTCACCGGCGAGACGCGGCCTGTCGTCACCGGCACCATCAACTCGGCCGCCGGCGCCACCACCGGCCTCGCCTCGAGCTCCACCGTCACCCAGCAGAAGATCGGCACCACGCTCACCGTCACGCCCTTCATCGGCGTCGATGGCTCCGTGCAGCTGGACATGACTCAGACCGTCGAGGATGTGACCGGCACCGTGAAGGTGGACTCCAACGACCAATACATCATCGGCACCCGCGAGACGAAGAACTACGTCAGCGCCAAGTCCGGCGACATCCTCGTGCTGAGTGGATTCCGGAAAAACACCAACATCCGCGAGACCAACCGCCTCGGCCCCTTCCCGATCATCGGTGACCTCCTCGGCTCGCGGAAAAAATCCACCGCGCGCACCGAGCTCGTCTTTTTCATCAGGCCGACCGTGCTCGTGAACGACCCGGCCATCGACAACGCCGAAGCGATGAAACGCATCGAGCAGTTCCCCGCGCGCGACGCGATCAAGGGTGCGCTCGACCCGAACTACTCGCCCTCGCAGCCGACCTCCTCGAAGTGAACGTGCTTCAACCGGAAATCCTGCCGGCGGCCCTCACCGCCCCGCTCACCGAGGAGCAGCGCCAGTCCGTCGCGGAGGCCCCGCGCGAGAAGCGCCTCACGGCCCTCGCCGCCGCGCTCGGCCGGCCCGA
>JANOCA010000562.1:0-21645 GCA_031411915.1 Opitutaceae bacterium
CGTGCTCCGCCGCGTAGAGCAGCCACGCCGCGAAATCGACGCCCACGAGGGCGTTGAGCGCGAAGGTCTCGCGCAGCCCGGCGTGGCCCGTGATTTTCTTCGCGTAGGCAAACACCTCGTGCCGCGTCGCCTCGAGCAGCGAGATCGGATCGGTGAACGACTGGCCCTTGAGCATCTGCAGCGCGCGCTCGGTCACGGCATACATGAGCGCGTTGCCGCCGCTCTCGCTGTGGCCGGCGAAGACCTGCGCGTCGCTCCACAGCACGCCCTGCGTGCAGAGGCCGGTGCCGCGCTTCCCCGACGCGCTCTCGAGCTGCGCGACGCTCTGCCAAATCTCCGTCTGGTAGCCGCCCTTGAAACCGAACGGCCGCACGAGCGGCTCGCGCTCGAAGTTGGAGCCCACGCGGGCGATGGTAATCGGGTTTTCCTGGCGGGTGGACGGCGCGGACATCCCGAATCTCTAGCGACGCGATGGGGCGGCTGTCACGGCTGGTTTCGGCCAATTCAGATGCCGGTGCAAAAACTCGAACGTCCCCTGCCCATTGATCGTGTGCGGCCCGTCGAAGTATTCGATCTCCGCGCGATCGGCGAGGCCGAGGCGCGTGTAGAAGCGGCGGACCTTCGCGAACTCGTAGCTCACCCACTCGTCCGTGCCGACGCCATCGCGGTGCCCGCGCTCGACCATGAACGGCCGCGGCGCGATCAGCGCCGCCATCTCCGCGTAGTTGAACGTGTGTCCGAGGTCCCACTCGAAGATCTCGTATTCGCCCGTGAAGAGGTAGCTGCCCGGGTAGTCGGTCGCGGCGTTCTTGCGCACCCACTCGTTGAAGTCGGCCGAGCAGATGCTGAGGCAGTAGCGGTCGAGCAGCGCTGGCACGCGCATGGCGGTCTTGCCGCCGTAGCTGAGCCCGTAGAACCCGATGCGCGCGGGATCGACAAACGGGAGCGCACCCAGCCAGTCGAGGATGCGCTCGTGTTGCGCGAGGATGACGGAGAAGAGCGAGCGGCCGAGCGGGTTGGCCTTGCGCTGGAGCACACGGAACGCGTCCTGCCCGCGATACGGGTTGTGCGGCGCAAACACGATGAAGCCGCGCTCGGCCAACACGGCGGCGAAGCCTTTGTAGGATTGGAACGCGCGCGTCGTCGGGTCCTGCGTCACGCAATCGGCCGGCAACCCCTCGAGGCCGTGCTGGCACACCACGACCGGGCGGCGTTCGCCGGGCGCGAGATTTTTCGGCACCAGCAGGAGGCCCCACGCAAACACGTCCGGCCACACGTCGAGCACGACCTCGTGGGTCGTGAACGCGCCCGTCTCGCCCACGCGCCGCGTGCGCGGATTCGCCGGCAGCGAGACCGGCGGGAATTTGCCGAGCACATCCTCCCAGAGTTCTTGTTTCAGGCGCGGCACGGCGTCGTTCCACGCGGCGGCGCTCGTGGCCTTGATCGGATTCCAGAAAAGTTCCTGACGCCTCGCCTCGCTCGCGCGCACGAGCCGCTGCGTGTGATCCTCGAGTTGCTTCACCTGCCGGCGCTGGCGCTCCACGGCAGCGACGGCGCCGAGCGCGGCGGCCGGCGCGGGGCTGGGTGGAGCGGATGAGGCCGCAGGCACCTCCAGCGCGGCAAGGAAGGCCGCTTGCGCGCGCTCGGAAAACGGCGCCGCAAACGCGCGCTCACCATCGGCGACGAGTTGGAGATGGCCGCCGAGTTTTTCGCCGACCAGCCCGCGCGCCCGCGCCACCTCGGCCTGCACGACCGCTAGCTCCGGCGTAGCGAGCCGGCCGGGCGCCGCGAGGTTGCGCCGGCCCGCCTCGGGCACGGGCGGACCCTCGACGCGCGGCACCGTGCTGTGCTCGACGATCAGCGCGCGCGGCGCGATCAGCGTGGCAATCTCCGCGTCGCCGAACTCGCGCAGCAGCGAGACCACGTTGCGGTAGATCGGCTCGCTCCAGAGCCGCTGCCGCGAATCGAAGTAGCCGCTGACGAGCGTCGCCCCCACGCGGCGATCGAGAGCCGCCGCATGCAGCGCGATCAGCCCGCCCTCGCCGTAGCCGGCGACACCGATGGGGGCACCCCGCGCCTCGGCCGCGAGCCAGTCGACCGCAGCGAGGACCTTTTGAACCTCGTAGCCGATGATGTGGCGGCCGACCTCGTAGGCCTGCCGGTAAATCCACTCGCGATGCGGCAGGTTCGTCGGCTTGCCGGGAATGCCCGACCACGTGGCCTCGCGGCTGAGGAGCACGGGCACGAGCACGCGGCAGCCGCGCTCGGCGAGCCGGCGGGCGATTTGGTTTTCCGGCGGCAGTCCGGCGCGGAGGCCGGCGAGTTGCTCCGGCGTTTGGCTGGCATCGGGAATCGCGACGATGCCGGCGACCGCGTTTCCTTTCGGACGGAGCAGCAGGCCCTCGCCCCACACGCCCTCGAACACCGGCCAGCGCACGGCGAAGATTTCGTAGTCAGCGGTCTCGGCGAGCCGCGCCGGCGTCGCCGTGTCGCCGACGAATTCCAGCGCGCGCACCGGCAACCGCGGATCGACCGCCCCGATGATCGTGCGTAGCCGCTCGCGGTTGGGCGCGATGGATTTTTCGTGGGCCTCGGTCGAGCCGAGGTCGCGTTTCCAGAACTGCGCGCGCTCTGCCGCCGCCAGCTCCGTCTGCCCATCAAGAAACCGGTCGATGCCCGCCACCATCTGCGCGGAGAGATCACCGGTCAGCGTGAGCGGCTGCGCGTCGGGCAACTCCTGCGCGCGCGCCACGTCCGTGACCAGCGCGACGACCGCACACGCAAGAAAAACGGCGCGACGATGTGCGAGCATATCGGCAAAGGGATTTCGAGGTGGAGCGCGCTGACCCCAACGCGCTTTCAGGGCCCCCGCCTGTCCTCAAACCAGCGTCTTGAGGTCAGGCCGCCCAAGCTCACGCCAGCCCGGCCTTGGCAAGCTGGCCCTTGAGGAAGGCGAGGTCCTGCTTCATGAGCGTCTTCATCTGCATCAGGCGATCCGCCGCACTCAGCGTGGCCGGGTAGCGCTCGAAGGGCGGATACTCGAGGTGCATCGAGATCGGGCCGCCGACGCCGAGCTCCTTCGCCAGCTTGAAATAGGCGTCGAACGGCACCACGCCCTCGCCGAGCGGCACATTCTCGATCACGGCTTTGCCGGGCGACTGCTGCCACTTGAAGTCCTTGATGTCGGTGCAGCGGATCCACGGCGCGAGGAGCCGGAGCGCGAGCGGCCAGGACTGCGCGCCCTCGACGATGGCGTGCCGGATGTCGTATTGCACGCCGAGGGCGCGCGGATCGATGTCCTTCAGCAGGTGGTAAAGATCCCAGACGGGCCCGCCGACGCGCGGGCCGGCGTGGTTCTGAATCGCGCCGTGAATGCCGAGGCTGGCGTTGAGCGCGGCGAGTTCCTTCAGCGCGGGCTGCAGCTTCTCAAACGTGCCGGTGATGCCGAGCTTGGTGTCGTAGTTAAAATTGCCGAGGCGGTAGACTTTCACGCCGTGCTTGGCGGCGGTGCGCAGCAGTGTCTCGGTGTGCTCGGCGCGCGCGCTCGTGATCTCGGTGGTGATCATCTCGACCTTCAGGCCGGCGGCGCGGGCGGCGTCGATGGCGCGCGGGAGCTCCTCGGCGGCCTTGGCCGGCAGCACGTGCGGCTGGCCGGTGCGCACGGTGTAGTCCATCCCGCCGTAGCCGCACTCGGCGACGATCCGCGCGGCCTCGGCGGCGGGGAACATGTGCAGGGGCTTCGAAAAGACGTGGATGGTCGACGGGCTCGCGGGCTTGGCCATCGCGGCGGATTTTTTTTCCGCGGCGTTGGCGGTGGACACGGCGCCCGCGAGCGGGAGGACGGTCGCCGTGGCGGCGAGACGCGCGACGAAGTCGCGGCGCGAGAGGGAGGAGGAATCGGTGGAGTGGTTTTTCATGGGGAAGGTGGAAAGCGCTGAAAAGGGGGACGCGCGAGCGGGGCCGGCGGTGCGCAGGCCGCTCAACCCTTGCCGCCGCGGAGGACGACGACGTGATCGACACCCTTGGTCTCGAACTCGCGGAAGTAGGTGTCTTCGAGGGCGGCGAGGCGCTCCTCCTCGTCCTCGGTGAGTTCCTCACCGAGCTTGGTCGCGTCCAGCTCCGCGCGCAGGTCGCGCTCGGCGAGGCGGCTGGCCAGCTCGCCCCAGAACATGTCGTCGATGAAGCGGTCGAGCTTTTCCTGCGCGGGGCCGCCCGTGAGTTTTTCGGTCGGGAAATGCTGGCCGTTGACATCGACCTCCACGAGGTCCGCGCAGCCGAAAAGTTCGCCCAGGCCGAAGACCTTCTGCGCAACCGCGGAGTAGCGCTCCGGCATCGTCGCCGGATCCTCCGGACGGGAGCCGGCGACATACAGGCCGAGATGGGCCAGCTCGAGCAGCCGCGCGTATTCCTTCTGGGTGAACGAAACCTTCATGTGGCATGAGAGAGGACGCGATCCGCCCGCCCGCGCAAGGGCGGAGTGGCCGGAGCAAGGGCTGACTTTCATGTAGGCGGGGTGCCCTCACCCCGCTTCGGATTCAGAGAGCTTTGCGGGGTGAGGGCACCCCGCCTACATCAATCGCGAAAGAAACCACCGCGCCGCGCATTGACCGCGAGGCCCGCTTGCGCCGTGCTCGGCGCACCCCGCCCCGCATGACTTCGCCCGCCGCCGCCTCGCCCACCGCCGTCGTTCCGCCCAAGCCTCCGCGTCTCGTCTCGCTCGATGCGCTGCGCGGCTTCGATATGTTCTGGATCCTCGGCGGCGACGCCGCCATGCGCGCGCTCGGCAAGGTCGCCCCGGTCGAGCCGCTGCCGACCCTCGCGGGACAATTCGAGCACAAGGACTGGGCGGGCTTCGCGTTCTACGATCTGATTTTCCCGCTGTTCATCTTCATCGTCGGCGTGTCGTCGGTGTTCTCGCTCTCGCGCATCGTCGCGCAGCACGGCCGCGGCGAGGCGGTGAAACGCGTGCTGCTGCGCACGGCGCTCATCTACGCGCTGGGGCTCTTCTACGCGGGCGGGATGACGCAGCCGTGGCCGGGCCTGCGGCTGCTGGGCGTGCTCCAGCGCATCGCCCTCGCCTACGGCGCGACCGGGCTGCTCTTCATCTTTTTCAAGCCGCGCGCGCTCGCCGGCATCGGCGCGGCGATCCTCGCCGGCTATTGGGCGTTGCTCACGTTTGTCCCAATCCGGGATTTCCAACTGGATAAATCCGCCCTCGCTGCGCGCCTCGGCACGCCGAATCCCACGCCCGCCCAAATCACCGCGGCCTTTGACGCGACGACCGCACGCGTCACCGGCGGCTACGAGCCGGGGAAAAATCTCACCAACCACCTCGACTTCCAATTTCTCCCGGGCCGCAAATACGACATCTACTACGATCCCGAAGGCTACCTCAGCACGCTGCCCGCGGTCGCGACGTGCCTGCTCGGAGCGTTCGCCGGCTTGCTGCTCCGGCGCACCGATCGCACGGACGCGCAGAAGCTCACGGCGCTCGCCCTCGGCGGCGTGGCCGCCCTCGTGCTCGGGCATCTGTGGGGGCTGCAGTTCCCGGTGATTAAGAAAATCTGGACCTCGTCGTTTGTGCTGGTGGCCGGCGGATGGAGTCTGCTGCTGCTCGCGGCGTTCTACTACGTGGTCGATGTGCGCGGCGCGAAGCGCTGGTGCGTGCCGCTCGTCTGGGTCGGGCTCAACCCCATCACGCTCTATCTTTGCTCCGGGCTCATCGGCTACCGCAACGTCGCGAACCGCCTCGTCGGCGGCGACGTGCGCGCCTTCCTCGACCGCACGCTCGGCGCGGGCGGCGGCGATCTCGGCACCAACCTCGGCGCGATCGCGGTGATGCTCACGCTCGCGTGGTTTTTGCACAAGCGGCAGATCTACCTGCGGGCGTAGCGACGGGCGAAGCCGCTACGGCTTTTCCGCAATCTCGGCCAGCAGCTCCGGCCGCTCCGCGCGCTCGACTGCCGCGCGCAAGAGCGTCCGGGTTTCGGTGGAGGAATCAAAGGTGAGAATCTTTCCGATCAGCGCGCGCGCCGACGCAAGGTCTCCGCCGCCGGCGAGCATCTCGACATAGCCCCTCTGGCCACGGATTGCGGCGAGCCTAGCCCCAGGGATTTGTCCGTTGGGGCCGCTTCGCGTAAGGGTCGAGTCCGCGAGCCGGAGAACCGCCGCGGCTGGCATCGCGTCCATGGCTTCGGCGTAGCGCCGGGTCGAAACCAGCACCGGCATGAGGCGCGGGCCAAACGCCCGCCGCCGCGGATCGCCCGCCGGAAGCTGCTCGAACATGGAAAGGTTCGAGTAGTGATCGCCGAGCGCGTCGTTAAGCGCGGCAAACTCCGTCGTGGCGCGCGCGTCGCCGCCGAGCAGGCGAACCTTAGCGTCGTCGCGGCGACTGACGAGCGCCTCGCGCGCGGGAGGATATTTCGCCGCCAACCGGCCCATGTCGCCGGTGAGAAAACTGTTCCGGACGCCCACGTAGCTGGCGACCTGCACCATGCCCACGTCGTAACACCAGAGGTAATGCTCGAGAGCCTCGGCGGATTGGCCGCTCTGCGCGAGTGCCTTTGCGAGATCGTAGCGAGCCCGGACCGTTTCACGACTCTCGGTCGAGGCGGTCACCGCGTCCTGCGCGCGCACGAGCGTGGGCCGGCCCGCGAGCGCCCCGGAGAAATCCGCGATGAACCGCGCCGGCTCGCGATAACCGATGATGCGATCGACCTCGGTGCCGTCGGGCTTCAGCACGAGCAGCGTCGGGTAAGCGGCGATGGCATACCGCTTCGCGGCCACGCGGCCTTCCTTCTCGGCGTCGAGCTTGAGCGCGACGGCCTTGGCGTTGACGAGTTCGCCGACCTTCGCGTCGGTCCATGTGTTCTGATCGAGGAGCTTGCACGGTGCGCACCACGTGGTGAAGAAATCGATCAACACGAGTTTGTCCTCCGCCGTTGCGGCGGCGAGAGCGGCCTCGAGGTCCAAGTTCCGGAACGCGACGGCGGACTTGGCTTCCTGCGCGCCGGCCGAGACAACCGCCAGCCCGGAGATCAGCGCGAAAATTCCAACGAGGGTTCTGGGGTTCATCGAGCAGCAAGACGCTCAATACGGCCCGCGGATGTGCGCCGCGACCTCGCGCGCGTAAAAGTCCGCGAGCTGCTGGTGCAGCGTCGTGCCCAGCGGCGGGAGCGCAGAAGCGCGGGCGTTGGCGCGGGCCTGCTCGGGATTGCGCGCACCCGGGATGATCGCGCTCACGGCGTCGAAATCGAGGCACCAGCGCAGCGCCATGTCGGCCATCGTGAGGCCGGCGGGCACGAGGGGCTTCAGCGCATCGGCCAGGTCCACCCCCTTCTCGAAGGGCAGGCCGGCGAAGGTCTCGCCGACGTTGAACTGCTGGCCGTCGCGATTGAAGGTGCGGTGGTCATTCTGCGCGAAGGTCGTCTCGCGCGTGAACTTGCCCGCGAGCAGCCCGCTCGCGAGCGGCAGGCGGACGAGCAGCGCGACCTGCCGCCGCTGCGCCTCGGCGAAAAGCGTGGCGATCGGCTTCTGCCGGAAAATCGAAAAGATGATCTGGAGCGCGGCCACGCCCTCGGTGCGCACGCAGAAATCCGCCTCCTCCATCGACTCCACGCTCGCGCCGAAATCGCGGATTTTCCCCTCGAGCTTCAGCTCGCGCAGATGCTCGAACACCTCGCCCTGCTTCAGCACGTCGAACGGCACGCAGTGCAGCTGCGTGAGATCGAGCGCCTCGACGCCCAGGCGTTGGAGCGACGCCTCCGTGTGCTGGCGGATGCCGGCGCGCGTGAAGTTCGCCGGCCACCCCGGCGGCGAGAAGCGCCCGAGCTTGGTCGCGACATGGATTTTTTCGCGGGCGCCCGGCGTGTCGCGCAGGAAGGCGCCGATGAATTTCTCCGCGCGGCCCATGCCATAGACATCGGCCGTGTCGAAGAGCGTCGTGCCCGCCTCGTAGGCCGCGCGCAGCGTGGCCATCGCGGCCTCCTCGGTGACGTTGCCCCACCCTGCGCCGAGCTGCCACGTGCCGAGGCCGACTTCGCCGAGGTTTTTTCCGGTGCGACCAAAGGGGCGGGTTTTCATCGGCGCGCAGCGTGCCGGCAATCGCGCGCGAAGCAAACGCGCCGGAGCCACTCATCGCCGCTGTCAAGCGGTCGGCCGACTTTTTTCGCACCCGGCGGCGGAACCTTCCCGGCGTGGATTTCATCTTTTGCAGCATCATGAAAACCATCCGTCTTCTCTCCCTGTTCACCCTCTGTTTTGCGAGCCTGGCCCCCTCCGCCAACGCCCTCGAAAAGCCCGCCGACAAGACGCCCCGGCCGATCCGCCTGCAAGTGCGCGTCGACCTGCCGTTCAGCATGAACCCGATCCGCGACGACGATGTCGCCGAGGCCTTCGCGCACCGCGTGATCACCGCGTTGCACGAGCAGGGTTTTCGCGGCCGCATCCGCTACGTCGAGGACGGGGACCGCCTCGACGAAACCGCGCCCGTGCTCGACATCCGGATCTTCGAGTGGCGCGTGAGCCGGCTCAGCCAAACCGACTGCGTCTTTTCCGCGGCGCTCAAGTCGCCGCGCGGCGAGAAGAACCTCGGGATGTTCTCCGGCACCTCCATCATGACGTGGCTGCGCCGCGACTGGTTCGCGCGCGCCGATAGCTTCGACGACGCGGCCCGCGACGCCCTCGACAACCTCAAGGCGCGGATCGACGCGACCGGCCTGATCGAGGCGCCGGTGACGGCCAAGAAGTGAACTCCCATCCCCGCCCGGTGGGAAAAATCCACCGGGCGGGTCATTGGTTTTTAGTCTGTCGACCCGGCCGGTGGCCCACTGCCGTTGAATTAGCGGGTTCGGATTTCGTAGGCAGCTCGCTTGCGAGCGCTCCGCCCGACGTTCGCCGAGGCGCGCGCAAGCGCGCTGGCCTACGAAGAGACAGGACGATCGACCTTGATTCAACGGCAGTGAGCCGGTGCCGGGTGCCCGCCCACCGGCCGGGCCTACAACAGAAAAGTCAAAATCATCCGCGACGTTGGTCTCACGCGTCGCCGAAGACGCGTTTGCGCAGCAGCCGCAGGTCGATGGGCACGAGCACGAGCAGGAAAAGCACGCTCAACGCCGCGGCGCAGGCAAGGTGCGGCGTCGGCGTGCCGCGCAGGAGCAGCCAGCGCAGGCCCTCGGCCAGGTGATGCAGCGGGTTGCCGAGCACGAGCGTCTCCAGCCACGGCACCGCGGGCAGCGGGAAATACGTGCTGCTCGTGAACCCGATCGGCAGAATCACGAGGAAGAACGGCAGGCCCATGTGATCGATGCTCGGCAGGATCGCGGTGAAGAAGAGGCCCACCGACGCAAACGCCACCGCGGCGAGGAACAGCAGCGGAATCGCCATCGGCAGCCAGCCCCAGTGCAGGTCCAGCGCGCCCGCGACGCCGAAGCCCGCGAGCACGAGGCACACGACCACGGCGTAGAACGTCGCGAGCGTCGCCGCCCAGAGCATCTCGGCCCACACGACATGCTCCAGCCGCACCTGCGTCGTGAGCTGGCCCTCCCACGATTTCTGGAAATGCATCCGCATGTAGGCGGAGAAGATCGACTGGAAAAACGCCGTCATGAACACCGTGTAGGCGAGGATGCCCGGCGCGAGATACGGCAGGTAATCCGCCGGCGCCCCGCCCCACGCGAGGTCGCCGATCTGGGCGCCGAGCCCTACCCCGAAGGCCAGCAGCATCACGAGCGGCTCGGCGAGCGGCGGCACGAGGGCCGTGTGCCAGTTGCGCAGATGCACGCGCAGGTGACGCGCGAGCACGGCGCGGCTCTGCCACGCCAGCGCGGGACCGAAGATGCGGCGGACGGCGTTCATCGGCGGCCCTCCTTTTCCAGCGCGAGGAACAGGTCGTCGAGATTCGGCGGCCGCACCTCGTAGCGCAGGCCGGAAAACGCCGCGACAAAGGCCGCCAGCCCCGCCGCATCAAGCGCCACATGCCAATCGCTCAGCACCGCCGTGGGCGCGTCGCCCCGGGCGCGCAGCCAATCCGCGGCGCGCGCGGCATCGGGCACGGTCTGCGCAAGGATGACGACGTGCTCGCCGACGACGTCGCCCAAGAGTGCGCGCGTGGTGCCGCTCGCGCGCACCTTGCCATCCTGCAGCAGAACGAGGCGATCGGAGAGCCGCTCAGCCTCGTCCATGTAGTGCGTGGTCAGGACGACCGCCATGCCATCGGCGCGCAGCTGGGCGACGAGTTCCCACACCGCCATGCGCGCCTGCGGATCAAGGCCGGTGGTGGGCTCGTCGAGGAACGCCACCTGCGGGCGATGCACGACAGAGCGCGCGATCATCAGGCGGCGCTTGAAGCCGCCGGAGAGCCGGTCGGGCTTTTGGTCTGCATATTCCGTGAGGCCGAACTGCGCGAGCAGCGCGTCGATGCGCGCCGCGAGATTCTCGATCTTCGGGCGGTAGTAGCGCGCGGTCTGCTCGAGGTTGCCGCGCACCGTGAAGTCGGTGTCGAACGTGTCGTCCTGCGTGCAAACGCCGAGGGCGCGACGCGCACGGTCGCCATCGGTCGCGAGATCGTGGCCGGCGATGCGGATGCTGCCGGCCTCGGGGCGGAGGAAACCATAGCACATGCGGAGCGTGGTGGTCTTGCCCGCGCCATTGGGCCCGAGCAGCCCGATCACCTCGCCCGCACGGCAAGCGAGATCGACGCCGTTGACGATGAGCTTGCCACCGAGGTGCTTCACGAGCCCCTGCACCTCCAGGAGCGGGGCGGCGGTGGCGACGGCCAGGGCGGCAGGCATGGCGGGTTCGTTTTTCGGGCGGGCGGCGTTCACTTGTTTTCGGTGTCGTCAGTCGGCGCAGCGCCGTCCGTCGCCACGAGGACGACGAGCAGGAAGAGGACGACAGCGGCGGGCAACATGGGATCGGGTCGGTGCAATGACACGACGAACCATCCCGCCCGTTTCGGACAACGCGCGAAAAAGACTCATTTGTTTTCCGCCTGCGGCAGCGGCGTGCGCTCAAGCGCGGTGAGCGCCTCGACCTCGGCGAGCGCGGCGCGGGCGCCGGTCGCATGGAGAAATTCCCAGGCCGCGAGGACACGGCGGTAGAACAGAACCCGCTCGGCGGCAGTCTGGCGCGAAAGGGCGCGCGGCGGTTCGTCGGCGAGCGCCGGCGCGGGACCGATTTTCTCAGCGGCGGCGCGCACGGCGGCATCGGCGGAGTTTTTGCCCCACGCGACAATCCGGGTGCGCCGCTCGGCTCCCCAGCGGGCGATGGCTTCGGCCCGTGCGCGTTCGAGCGTGGCAGGCGTGGCGTAGCCGGAGCGCCAATAGATTTCGTTGAGGAGCGCATCGCGGCTGCCGCGTGGGAGGAAAAAATCGCGGCCGCCGTCCTCGAGGCCGAGCAGATGTTTCTCGAATTCGAGGACGCCGGGCGCGAGGCCGGGCACGTCGCCGTGGAGCACGGCGGCTTTCCACGCGGGGCGCAGGGTGTCGGTCCAAGTCTTGCGCAGCTCGGCGAGCTGCCCGCGGCGCGCACCGCCGCGCGGGCCGGAACCGGCGGGACGTTCGCCGCGACCGCGGATCGCGGCGTCGAGCTGGGCCCGGGTGCCGGTGAACAGGAGGTCCTTCGCCGCGGGAGCTTGCTCGGCGAGGCGCGACGTGAAGCGCGCGAACTGCGCCTGCCGCTCGCGCAGCGCGGGGTCCGTGGTCGCGGTGGGGCGCCCGGTGTCGACCGCGCGTTGGTAGGCGGCGACGGCTTGGAACACCGGCGCGTTGATCTCCAGCGTGGCGGCGAGTCGCGTCTCGATGAAGCGGGCCCACGATTCGAGCAGGTGCTCGGAGGTGGCGCGGGGCTTGTCGATGGTGCGATCGACGAGGGTGGCCGTTTCGTGCGCGGCGGCGTAGGTCGCCGCGGCGCGACCGAGCGCGGCACCCGTCATGAGATCACGGCCGAGCATGGCCTCGGGGAGAAAGCGTTCGTAGCCGGCCCAGCGCACGGGATCCGGGTCGGGGTCGCAACCGGCGGCGGGCGAATCCTCGTCGGTCGCGGTGAAGCCGGCGATGGGGAGACGCGGATATTTGGGCTTCATCGCGGCCCACGCTGGCACGCGCGTGAACCACTCGCGCGGCGGCACGGGCTCGCGCGCGACACCGAGTTCGTGGAAGCCCCCGGAGTGGCACTGCGTCATCGCGAAGATGACGCGACCGCGGCCGATTCCCTCGGCAATCACGCGGCGCAACTCGGCGACGCCGAGCACTTCCTTGTCGTCGGTGATCCAGCCGCGGCCGCGGCGGCCGGGCTTTAGCTGCCACATCGTGATGGCGCTCTCGCGCGCGTCGTCCTTGCCGGCGAGCTCGCCATGGTCGCCGACGAAGAGGTGCAGCGTGCCGCCGCTGCGCACCATCGGGAGAATCTCGTCGCGCAGGGCGCGGAGGAAGTTGTCGCGCGTGGCGGCGCGGTTGTTGGGCAATATGCCCGGCTCCCACGATTGGAGCACGAGGCCGTCGCGGCGCGTCTCGCGCCGGGCATCGGCGAGGACCGGCGGGGCATCGGGACGGTTGCCCGCACCGAAGAAGATCCAGACCGATTCCGGCGGGCACGTGCGGGCCAAGTGGTCGGCGAGCGCGCGGGCCTGGAGGTATTGCGAGTAGTTGTTGGAGAGGGGCGAGCCGCCGCCGGAGAGGAGCACGTAGGCATCGCGCGGCGCGGCGCCCGGGGCCGAAGTCGCAGGAAGCGCGGACGCGCGATCGACCGAGGTGGAACAGCCGGCGACAAGGGCCGCGACAACGAGAAAAAACGCAGGGAGGAGGCGCGGCACAGGGATTTGGTAGCGGGGGCGCGAGCGCGGGGGCAAACGGGAAAAGCCGATGGGCCCGCCCGGGAAGAAACCGCGGGGTTTGCGCCTCGCACGAAAACCTCCACGCTCCCACCCACACCATGACGCTCCGTCGCCTCGCCGCCTTTCTCCTGTTCGGGTTGTCCTGCCTGCCGGGGGGCGCAGCTCTCTTTGCCGCCGTGGCGCCCTCGCACGTGAAGGCGGCGCTCGTCGCCGCGGAGATGAGCGTGCAGCCGGGCAAGCCCGTGACGGTGGCGCTGCACCTCGTGCATGACCCGCACTGGCACACGTATTGGTCGAACCCCGGCACGGGCCTGCCGACGACGCTCGAGTGGAAACTCCCCGCCGGCTGGACCGCCGGGCCGATTCAATGGCCCGCGCCGATTCTGCTGAAGGACAAGCGCGGCAACATCGTCGGCCAGGGTTACGAGGGTGAATTGCTGCTGCCGGTGACGCTCACTCCCCCAGCCGACCTGAAGCCGGGCGAAACCGTCGAGCTGGCGGCCCGCGCCGACTGGCTGATGTGCGAGGAAATCTGCATCCCGGGAGGCGCCGATGTAGCCTTGAAGCTGCCAATCGCAGCAACCGCGCCGGCATCCGATGCGACGTGGGGCGAGAAAATCCGCGGCGTGATCGCCGGTCTGCCACGCACGGAAGCCGCTTGGACAGCGACCGCCAAGCGGGCGGGAAAATCACTCACGCTCACGCTCACACCGGCCCAGGCCGGAGACGTCGGGCCGAAGGATCCGCACTTCTTCACCGAGGACGGCTTCATCGCCTACGATCAGCCGCAGGTGGCGAAGCGCGGGCCCGGCGGCGAATGGGTGCTCACGCTGCCGGTGGCGAGCGACGGACCGGCGGACGTGAAGAAACTGCTGGGCGTCGTGACCTCGGCGAGCGGCTGGCTGCCGGGCGGCAGCCTGCGCGGGCTCCGCATCGCGGCGGACATCGTCGCGGGTCCGCCCGCGGCCGTCGGTGCTGCGGGCGGCGCGTCGGCGGCGGCCGCGCCAGACAACCTCGCGGCCACGCTGCTGCTGGCGTTTCTCGGCGGCCTGATCCTCAACCTCATGCCCTGCGTCTTCCCCGTGCTCGGAATCAAGATACTGGGGTTCGTGAACCAAGCGGGCCACCGGCGCAGCGCGGTGGTGATGCACGGCGTCGTCTTCACGATCGGCGTGCTGCTGTCGTTCTGGGTGCTGGCCGGGGCGCTCGCGGTGCTGCGGGCCGGCGGCGCCGAGCTGGGCTGGGGCTTTCAGCTGCAATCCGCGCCGTTCGTCTACGCGATCGCGGTGCTGATGCTGGTTTTCGCGCTGAACATGAGCGGAGTGTTCGAGTTTGGCCTGCGCGCGACGGCCGTCGGCGGGAAGCTGCAATCGAAGGATGGCTACGGCGGATCGTTCTTCACCGGGGTGCTGGCGACCGTGGTGGCCACGCCGTGCAGCGCGCCTTTCCTCGCGCCCGCGCTGGGCACGGCCCTGGCGGTCTCGACGGTGGAGTCCTTCACCATCTTCACCGCGATCGCGATCGGGCTCTCCGCACCTTATCTGCTGCTATCGATTTTCCCGCGCGCCGTGAAGCTGCTGCCGCGGCCGGGCGCGTGGATGGAGACCTTCAAGCAGTTCATGGCTTTTCCGCTCTACGGCACGGTCGGCGCCCTCGTCTGGGTGCTCGCGGCGCAATTGAGCGAGGACGGTTTCCTGATGGCGCTCCTCAGCCTCGTGCTCATCGCGATGGCGGTGTGGATGTATGGCCGCTGGACGGCGCCCGGGGCCTCGGCGCGGAGAGTGCGCTTCGGCATCGCGGGCTTGGTGGTCGTCGGCGCCCTGGGCCTGGCGACCGGCTGGCCACGCGCGGCCGCGCCGACCGCGGTGACCTGGGAGCCCTGGAGCACCGAAGCGGTGGCGAAGCTCCGCGCCGAAGGACGCATCATCTACGTGGACTTCACCGCCCGCTGGTGCGCGACGTGCCAGACCAACAAGAAGCTGGTGTTCGGATCAGCCGAGGTGCTGAAGACCTTCGCCGACAAGAAAGTCGCGACCCTCCGGGCTGACTGGACGAATCGCGATCCCAAGATCACCGCCGAACTCGCCGCCTACAATCGCTCGGCCGTGCCCTTCAACGTGGTGTGGCGGCCGGGCAAGGACGCACCGGTGATCCTGCCGGAAATCCTGACGGCCGGGATAGTGTTGGACGCCGTGAAGTGAACGAGCTGCGGAACGCTGCGTCGGCGCAGACACGTGCGCTCCTGCGCCAAGGCCGACACCTGCAACGCCGGAAGATAGTCGGGCTCCGTCCCCAAAATGGGGCGCGCCTCGGAAAGCGCCGCGTGAGCGCGCGCCGGGTCGGCCCGGCGGCGATCCTTATGAAAACTCGCCGCGGCACTGCGACGCTTGGTGAAGGAAGGCGTGCCGAGAGCCCTCCATCAAAGCGCGCTCCGCCTCCGCCACGCGGCCGATGCCATAGACGGCTTGCGCCAGATCAAACTGCAACTCGGGCTGTTCGCGCAGCGTTGCCGCCGCGGAACCCACAATTTCGATCTGAGCCAAGGTTCCGTTTAATCCCAGATCGCCAGATAGCGTGGGAGGCGCTGCCCCGAATCGCTAAGGCGCCCAAGTGGGCCTGGCATCCGAGCCAAAACCGCGCCCTGACGAGCCGACGGGGTCGAGCGGCAGGGCCTTGATTGACCGCACAAGACAACGCAGCACGTTGAAATCTGTGCTCAATGACGCCTTTGCCGAGCTCCAGCGACTCGTCCTTCCTGACAAGTGGCAGGCGATGGCAATCTCTGCCTTGAGGTCAGGCGACGACGTAGTGGTCGATGCGCCCACCGGCGCCGGCAAAACCTATATCTTTGAGCGCTGGGCCGAGCAGGGCAGCTTCGCCAAGCGGGCGCTCTTCACGGTTCCCACGCGCGCTCTCGCCAATGACAAGTTCGCCGAATGGCGCCGCCGTGGATGGGACGTCGGCATCATCACCGGCGATGTCCGCGTGAATCCAGAAGCTCCCGTCGTGGTCGCAACTCTTGAGGCGGTGCAGGTTCAAATCACTTCATCGACGCCGGCCCCTTCTCAAACCTCCCTGACCGACGCTAGGACGTCTCGAGACCAAAAGCCCTTCCATCTCCTCGTCGTCGACGAATACCACTGGCTCGCCGATCGCCATCGGGGCAACCACTACGAGGGCGTCCTGCTCTCCGCCCCGCCCGAACTGCAATTACTCCTTCTCTCCGGCGCGGTCGCCAATCCCGCCGCGGTCGCCGCTTGGCTCCAGAGGCTCGGACGCCGCACCACGGTCGTGCAGCACCGCAATCGACCGGTGCCGCTTGAGGAGGTCGAAGCCGACGATCTCGTGCGGGGGCTGCCGCGCTGCATCGAGGGTTTCTGGTCCAAGCGCGTCGCCGGAGCGCTGCGTGAAAATCTCGGCCCGGTCCTCGTCTTTGCCCCGCACCGGGCCGACGCCGAGCGGCTCGCCCGCCAGTTCGCCCGTGAACTGCCGCTCGCCGATCCGCTCACGCTCACGCCGGAACAGGAGCAGCTGGCCGGTCCGCTTGTCACCAAGCTCCTTCGCGGCCGAGTCGCGTTTCACCACAGCGGCCTGAGCTACGCCCAACGCGCCGGCCTCATCGAGCCCCTCGCGAAGGCCGGCCAACTCCGCGCCGTTGTCGCCACCCTCGGCCTCAGCGCCGGCATCAACTTCTCCCTCCGCTCCGTCCTCATCACCTCCGGCACCTTCCACCAAAATCACCTCGAACGCGAAATCGCACCGCACGACCTCCTTCAGATGGTCGGGCGCGCCGGCCGCCGCGGCCTCGACGAGCGCGGCTACGTGCTCGTGAGCACCAGCACACCGCGCCTGCAACGCGCCGCGCCGCTTCACCTAAAGCGCGCCGCGCCGCTCCCGTGGGCGTTCTTCCTCCGGAAACTCCGCGGCGGCCAGCACGCCGCCGCCACGCTCGCGCACACCGAGTCCGGCCGTTTCTTCACCGACGAGCCCGTGCCGCTCGGCACCGAGCACACCGCGCCGCTCGATCCCGCCACCCTGCCCTGCGGGGAAACCACCGACACCGGCCGCGCCCGCCTTGTCCGCCGCGAGCGTCAGGCTTTCGCCGGTTGCGCAGCCTGCGGCCACCGCGCCGCCTGCCTCGCGCTCTCGCCTGCGCCCACGCTGCTCTGGCAATGGCAGCGCACGGGCGTGCTCGACCGGCACCTCCAGCTCACCGTGCGCGGGGAGATTGTGTCATGTTTTCTCGGTCCCGAGGGCCTCGCCCTCGCCGCCGCGCTCGAAGACCGACGCTACCCGATCGACGATCTGCTGTTCGACGCGGCCAACCTCTTCGGCGGCGAACGCTTCACGGGCACCAATCCCCGCTGGCTCGGTCGTCTCGCTGATGTCTGCTCGCGCGCCTACCGCCGGCTCACCATCGACGGCTGGCTCCACGAGGGCGTGCCCTTCCATTACGGCTCCGGCGCCAACGATGCCGTGCGCGCCCTCGTCGCCGAAGGCGCCCGCACGCGCGAAGTCCTCGCCGAGATCGAGACGGCCGGCCGCGGCGATCTTGATCGGCTGCTCACGGAATGGCGCAGCCTTTTGAAACAAGTCGCCGCCGCCGGCCCGCTCGTCGGCGACGGCGCCCCGATGACCGGCCGCGATCATTTCATCGCCGAGCGTTGGGATGATTTCCGCGCTCTCGCGCGTCACTGGCTCGGCGAATCGCGGGAGCAAAGCCTTCCCACGCTTCCACCCCTCACCGTCGACCAGCAGCGCGCGGTGAATCACGCGGTCCTCCGCCCCCCGCGCGTGACTCCACCCGGCCGGATGCTCCCCTCCCGCTAGCCCGGGGGACGGACGGATACTTCCCTGAAAATTCTGTTCATGACGGTGGAATATCCAGGCTAGCGCATCGCCGCCTCCATCCAGACGCGGAACAACTCCTCGCCCAGCACCGCGCGGATCCGCGCGTCGGTTTCCCGGCGCACCTCTCTCCGTTCCGCGAGCACCTCCTTCGCCACGTCGAAGACAAAACCGAATCGTTCGTCGAACTCCCGCTCGATCCGGAAGACCGCGCGGCGTTGCTCCTCCGTGGCCGCCGTCGCACCCAGCCGCGCGGTCACGAGTTGCCCGGCCGGCGATTCACGCAGCTCGTAATCCTCCAGCTCCCGGGCATCGAGCACCTGCGCCAGATCCGCGCGCTCCTCGCGCTGGAGCAGCACGAGCCGCCGCAGAAAAACCCGCGTCTCCCCAAAGGCCCCCGGGCCCGCCGCGTTGGCCGCGCCCACCGCCGCCAGTTCGTCCGCCACGCCTTTCCGGATCGCGTCGTAGTCGGCGCGGATTTTTTCCACGCGCGCCGCCTTCTCCGCCGCCGTCAGCGCCTTTGGCTGCACTGCCGCCATCGCAGGCTTCGGCTCCGCCTCCAGCCGCGCCACTGGTCGCGGTTCCACCGGTGCCGGCGCTTTCTCCGGTGATTTCGCCTCCGCCTCCCGCGGAGCTTCACGCCACGCGATCACGAGGAACAGCAGCCCCACTACCACGCCTGCGCCCACCAGCCATTTCATGCACGCCATCCTGCACGGCCCACGCCCTGCCGCCATTTTTTTCTCCGGCTGCGCGACACGGCCCGGTTTCTCGTTGCCCCGTTTCGCCCGAGGCCGCACTCACCAACGCCTCGCGTGAATCCTGATCATCGCCGCTCCGTCCTCCTGCTGGTCGCCACCGCGCTTTGCTGGAGCCTCGCCGGCATGCTGATCAAAGTGGCGGCTGAACACTGGCCGGGCCTCGCGGTCGCCAGCGGACGCGGCCTGATCGCCGTCGCCTTCCTCGTCGCGACGAGCCGCGGGCTGCGCTTCGATTTCTCCCGCGCGCAGATTATCGGCGGGCTCGGTTACGCCGCCTGCACGGTTACGTTCTGCATGGCCACCGTGCTCACCAGCGCGGCCAACGCCATCCTCCTCCAATACACCGCGCCCATCTGGGTCGCGCTGCTGGGCGTCTGGTTCCTCGGCGAACGCGCGACCCGCGCCGACTGGATCACCATCGCCGTGGCCTTGGGCGGGATGGTGCTTTTTTTCCGCGACAGCCTCTCCCTCGGCCATCTGCTCGGCGACGCACTGGCGCTCGGGAGCGGCCTCGCCTTCGCCGCGATGACGATCGCGATGCGCCGGCAAAAGGACGGCTCGCCCATCGAATCGATCATCCTCGGCAATGCCCTCGCGGGGCTCATCGGTCTGCCGTGGCTCCTGCAAGCCCCGCCGCTGCCCGCCACCGGGTGGGCCGCCCTGATCGTGCTCGGGGTCGTGCAGCTCGGCCTCGCCTACAAGCTCTACGCCCTCGCGATCCGGCACGTCACGGCGCTCGAGGCCGTGCTCATCACCGCCATCGAACCGATTTTAAACCCCATCTGGGTCTTCCTCGTGATCCGTGAAACGCCCTCGCGTTGGGCCATGATCGGCGGTGCCGTGGTGCTGGCGGCCGTGACGACCCGGGCCGTCCTTTCCCTGCGCGCGCGAGCCACCCAGCCCGCGGGCACCTGAGGCGCTCCCTGCGGTCGCATTCGCGTGAAACTTAAACCCCTGATCGCGGGTTTGTGGGTGGTGCTCGTTTCTGTTGCGTCCGCCGCTCCGCCCGTGCCCGAGACCGTGTTGCTCCTGCACGGCCTCGGCCGCACGAGCTGGTCGATGCGCGCGCTCGCCTCAGCCCTGGAGCGCGCTGGTTTCCGCGTAATAAATCCAACCTATCCGAGCCGCACCGCCACTCTCGAGCAGTTGGCCGCGGAATGGCTCCCCGCGCAGCTCGCGACCATGGGCGGCACGCCGCGCGTGCATCTCGTCACGCACTCGATGGGCGGCATCCTCGTGCGCGTCTCGCTGCGCGATCACCGCGCGCCGGCCCACCTCGGCCGCGTCGTCATGCTCGCCCCGCCCAACTCCGGCAGCGAAATTCCCGATCAGCTCGCGGGCTTCCCGCCCTTCCGCTGGGTCATGGGACCCAACGGCCCGCGCCTCGGCACCGCCGCCGCGGCGCTGCCTTCCGCTCTCGGCCCTTGGCCCGCACCCGAGTTCGATCTCGGGATCATCGCGGGCAGTTCCTCGGGTTCGGTGTTTTTCAGGGGCGTCGTGCCCGCGCCGCACGACGGCAAGGTCAGCGTGGCTTCCACCCGCCTCGTCGGCGCCCGCGCGCATCTCGTGCTGCCGTTTTCGCACACCTGGATCGCGTGGCACCGGGAGACCGCCACGCAGGTCGTGCGTTTCCTCCGAGAGGGTTCCTTCATCGCTCCGGAAAAACCCTAGACAATTTCCCCCTTTCGCGGCGCTTCCTTCCATCCCCTCCTCCTCGTGAAAGCCACCGTCCTCCTCCTTGCCGCCTCGCTGCTGGCCAACGCCGCCTTCCTCGCCGTCATCGCCACGCGCCCGGACTCCGACTCCACCTTCGCCTCGTCGGCCAACCCGGCCGCCACCGGTGCGGCCAAGTCTGCCGCGGCGTCCGACGCCTTGCGCTCCGCGCTGGCCTCCGGCGACGCCGCGGCGCTCGAGGCCGCCGGTCTCTCCCGCGAACTCGCCCGCGAGCTGGCGCTTGCCCGCACCGTCAGCCGCCTCAAGGACAAGCTCAGCGCCACCCAAGCCCAGCCCGCCGGAGACGGCCGCTGGTGGCGCAACCGTTCCAACGCCGCCGCCCGCGACGCCCAGCTTGCGGCCCGCCGCGAACTCTCCGCCGCGCTCGGCGTCGACCTCGGCGTCACAGGCGAGGTCGCGCAGTTCTCCTTCCTCCCCGCCGCCAAGGGCGAGCAGCTCCGCAAAATCGTCGCCGACTACCAGGAGATGTTCGCCAAATTTTCCCCGGGCGGCCTGCAGCTCCCTTCCGATCGCGAAAAAATGCGCCTGCTCCAGTCGGAGCGCGAGCGGGACATCGCCGCCCTGCTCAGCCCCGAGGAAAAACTCGCCTACGATCTGCGCACCTCCGCCAGCGCCGCGACCGTCCGCGGCCGCTACGGCGACGCCATCGAATCCGAGGCCGAGCTCCAAAAAATCTACGCGCTGCAAAAATCCTTCGACGACAAATTCCCCCGCGACGCCCTCACCGGCCGCATCTCGCCCGAGACCCTCCGCGCCCGAGCCGACGCCGAGCGCCAGCTCGACGCCGATCTCCGCGCCGCCGTCGGCGACGATCGCTACGCCGCCCTCCGTCGCGCCTCCGATACCGACGTGCGCACCATCGACAGCCTCGTCTCCCGCCTCAACCTCCCGCCCACCACGACCGACTCCGTGCTCGCCGCGCGCGACACCTACGCCGCCCAGTCGCAACGTATCAGCAACGACACCTCCGTTCCTTTCCCCGAGCGTCGCACACAAATCCAGGCACTCGCCAACCAAGCCAAAGCCGACGTCACCCGCACGCTCGGCGCCGAGGCCGGCCCCGCCTATGCGCAAGCCTCGCCTTGGCTCAACATGCTCTCAAGCGGCACGGCCTATTCCACGCAACCGCAACCCAGCTCAGCCGGCTTGATCGGCCTCAGCCAGCAAAGCGTCTATCCCGTGATGCCCGCCGGCATCAACACCTCCGGCACCACGCGTCAGATGGTGGTCAGCGGCGCACCCGTGTTCGATGGCGCCATCGCCGTGGAACGCCCCCTCGGCGGCGTGCAGACCCAAGTGATGACTTTCAGCACCAGCGATCACACGACGACGCCGCCCGTGGCTCCGCCCGCGGTCCCGACGACAACAACGACGCCGGCTCAGCCCACGCCGAAACCGTAACAGGTGGAGCGCGGTGTGGCCCACGGGGGGGGAGGGGCCACCCCCGACCGGGGGAAAGGGCGGGGGGGG
>JANOCA010000563.1:0-10182 GCA_031411915.1 Opitutaceae bacterium
CAGCCCGGCGGACCCGCGCTCCTGCACGTCTATTTTCGGCGCGAGCAGTTCGCACCGATCCCGCCCGGCGCGACGATCGTGCTGCGCGATGCGGCGGGCCGCGAAGTCGGCCTCGCCCGGCTCGCGCCCTAGCGCCGCCGCGCCACGAGCACCAGGCTCACCCCAAACGGAAAAGGCACGCGCCAGTGGGCGAGCGCGGCAAACTGCGCTCGCAGCAACGCATTGATCGGCCGCGCCGGGATGCGATCCTCGGTGCGCGCGGCGCCCGTGGCTGGCGTTTTCTTCCCGGCACCGCGCCACGCCCGCCATTTCCGCACGGCCCAGACCGCGGGATAGACCAGGAAGTTGGTGTAGTTGGCGTGGACAATCTCCCACTCGGTTGCGGGAAACAGCGCGCGGAGCTGCGCCCGGTCGTAGCGGCGGAAATGGTGCAGCGCGACGTCCCAGTCGCTCCACAGCGCCATGCTCGCGGGCACGGTCACCACGGCGAGGCCGCCGGGTTTCAGCAACCGGTGAAAACCCTGCACGACCGCCCGGTCGTCCGGCACGTGCTCGAGCACGTCGAGCGCAGTCACGTATTCGAGCGCGCCGTCGGGCAGCGGCACGCGATCACCCGCGAGGCTGATGATCTGCTCAGGGCGGAAACGCGTGCGGAGGATGCGCAAAGCCTCCTCGTGATCATCGAGCACCATCACGCGGCAAAGCTTCGCCATCTCCTGTGCGAAAAGTCCCGTGCCGGCGCCGCAATCGAGCAGCAGGTCGGTGCTCGCCGGCGGCCGCGCCCGCTGGATCCATTCGCGCGCGAAACGTCGCTTGCCCGAGTAATACCAGTGTTCCTGTTCGAGGGCAGCGATGTTGGCGTATTCGGCGGCGTCCATTTCGGGCGAAGCGGAGACGTTGTTTGAGTCCCCGGCGCGCTCCAAGTGCAAAAGCCTGCGAAACCCGCCGGTCGCGGCCCACCGAAGCCGAGTTTCCGCTCGACTCCGCCCGTGGCGGGGAAATTTTTGTCCCGGATGATCGACTCCCCGCCCGCCCGCCCGGCCCCGTCCGTCGTGCGGCTGGCCGCGCACGCGGCGTTGCTCGTGGCGGTGACTCTGCTGGCCGCATGGCTGTGGAGCCGCTACTGCCGCTTCCCTTCCATCCCGTGGAACGACATGCGGCTAGCCCCGACCATCGCGCTCGCGCAGGGCTGGTCCGCCTACCCCACCGACACCGCCGGCACGATCAACACGTGGATGTATGGGCCGCTGCCGCTGCTTTTCCATTGGCCCGCGTCGTGGGCGTCGACCGCAGCAGGCGCGCTGCTCGTCGCCGGCGCGTTGAACCTCGCGCTGACTTTGGTGCCGCTGGCACTGGTGTGCTTCGCGTGGCCCGCAATCGATCCGCGCACCGATTCGCGGGTGGCGCGCGGCATCGCGTTCGTCCTCGCCCTCGCGGTTTGGCCGGAGCTGCACTACTCGGTGATCTTCTCCGACAACCTCGCCCTCGCGTGCGGGATGCTCGGCATGCTTCTCCTCGCACGCGGCCAGGGCCCGGGCGCCCTGTGGCTCGCGGCGCTGCTTGGCACCGCCGCGGCCGGCTGCAAACAGATCGCGCTCGGCATCCCGCTCGCGCAAATCGCATGGCTCGGCGTCACCGCGGGCCGCGCGGCGGCCGGCCGGCACGCGCTGCGCTGCGTGGCCACCGGCGCGCTGCTCGGCGGCATGGCGATCATGATTTTCGGCTGGGAGGGGCTTTGGTTCACGCTCGTGAAAATCCCCGGCAGCTTCGGCTGGGCGCCCGATCCGGCGGGACGATTGATGCAAGTGGGTTGGGTGCTCGCGCTGCACGTCGGCCTGCCGCTCGCCGCGATGATCGTGGGGCGGCGGGCGTTTGCGCGGCCCGCGCTTTTGCTCCCGGCGCTCACTTGGCTCTGCACGCTGCCACTGGGAATCGCCGGCCTGATGAAACTCGGCGGCTGGACGAACTCGATCCACAGCTTCGTGCTCTGGCTGCCGCCGGTGCTCGTGGCGTTGTTCACCGCCCCCTGGCCGGAGCGGAGGCTGCAGGTCCTCTCCGCCGCCGGCGCGCTTGCCGCCGCCGCCATCGCGAGCGGGCGGCTGCTCATGGAAACCGATCTGCCGTTTCGTCCGCGCACCGACGACTACCATGAGGCGGCGCGCATCGCGGTGCGCCTGCCGGGTGCGGTGTGGTTTCCCGTGCATCCGCTCGTCACCCTCTACAGCGATCGCCGCTACTATCACGACGAGGACGGACTCTACGTGCGGATGATGGCGAAGAAATTCCCCGGCGAGGCGCACGCCGCCGCGCAGCTCCCGCCCGCGATGCGCGCGATGGCGTTCCGCAGCGACTGGACCGACTGGGGCATCGCGCGCCGCATGCTGCCGCCCGGCTCGCCCACGACGCCCTCGGGCAACTGGATCGTCCACACCGGGTCCACGGAGGCAGCCAAACCGTGAGCGCGCGCCCTCAACCCTCGGCGGCGTTTCTCACCACCCTCGCCGTCCTGCTCGCGCTGCTGCACGCGATTCTCGCGGTCACGGCCACGGCGGACAAGAGCATGACCTCCGACGAGATCGCGCATCTCGCGGCCGGACACGCCTACAACACCCTCGGCGATTTCCGGCTCCAACCCGAGAACGGCAACCTGCCGCAGCGTCTCGCCGCGTTGCCCATGGCGCTCGCCGGTGTCCCTCCGCCCACGACCACGACCGAGGCGTGGCGCACCGCCGATGTCTGGAACCACGGCCACACGTTTTTCTACCGGCAGGGACGATCGACCGATGAATGGCTCTGGCTCGGCCGTGCGATGATCGCGCTCGTAAGCGCGGCGACGGGGCTCATCGTGTTTTTCTGGTCGCGCGCACTTTTCGGGTGGCGCGGGGCGTTTCTGTCGCTCGCCCTGTTCGCGTTCTGCCCGGCTTTCCTGGCCCACGGCGCGCTCGCGACCTCGGACGTGACGATGACGTTCTTCTTCGTCGCGTCCGTCGGCGCGTGGTGGCGGCACTTGGTAAATCCGGGCCCTTGGTGGGCCGCGCTGAGCTCGGTGGCGCTCGGGCTCGCGTTTGTGGCGAAGTTTTCCGCCGTGCTCCTGCCACCGATGCTCGCTCTCATCGGCGCAGTCTGGGCGGCGGGCGAGGCACGCACCGGCGGCTGGCGTGTGCCGTTGCTCCGCCTCGCGCGCACGACGCTCGTCCACGCCATCGCGACGTGGGCGATCATCTGGGTGTTCTATGGGTTTCGCTTCGGGGCCTTCGCGCCGGAGCTCGCAGCCGACGCGAACTTCAACCACGGCTGGCAGTGGATTTTGCCGGGCATGGGCGCGACCGGCACCGTGATCGTGGCGCTGCGCGACTGGCATGTGCTGCCTGAGGCGTGGCTCTACGGGCTGACGTTCGTGCTGCAGTTCTCGAAAGCCCGCGGCGCGTTCATGGCCGGCGACTACGGCGTGACCGGCTGGGTGACGTTCTTCCCCTACGCTTTTGCGATCAAGACCACGCTGCCGTTGCTCCTCCTCTTAACCGGTGGCGCGATCACGGGCGGCTTCGCGGCAACGAAGAGGAAATTTTCCGCACTGCGTCCGCTTCTTCCGCTCGCGGTGCTGTTTGCGGTCTATTGGGGCACCTCGCTCCTGAGCCACCTCAACATCGGGCACCGCCACATCCTGCCGACGTATCCCGTGCTTTTCATCGCGGCCGGCTGGCTCGGTCGATGGCTCGACGTTCGCCGACCAATCGCCCTCGCCTGCGTCGCGGGCCTCGCCCTCTGGCACGCGGGCGAGTCGCTGCGTGCGCGGCCGCACTATCTCGCCTATTTCAACCAACTGGTAGGCGGTTCCGAAAACGGCTGGCGCCACCTCGTCGACAGCTCGCTCGACTGGGGCCAGGATCTGCCGGGCCTGAAGCGATGGCTCGACACGCACTCGCGCGGCGAACGCGTCTTCCTCTCCTACTTCGGCACCGGCGATCCTGCCTACGAAGGCATCGCGGCGACGATGCTTCCCGTCCTGCCCGAGGTGGGCGCGCCTCGCCGCTGGCACGCGCTCACGCCTGGCGCCTACGCCATCGGCGCGACCATGCTCCAGCATGTCTACAGCAAGGTGCGCGGCGACTGGACGCTCGAACTCGAGAGAGAATACCAGCAGCTCCGCGCCACCGAGCCCGAGCTGCTCGCGTTTCAGGACAACCCCGCGCGCCGCGCCGAGTTGCTGCGCGACGTGCCCGCGGAGAAGTGGGCGGCCGCCTGGCAGCGCTACGAGCAGCTCCGCTTCGCGCGCCTTTGTCACTATCTGCGCGCGCGCGCGGCCGAGGCCACCATCGGCCACACGATCCGAATCTATCGCCTGACGGCGGATGAACTCCGCGCCGCGGTGGGGGGCGACCTGCGCGCATGGTCCGCCCTCATCCAGCGCTCGGCCCAACCGTCCGGCCGCTGAGCACCCGCCACCCCTCGCGCGCGAAGTGCGCGAGAAATCCGAGCAGGCACGCGAAAAACGCCCACGTAATCGGCTGCTCCAAGAGGAAGAACCGATCCGACCAAGCCTCGACGGTGGCGGCGGGCGTGCCGGCTGCCAGCCACGCCATCGCACCACCGAAGATCGCATCGCCCCACAACACGGGCACGAGCAGCACCGCAGTCACGCGCGCCAGTTTTCTCACCCCGGCCGGCGCCGTCGGATCACGCGGCAGCCGCCACAGGAGCGGCGCCAGCCAGATCGCGAACACCCAGCGATAGCCGTAGCTCGAACCCGAAAAAAAGCACCCGGCGAGCAGCGCGGCTCCGAGGATGAAACTCCACCACTCGCCGCGGTCCTCCGTCCGCAATTTCCAACCTGCGAAGATCCGCGACCGAAGAAACACCGCCGCGATCAGCGCCGCCGCCACCAGCCCGGTTCCGGTCGCCATGGAGCCGCGCAGGCCGATCGCCGCAAAAATATTGGCGGAGCCAAACGTCATCAGGCCTTCGGCCCGCGGCAACAGGCCCGCGATGCGCACGAGGTCGGGCGCGACATTTACCGCCACCAGAGCCAGCGCCAGTCCGCCGAAAAGCAGCCGTCGTCGCAGCGTCCGCGCATCACCTCCCGCGAGCAGAATCAAGGCCGCCGCGGCCGGATAGAATTTCAGCGCCGTCGCGATCGCGACGAGCGCGACCGCCACCCAGTGCAGGCCGCGTTGCTCGCTCAACAGGCAGGGCACCACCGGCGCCAGCACGATGAACACGACCAGATCGTTGTTCGCCCGCTCAATCGCCAGCACCACGGGCGACGCGCAGACGACTGCCAGATACCAGCCGAATTCGCCCGCCGAGCGCGGGCGCAGCCGCGAAAATACGGCGGCGAGGAAGCCGAGCCCCAGCACGATGCCGCCCGCGAGATGATGCGACCGCGTCAGCCCAAGGTCCCGCAGATGCAGCCACCAATGCGAATAGACGTGGGGCCGGCCCAGCGGATCGAGGACGTTGGGCGCCCACGGATCGAGGCCGACGCTCACCGCGTCGTTCGCCGCGAGGATGGCGTAGCCATCGAGGAACCAGTGCCCGTAGTGGCTGACGCCGACGTAGCGAAGCAAAGCGGGAAAAACCGCGAGCGCCATCGCGTAGACGGCCACCGCCGCGACCAGCAGCCACCCCCAGCGGCGTGGCGGAAGGTCCGCGTTCATTGCGCAGGCGCCGCTTCCGGACGGACTGCGACGAGACGGCAAACCTCAATCCACCGCCCGCCGAAACGTTTCCTCGTGATCGGCTCGAGCTGAAAGTTTTCCGGCAGCGCATCGTCCGGATCCACGATCAGATCACCCTCGGCGGTGGTCGGGCGGAGGACGCGCGTCACCAGGATCTCGCGGAACGTGCCCAGCTGCTGGTGCCACGTGAGCTCCGCGCCGCGCGTGCGCGCGATCCCGGTGTTGAGGGCCGGGATGCGCTGCAGCAGGTAGGGCATCGTGGCCTTGCTGGTGATCACCAGCACCGGGCCGCGGCGCGCCGAGATCTGGTCGAGCTCCCAGTTCAGCTCGTGCATCACCTGGTTGTGCTGCGTGTAGAAACGATGGGAGTAGGCCCGCGAGCCGAGCAGCAGCGTCCAGACCGCCAGTCCGATCGCGACGACGCGCGTCGCAGGCCAGCGCCGATCGAGCGCGTGCGCCGCCCAGCCCGCGAGCAACGCAAGCGTGAGATACAGCGGCAGGGAGAAGCGCGATGCGATCGGCTCGTCGAGCCGGCTCCAGTAGTAAAACATCAGCAGCGCGAGGTTGCCGGCGACCACGAGGCCAAACAGCGCGACCACTAATTGCGAAGCGGTCCAGGCCGGACGCTCAACCGCGGGCAGGCGCAGCCACCGCGCCAGCGCGACCACGACGACTCCGATTGCGCCGAGACCGGCTAAGGTCAGCCAGAGTGAGTTCGCCTGCTCCGGAGCGATGCTGAGGAAAA
This sequence comes from Opitutaceae bacterium, assembly GCA_031411915.1. Lineage (GTDB taxonomy): Bacteria > Verrucomicrobiota > Verrucomicrobiia > Opitutales > Opitutaceae > ER46. Next base: position 6,424 of record JANOCA010000563.1, read on the forward strand.
AACGCCGCGCCCCCTCGAGGTTGTTGGCGACGTAGCTGAGCGCGAACCGCGCCGTCTCGCCCTCGCGCAGCTGCCAGAGGACCGGCTTCGACTGCACGAACCGGTCCAGCCAAGCGTAGGGCACAAGCAACAAAGGCGCGAGGCACACCACCCACGGCAGCATGATGCGGCCCGATCGCCACCAGCCGAGGGCGGCCACCACGCCGATCGGCACGACAAACAGCGCGGATTCGTAGCGGCATTGCGCAAGCAGCGCCCCGCCGAGCACCAGCAGGCAAAGCCGGTCGGCGTCAGGCCGCTCCAGATACAGGACGGCGCACACCATCCCCACGGTGATCATCGCGAGGTTGTGCATCTCCATGCCCGCGCCGGTGGCGTTCTGGCCGAAGAGCGGGAGCGTCGCGAGCAGCGCCACCGCGAGGCACGCCGGTCCCGTGCGCCCCGTGAGCCGCCGCACGAGCCAATACGTCAGCGCGAGCGTGAGCGCCGCGAGCGTAGTGTTGGCCACGTAGACATTCTCCAGGCGGAACCCGGTGAGGTCGTGCAACAGCGACACGACGAACGCGAAAAAATAGGGGCGCTTGTCGAGGAAGGCGTCGACAGCGAGCCACGTGCCCGCGAAATCATACGCGCGGATCGGCGCGCCGATTTCCTTGGTCGCGTGCATGTGCCACGCGGTGCCCTGCAGCACGTATTCGTCGAAGAGCACCTTGTGCGCAAAGAAGTCGCTCCACACCGCAAAGATGGTCGCGGCCAACACGGCGAGCCCGCCCCAGCCCGGACGCCGCAGCCACGCGGCGAACTCATCACGGTGCGGCTTCGCCACGCGCACCGCGAAAAAAATAAAGCCGGCAAACAGCGCCAGCATGAACGGATAGCCACCATGGATAATCAGGCGCCCGACCTGATCGGGCGTGAAGAGGCGGAAGCCGAGCACCACCGCCGCGACGCCAGCCAGCGCGAAAAGTGCGAGCCGCCATCGCACCGCGCGTTCGCCGAGGAGCTGGCCGAGCCGTTGAATCATCGGGGAGCGGCCCGCCTCAGGGCAATTTCCTCATGAAGTTCTCGAGGAAAAGCTGGCGCGCCTTCTCGATTTCGGCGCGGTCGGTGATCGGCGCGGGCGCCTTGGCCGGCGGCGTGATGGTCGGGGCTTCGCCCTCTTTGATTTCCTTCACGCGGCTGATGCGCGAGATGTGCTCGGGATGCATGCGCTCCTCGAGCACGGTCTCGAGCACGAACTCCGGCCCCAGTTCGTCGCCCTCGCGCATGATTTTTTTCCCCAGATCCTCCGGGTCGAGCTTGAGCCGCTGGAAGACAAAGATGTCGGAGAACGTCCGATTGCGCAGGAAGAAGGCGAGATCGGTCCGGCGCGTTTTCGCGATCGTCGTGGGTGTGGAGGAAACCCGGTGCGCGATCCAGAGCGTCGAGTCGTTGTCGATCATCAGGTAGTCGCCGCGTTTTTGCTCGGCCATGAACGCGCGGCGCCACGCCGTCTCGCGGCCCGCGAGGTATTCCTGGCTGTAAGCGTGCGCGGCCATCGAAGGCACGCTCCGCGTGAGCAGGCCCGCAACCGTGATTGCAAGCAGCACGCGGACGACCGCCGGCCGCTGCTTGAATTCAGCGACGGCCACCAGAATCGCGATCACCATCGCGAGGTGAGTCGGCAGGCTGAGGCGCCGGATCACGGGGTCGTCGAACTTGCCCCAGAAATAGCACATGAGTAGGAGGAATTGCAGGGCGAGACCGACGCTGAACGCGATGGTGGCGATCATGACCGGCGTTTGTTCTGTCAGCTTCCTGAGCCGGCGAACCAGCAGGACCGCGAAGAGCACCACGGCCAGCACGCCGAGTGCGGAGAGAACATGGGAGTTGGGCTGGCTAGTGGCCTTGGCGAAGAAAAAGGCGACGGCGTGCTCGAGGTTGTCGCCCAGGTAGGACAACGAGAATGGTTTCGTGTAGCCGGGCTTGCTGAACATCTCCCAAGCGCTTTCCCGCACCTGAAAGATCCGGTGCTGCATCGGATAGTGCACCATGAGCAGGGGCGCGATCATCACGGGCCAAGGCAGGAGAGGCCGGCCCTCGCGCCACCAACCCCACAGCACGAGCAGCGCAACCGGCAGCAGATAGATCACGGACTCGTAGCGCACCTGCGCCAGGAGCAGACCCGAAAAACAGAAGGCCGTGAGCGCAGCTTCGTCGCGGCGCTCGATCCACCGCACACCCAGCAGGAGTGTCGCCGCGATCATGGTGAGGTTCAGCAGCTCGAATCCGCCGCCGGTGCTGTTGTGCGCAAGCAGCGGCAAGCCGGCGAACAACGCGACCCCCAGCCACCCCGCGACGCGGCCCGCGAGCATGCGCCCGATCGCAAAGACCAAGCCGAGGAAAACGAAGGTGAGCCCCGCGTTGACCGCAAAGGCGTTGCCCGGCCGGTAGCCGGTGAAATCGTGGACCAGCGAAACGAGAAAGGGAAAGAAGAGCGGCCGCTTGTCGACGATACCCTCGACCACAACAAAGGCCCCTTGGATGTCGTGCCCGCGTATGGGCGTCGTCGCCACCTTGTCGAGGTGCATGCTCATCGACGTGCCGAGGAGCATGATCTCGTCCATCACGATCTTGAAGCCCGACATTTCATGGACGAGCAGGATGGTGCCGCCGACCGCCACCACCATGGCCGAGGGCCAGTCGAAGCCCCGCCAATTCCATCCACGGAGCTCCTGGGAGAACGTCCGCCACAACGCCCAAACCCAGATGGTGAACGCCACGAGGACGAACCAGAATCCGGTCTTCGAGACCGCCTTGATCGCCACCTTGTCCGGCAACGAATAGAACCCGACCGCCACGGCGACTGCGGCAGCCGCAAGAAACCACCAGCAACGGCGTTCGGATAGCAGGGAGGCGAGAAATCGGTTTGTCATGCAAACGCCGGCGATAATCCGCCGGCGATCCTCACAGAGAAAGGACGTTCAACGGCTTTCCGTCCACCGCCAAACGAGCACTCCGCCCGGTGATCAGGGGGAATAGGTGATCGTGCGCGCGCCGCCCACATTGGTCACTGTCAGCGTTATGCTCTGGGTGAAGAAATCGGGATAGCTCTCGTTCGCGATTACGCTGAGCGACTTTACATAGCTGCTCGCGCCAATAAGCGTGGTGGACGCGGCATAGTAAGCGCCGCTTTCGAGGTAATAAGAGTCGGCGGCGTAGTAGAGCTGCCGGGCATTGTTGAGCACCGCCTTGTCTTGGGAGGCCGCGCTGATCTTGCGGAAAGCCGGCAAAGCCATGGCAGCCAGCAAGCCGATCATGACGACAACGACCATGATTTCGACCAGGGTGAAGGCCGGGGTGACGCGGGGTTGAGACTTCATGGGCAAAGAATCGCTTGCGGACGCACTTCCGATCATTCGGTTGTTCATTCCAATACTTGCACAAAAAATAGCAGGAAGCGTCGCGGCCTGAGTTTTAACTTCAGGCCACAAAAAAGCCGCCCGAAAGTGCGGGCGGCTGAGAGTGACAATCCGACGCCGCCCTTAAGGGGCGTAGGTGATCGTGCGGGCGCCGGCGATGCCGGTGATCGTGATCGTGATGCCCTGCGTGTAGTTGGCCGGGTAGCCTTCGTTGGCAACCGTGTTGAGGGCCTTCACGTAGTTCGTCGCACCGACGAGGCTGGTGGACGAGGCGAAGCTCGCGCCGTTCTCCAAGTAATACTGGTCGGCGGCGGCGGCCATCTGGCGCGCATTGTTCAGGACGGCTTTGTCCTGCGAA
>JANOCA010000564.1:0-4428 GCA_031411915.1 Opitutaceae bacterium
CGACGTCGCCTTCGATGCGGGTGATCCGGATTTCAATGGAGTCGCCAATGACGATGGCTTCATTGACCCGGCGGGATAGGACGAGCATGGGTGTGGGCCTCAGGCGATGTGGGTGAGCACGGGCGCCTGCGGTTTTTCGACCAGCTGGTGGCTGGCGCTGTAGCGGGAGTAGTTCGAGATCACGAGCTGGCGGCCAATGCGGGTGCGGCGGTTGACGACGAGCGGACTGATGAGATTGGCGGACGCCTCGACCGGCTCGCGGCGACGGAGCGTGACGACATTGAGGATCATCGCCTCGGCCGGGGAGCGGAGGTCGAGGTCCTCCGCATCGGCGTCGAAGATCTCGGGCTCGTAGCCGGGGATGATCCCGCCGGGCTCGATGACGACGAAGTGAAGCTCATCCGTGTCGCTGCGGAGCTTCATCCACAGGAACGGCAGGTGATCGGGGAGATAAAGCAGCTCGGCGCGGCGGTAGGCGCCGAAGCCGATGAGGCCTTGGGGCAGGATGAGCTGGTTGCTCGGCGGCGTATCGACGTCCGTGGGGTAGAGTTCGGGAATGACCTTCATAGGATGGATGGTTGGTTCTGGAGAGAGGCGCGGGCTCAGTTGATGTAGTCGAGCAGCGAGATGCGCATGATGCTGGCGGCCGACTGGAGCGCGGCCTGGTAGGCCGTCTGGCTCTGGTTGAGCCGCACGATCGTGGTCGGCAGATCGACATCGGTCTCGGCGGAGACGAGTCCCTCAAGGCTTTGCGCGCGGTCAAGGAGCTGGGCGCGGTTGGACTCGATACGCGTCTGGACGCCGCCATGCTCCGCGAGCGAGGAGACGAGCACATCCTCGCTGGCGATCAGATTGGTCTGGGCGGCGCTGATGGCGGTGGTGTTGTTGGCGAGCAGCGCGTCGCGCAGGGCCACGAGCCGGTTCAGGAAATCGCCGATGCCCGCGTTGGTGGCGCCGGCGGTGCCAGGCGTGATGCTGGCGCTCTCGGAAAGCTGCACGGCCGCGCGTTCGGTGTTGCCCGCGTAGGCCACGCTGGTGATGACGCCGCTGGAATCGCGCGTCGCGACGAAGGGCGGCGCATCCACGGCGGTGCCGGCAAAGATGAAATCGTTGCGGAATTTCGTGTTCGCGAACTGCAGGGTCTGCTCGATGAGCTGCTCGAGTTCCGAGGCGTAGGCACGGTTGGCGTCGGCGTTGAAGGAGCCGGTCCCGAGCGTGCCAATCTCGCCCGCGCGGTCGGAGATTTTCTTGAGCTGCTGGAGGCCGCCGAACGAGGCCTGGCTGAGCTCGAGCGCGCGGTCGACGTTGCGCTCGAACTGCGCGAGCGCGCGCTGCTCGCTCTCGAGCGAGATCACGCGGCCGAAGGCCGGGGCGTCGTCCTCGGGCGCGAAGATGCGCTGGCCGGTCGCGACCTGGGTCTGCAGCCTGGCCTGCTGGTTGCCGAGATTCTGGATCTGGCGGACCATGTTTTCCGAAAGCATGTTGGTCGTGATTCTCATCGCGGGGAGGGCGTTCAGGCGCGGCCGAGGCGGTTGACGACGTTGTCGAGCAGCTCGTCGAGCACGGAGAACACGCGCGACGAGGCTTGGAACGAGCGCTGGTATTTCACGAGGTTGGCCATCTCCTCGTCGAGGGACACGCCGCTGACGGCATCGCGCTGGCCGCGCACGAGGCGCTCGATATTGGCCTGATCCTCGACGCCGGCGTTGGCGGTGGCGAGCGCCTCACCGAGCTTGATGACGCTCTTCCCGAAGTGGCCGGAGAATGTGCCGTCGATGGCGTCGCCGCCGGTGACGGAGAACTTCCGGTGCGCCAGCGCGGCCACTGCGAGCGCGAGAGTGTTGCTGCCGGCCGCTCCGCCGTCGCTGGCCTTGAGGTTGGCGGGCGTGAGCGCCGCATCGAGATTGAAGGTCCCCGCGGTGAGCCCCGCGGCGGCGAAGAAATTGCCGGTCGTCCCGGTGGGATTGTAGGCGGTGTTGACGGCGCCGACGAGCTGGTTGACGAGCGCGTCGAGATCGTCGCGCAGAGTCTGCACGGCCCCATCGCGGGCAGTGAGCGCACCGTAGATTGAGCCGCTGTTAAGCGCGACGACGGTGGCGGGCGTGCCGGCGGTGATGCCGGTGCCGGTGAAGGCGACTGTGCCCTGCACCGTGGGCCCATTGACCAGGACGATGTCGGCATTGGCGGCGTCCTTGGTGACAATGCGAAGCTGGCCGCCCGGGAGCTCGGAAAACTCGATGGGCAGCTTGGCCGCCAATTGCTCAAGCCGCGCCTGCCGCTGGTCGCGGAGGTCGATGGCGGCGCCGGGCGCGTGTAGCTCGAGGCGGCCGATCTCGACGTTGATCTCGGAGATGGAGCTGAGCAGGCGGTTGATCTCGGCGACGTCGTTGTTCACGACCGCATCGAGGTCGGACTGCACACGGGTGATGCGCTCGTCGGCGAGTTGGAAGCGATCGGTGAGGATGCCGGCTTTCTGGAGGAGGGTCTGGCGCTCGCCGTCGTCAGTCGGGCGCGCCGCGAAGCTCTGGAAGGCGTTGAAGAAATCGTCGATGGCGGCGGCGACGCCGTTGCCGGCCGTGGCCCCCGCCGCGCTCGCGCTCGCCGAGCGATCGATGCTCTCGCCAAGGGCCGACTGTGCGCGGTTATAGCCGGATTGCTGGGCCTCGAAAGCGGCCCGGCGCCCGACCTCGCGCACAACCTGGCGATCGAGCAGGACATCACGCAGGTGCTCGATGCCCATGGCTTCCAGGCCCAGGCTCTCCGGCCCCTGTGGCGTCTCGATCATGCCGCGGTCGCCGTAGATGACGCGCTGGCGCGCGTAGTCGGGGTTGTTGACGTTGGCGAGATTCCGGCCCGTGACCTCGATCGCACGGCTGTGCGCGGTGAGCGCCTTGACCGTCGTATTGATGCTGGCGTAGAGGCCGGACATGGTGGAGGTGGATTGAAGGCCGCGATCAGCCGGCGACTTGGAGCGTGCGGGCGGGCGCGGCCACCGCGACGGCCACGCGGCCGGCGGGCGAATAAGTCTTGGTGAACGACTGCGGGCGCAGGTGCTGCAGCGTGTCCTGATGCACCTCGACGGCGCGGGCGAGGAGCGTGTGATTGTGGCGGCTCGTGCGACGCACGCGGTGGATGAGGAGATTGACTTCGCTGATGAGCGCCTCGAGGAGCGGGCGCGCATCGGCCTCGATGAGGGAGAGCAGCGAGCGGAGCGTCGCCGCCGCGGGCTGGCCGCGCTCAGTGGCGAAAGTGGCGACGGCCTGCTCGCGGCGGCGGCGGCTGTCGGACGCGGTGCGCATCAGCTCCTCGATCTCGCCGGAGCACCGGAGGACGGTGCTGGCGTCGCGATCAAAGAGGCTGAGCTGCTGGATCTCCATCACGTGCAGGAGGCCGCCGTAGTCGGCGAGTTCCGCGCGGAGGCTGTCGGCGATCTGTTGCCAATGGATGGTCATGGTGCGGAGGCCGCGGCGGGCGCGGCGGGAGTGGCAGGAATGGTGGAAGGGGCGGTGGGCGGCGTGAGGCGCTCGCCGCGGGGCGTGAGTTGCTGCTCGATCATCTTGCCGAGGCCGAGGCCGGGGCCGGCGGTGAGCTGCTGGGCGAGCGTGTCGGTGAGCATGTCGCCATAGACGCTGCCGGAGACGTCGCCCTTCCCTCCCCCGAGCATCGAGTTCATGGTCTTGCCGAGGAGCTGGCGCACGAGGACGGCCTCGAACTGCTGCGCGACCGCCGCGCGCTGCGTCGCCGGGTCGGCGTTGCGGATCGCGGCAGCGTTGAAACGGGCGGGCGCCGTGGCGGCGCTGACTGCGGAAGTGATGGGGGCGACGCTCATCTTAGTTGATCACGAGCTCAGCCTGGAGGGCACCCGAGCGCTTGAGGGTCTGGAGAATCGCCATCATCTCGCGCGTGGAGACTCCGAGGGCGTTGAGGGCGGCGGCGAGGCGCTCGATGGTCGGCGGCTCATTGATGATCTGGAAACCGCCCTTGGCCTCGTTGATATCGGTCTTGGTGCTCTGCGCGGCGGCGGTCTGCCCGCCGCTGAAGGCGTTGGGCTGGCTGATGCCGACGTTGGAGCTGACGCTGATCGTGAGCGAGCCGTGGGAGATGGCGACCTGCGAGAGGCGGACGGTCGAGGTGGCGACGATGGTGCCGGTGCGCTCGTTGACGACGATGCGGGCGAGCGTATCGGGGGACGCTTCGATCTGGCCGAGCTCGGCGATGAAGGCGACGTCGCGGCCGCGATAGGCGGCGGGGAGCGCAACCGAGATGGTGGCGGAGTCGACCGCGATGGCGGAGGCCTCCCACTTCAGGTTGATGGCATCGGCCATGCGGGCCGCGGAGGTAAAGTCCGGGTTGTGCAGGAGGAGGCGGAGGGTGTTGTCGCGCACGAAGGTCGCCGGGATCTCGCGCTCAACGATCGCGCCGCTGGAG
>JANOCA010000565.1:0-8444 GCA_031411915.1 Opitutaceae bacterium
AGCTGACCCGGTGGGCGGGCGCGTCCCTGCGCCCGCATTCGCTCGTGATCGCCGGTCTTTGATGCGGGCACGGGGCGTGCCCGCCCACCGCAAACAAATCACCGTGCCGGCATAAATTGGAGGCGCGGGTCGGAATTGAACCGACGCATAGAGGTTTTGCAGACCTCGGCCTTACCACTTGGCTACCGCGCCCTGAAGGGAGCCCGGACGTTGCAGGAAAAAAATGCGCGCGCAAGTGCCGAAATGCGCCGACACGGCGCTTGCGGACGCGCCGGCATCGCCGCTAGGCATGGGGCGCTTCATGCGCACCACCGTCTTCACCATCGCCAACCAAAAGGGCGGCGTCGGCAAAACCACCACCGCGGTCAACCTCTCCGCCGCGCTGGCGGAGAGAAAAATCCCCACCCTCCTCATCGATCTCGATCCCCAGGCCAACGCCACCAGCGCCATCGGCGTCGAGAAGCAGGCGGGCCGGAGCCTCTACGGCCCGCTGTGCGGCGAGGGCACCGCGACCTCGATGATCACGCCCACCTCCTACCCCGATCTCTCGCTCATCCCGAGCGAGGAGGACCTCGGCGCCGCCGAGATTGAGCTGGCGCAGGCGGAGAATTACCTCGGCCGCCTCCGCTCCGTGCTCGCGCCCATCCGCAAGGCCGGGAACTACCGCGCCATCATCATCGACTGCCCGCCCGCCCTCGGGATGCTCTCGATGAACAGCCTCGCCGCCGCCGACTTCCTCCTCATCGCGCTCCAGTGCGAATACCTCGCGCTCGAGGGCCTCGGCCAGATCCTCCGCAACGTCGAGCGCCTGAAGGCCGCGCACATCAACGACGCCCTGGAGCTCGGCGGCGTGGTCATGACGATGTTCGATCTCCGCACCAACCTCTCGCGGCAGGTCGTCGAGGAGGTGAAGCAGCACCTGCCCGACAAGATCTTCGAGACCGTGATCCCGCGCACCATCCGGCTCGGCGAGGCGCCCAGCTTCGGCAAGACCATCTTCGCCTACGATCCGCTCAACCCCGGATCGACCGCCTACCGCAAGCTCGCGGAAGAGGTGATCACGCGGTTCAAGCTGGGACCGGGGAAGTAGCGAGTAGCGGGTAGTGAGTAGCGGGCATTTGCCACCCGGGCGCTCACTCTCATTTTCCGCGTCTCCTTCTACTCGCCACCCGCTGCTCACTGCTCGCTTCTTCCTCTTCCCGGATGCTCCCCGCGCTGACCAAATACCGCCAGGCCTTCATCGTCGGCCTGCAGAGCAACCTCGTCTACCGGTGGAACTTCGCCGTGCGGGGCTTCTTCTCGCTCTTCCACCTCGCGGTCGTCGTGATCCTTTGGAGCGCGGCGCTCGAGGGGCGCACCAATCTCGGCGGCTTCTCGCTCAACCAGACGATCACCTATTTCGTCACGCTGCTCGTGCTGCAGTTCTTCATCAGCGCGTTCAACGAGGACTACCAGATCAGCGAGGAAATCCGCAACGGGCTCATCAACCAGTTCCTCCTGAAACCGATCAACTACTTCGTCTACCGGCTCAGCATCTTCTTCGCCGCGCGACTGGTGTCGGGCCTGCTGGTGTTCGTGCCGCTGCTGATCGCGTTTCCGTTCCTACGCGAATACCTCACGTTTCCCGACGATCCCAAGCTCTTCGCGCTGGGCCTGCCCGCGATGGCGATGGCGGCGATGATCCAGTTCAGCATCGCCTACTGCTTCGGCATGCTGACGTTCTGGTTTCTCGAAATCCAAGGCTTCGTGATCCTGTCGATGGCGGTCGAGACGGTGCTGGGCGGGCAGATGTTCCCGTTGGATCTCCTGCCGCCGTGGGCCTACGCGATCGCGCAGTGGCTGCCGTTCTACTACCAGATGTATTTCCCCGCCGCGATTTTCACGGGCCGCATCGCTGATCCCGCCGTGATCATGCAGGGCTACGCGATCCAGGCGGTGTGGGTCGTCCTGCTCCTCCTCGTCAACCATGCGCTCTGGACGCGCGGGCTGCGCCGGCACACCGCGGTCGGCGGCTGATTCGCCATGCTGCACTACGCCCGCATCTGGTTCGCCAGCGCCCGCTACTCGATCACGCGGACGCTGATGTTTCGCGGCGACTTCTTTGTGTGGGCGCTCGTGGAGCTGTTCTGGATGGCGGTGAACCTGCTCACGATCTCCGTCATCTACGGCCACACGGAGTCGATCGCGGGCTGGAGCCAATACGAGATGATCCTGCTCGTGGGCACATCGATGCTCATCCAGCGCTTCCTGATGGGGTTTTTCTGGAGCAGCATCTTCGAGATGGGGCGCAATATCCGCAGCGGCCACTTCGACTTCTTCCTGGCGCAGCCGGGCAACGTGATGTTCATGGCCACGACGCGGAAGCTCGACCCCGACAGCTTGGTCAACTCCATCATCGCCGTCGGCGTCGTCATTTACGCCGCGCGCCAGCTCGGGCTGGATCCCAGCGCGGGCCAGATCGCGCTCTACGCGCTCATGGTCGCCTGCGGCGTGATCATCCACTACAGCATCCTCGTGCTCTCCATCTCGATCGCGTTCTGGCTCACCAGTGCGCAGGGCATCGAGGGCACCTACTTCACGCTCACGGAGTTTTCGCGCCTCCCGCGCAACGCGTTCAAGGGTCAAGTCAGCCAATGGCTTTTCGTCTATCTGTTGCCGGTGGTCGTGGTGAGCAACACGCCCGCGAGGACCCTCATCAGCGGCTTCGACTGGCAGCTCGGCCTGTGGCTGCTCGCCGCCGCGATTGGCTGGTTCGCCGTGGCGGTGTTTGTGTTCAACCGCGGTCTCCGCCGCTACGCGAGCGCCAGCTCATGAACGATCCCCTCTCCGCCCTCGAGGCCCGCATCGGCTATTCGTTCCGCCAGCGCGATCACCTGATCCTGGCGCTCACGCACCCGTCGTGGCAGCAGGAGACGCACGGCACCAAGGAGAACAACCAGCGCCTCGAATTCCTGGGCGACGCCGTGCTCCACACGATCGTGGCCGAGGCGCTTTACCGGGAGTTTCCCGCGGAGCGCGAGGGCGTGCTCACGCGGCGCCGCGCAGCCCTGGCCAACGGCACCTTCCTCGCCAAACTCGCCCGCGAGATCCAACTCGACGCCGCGCTGCGGCTGGGCTCGAGCGAGGAGGCCACCGGCGGCCGCAACCGCGACAGCGCGCTCGAGGATGCATTCGAGGCGCTGATTGGCGCCGTTTTCATCGACGGCGGTCTCGACGCCGCGCGGCAAGTGACCCTCGGCATCTACGGCCCCCTCCCGGCCCGGCTCGAAGGCGTCGAGACCATCGCGAATCCCAAGGGCCGGCTGCAGGAAATCGTCCAGCCGATCCACGGCAACGCCGCGCTGCGCTACGACGTGAAGGCCGTCGTTGGGGACCACTCCAAAGAATTCGAGGCCGTGGTCTATCTCTTCGAGAGCGCGCTCGGATCCGGCCGCGGCCCCACCAAGAAATTCGCCGAGGAAGCCGCCGCCATCGAGGCGCTGGCCAAGGTCGCCACGCGGTGACCCGCCTTCGCCCCGCCAGGCGGGGCTACGGCGCGGCGCTCTGAAACAGACGATTGCCGTCCACGGCTTTCCTCGTTTCTCAACTGCTGCTCATGTCCGTTCCTTCCCTCCCGCGCCACAAGCTCACGGGTGTCTGCCCCCCGGCGCGCGGCGCAGTCATCGCGGGTCTCGTGCGCGCGCATCCGGCGCCGGTGTGGCTGGTCGTCGCGGAGAATCTCCGCGCCGCGGAGCAGCTTGCGGAGGACATCGCGTTCTTCCATGCCGCCGCCGGCCCGGGCACGGCGCTGCGCGCGCATGTCTTTCCCGAGTCGATGCCCGACGGCGCCGAGATGCGCGAGGCCTTCGCCACCTCAAGCGACCGGCTGACCGTGCTCTCGCGGCTGCGCGCGACGCGCGGGCTGAGCCGCACGCCCGACACGCTGCTCATCACCACCACGCCGGCCGCGCTGCTCCAGACCGTGCCCGCGCTGGAGGAGTTCGCCACGCGCGAGATCGTGCTGACGCGCGGGCAGGCCCAGCCGTTCCAAGGGCTGCTCGAGCAGCTGCAAAAACTCGACTACGACTCCGAGGCCGTGTGCGAGGCGCCCGGCCATTACGCAATCCGCGGCGGCATCATCGACGTCTATCCCGTCACGGCGACTCAGCCCTACCGCCTCGATTTCTTCGGCGACGAAATCGAATCGATCCGCGAGTTCGATCCCGTAACGCAGCGCTCCGGCGCGGCCGTCGAGAGCGTTTCGCTCGCGGCCTCACCGCGCGTGCGGCTGGGGGTCTCGCAGACGGGCCTCGCCGATTACCTCTCACCCGGCACGCACCTGCTTTGCGTCGAGCCCGCGGCGCTCGACGGGGAGTTCAGCGCGCTCGCGCGCACAGGCCACGACGCGTTTGGCCCGATGCTCGCGCGTTGCGCCGCGGCGTTCGGCGTGAGCGATCTCGACGAGGCGAGCTGGCTGTTTGACGAAGCCACCACCGAGACAACGTGGGACACCGAAAGCCTCGCGCACCACCGGCGCTATCCCGACGACGCGCTGGTGGCGCAGGAGCGCCTGAGCGTCGAGGAGGACGCGCGTCACGAGTTCCTGCGTCAAATCGCGGCGTGGAGAAAAGCCGGCTACGACCTCGTGATCGTCTCCGCGAAAGAAGGCGAGGAGCAGCGCGCGCAGGAAATCCTCGCCGAGGATCCAGCGCTGAAAAGCCTCAAGCCTCGGTGGCTGCGCGGGGGGCTTAACGAAGGGTTTCGGATTACGTTTCGGGATGGAGACGCAACTTTGTTGTGGGCGGGGTGCCCCCACCCCGCTACAGCGTCGACGCGGGGTGAGGGCACCCCGCCTACATCAACCACCACTGGCCTCGTCGTCGTCACCGAGACGGAGATCTTCGGCCGCCAGCGTCCGCGCCGCCCGTCGCTCAACACCCGCGCCGTCGCCCAGCGCGCGCAGGTCGATCAGCTGCTCGATTTCTCGGAGTTGGTGGAGGGCGACTTCGTGGTCCACCTCCAGCACGGCATCGCGCACTACCGCGGCCTCACCAAGCTCGATACGGCGCAGGGCATCCGCGAGGTCATCTCGCTGGAGTTCGACGACCACGTGACGCTGCACGTGCCGCTCCAGGAATCGCACCTCGTGAGCCGCTACGTCGGGCTCAGCAAGGCCAAACCCCAGCTCGGCCGCATCGGCTCGGGGCGTTGGGAAAAGGCGCGGCAAGCCGCGGAGCGCGCCACCATCGATCTCGCGGCGGAGTTGCTGCGCATCCACGCCGCGCGCGAGGCGCAGCCGGGGCATGCGTTTTCCGAGGACAACACGTGGCAGAAGGAGTTCGAGGCGTCGTTCCCCTTCACCGAGACGCGCGATCAGCTCCGCGCGATCACGGACACGAAGACCGACATGGAGAAAACGCGCCCCATGGATCGGCTCATCTGCGGCGACGTTGGCTTCGGCAAGACCGAGGTCGCGATCCGCGCGGCGTTCAAGGCCGTGCAGGGCGGCCGGCAGGTGGCGCTGCTCGTGCCCACGACGGTGCTCGCGCAGCAGCACCTCAACACCTTTCGCGAACGCATGGCCGGCTACCCGATCGCGATCGAAATGCTGAGCCGTTTCCGCACGCGCGCGGAGATGAAGAAAGTCCTCGAGGCCACGACCGCCGGGCAGGTGGACATCCTTATCGGCACGCACCGGCTGTTGCAGCGCGACGTGATCTTCAAGGAACTGGGCCTCGTGGTGATCGACGAGGAGCAGCGCTTCGGCGTGAAGCACAAGGAGGTCTTCAAGCGCATGCGCGCGACTGTCGACGTTCTCTCGATGAGCGCCACGCCCATCCCGCGCACGCTCTACATGGCGCTCACCGGCGCCCGCGATCTCAGCGTGATCGAGACAGCGCCGACCAACCGCCACCCGATCCAGACCATCGTGAAAACCTACGACGAGAAGATCGTCGTCGATGCGATCCGCTTCGAGCTGCGGCGCGGCGGGCAGGTTTTCTACCTGCACAACCGCGTGCAGACGATCGACCTCGTGGCGGCGCGGCTGCGCGAATTGATGCCCGACATCACGGTCGGCGTCGGCCACGGTCAGATGGGCGCGGACGAACTGGAGCGCGTGATGACCGAGTTTGTCGCGGGCCGCTACCAAGTGCTGGTTTCCACGACGATCATCGAGAGCGGCCTCGATATCCCCAACAGCAACACGATCATCATCGAGGGCGCGGATCGGTTCGGGCTCTCGCAACTTTACCAGCTCCGCGGGCGCGTGGGGCGGTTCAAGCACCAAGCCTACGCCTACCTGCTCCTCCACCGCCACACGCGGCTGCTGGAGGTCGCGCGGCAGCGGCTCACCGCGATGCGCCAGCATAACCAGCTCGGCGCGGGCTTCCGCATCGCGATGCGCGACCTCGAACTGCGCGGCGCGGGCAACCTTCTCGGGTCGGAGCAGAGCGGGCACATCGTGGGCGTGGGCTTCGAGCTCTACTGCCAGCTGCTGCGGCAATCGGTCGCACGGTTGCGCGGCGACAAGACCGCGGCCGCCATTCGGGCCAACGTGAAGCTCGATTTCGTCTTCGTCGGCGAAGGCGCCGGCTCCGCCGCGACGAGCGGTCGCCACAGCGACGGCTACACGGCGATCAAGGATGCGGAGGACCAGCACGCGGTCGAGGTCGCCCAAGTGCAGGCCCGCATCCCCTCCTCTTACGTCGCCGAAACCCGCCTGCGCATCGATTTCTACCGCAAACTCGCGCTGGCCGACTCGACCGCCACCCTCAAGCAAGTCGAGGCCGACCTGCGGGACCGGTTCGGGAAGTTTGGCGACGAGGTGAAGGCCCTGCTCCTCATCACCGAGATCCGCATCCGCGCGGAACAAAAGGGCATTGTCTCCGTCGAAACGGACTCGAGCCGCCTGAAATGCCTGCGCAACACCGGTCGCCGGGACGACTGGGTGCAGGTGGGCACGCGGTTTCCTAGGTTGACCGCCCCCAAGCCCCTCCTACGTTTGCGAGAAATCATCTCTTTCCTGAACAACCTGCCGACTCCATGACGTTCCGCCGCAGCCTCATCGCCGCCCTTTTGACCGCCGCACCGGCACTGGCTCAGTTTGCCGCCCCCGCCGCTCCTTCGCGCAGCTCCGTGGCCGAGAATCTGAACCTCCGCTTCGCCAACGGCATCGTCGCCGTGGCCGAGGAGAAAATCATCACCGTCGCCGACGTGATGCAATACATCGGGCCGCTCATCCCGCAGATTCAGGAAGGCGCGAAATCGCAGGAGGAATTCCAAAAGCAGCTCGAGCAGCTCCAGGACAGCGCCATCCAGGATCTCATCGACCGCGTCCTGATCGTGAAGGAGTTTCGCAAGGACGAAAAACGCAATATCCCGGGCCATTACGTCGACAACGCCATCTCCGATGAGATCGCCGAGCGCTTCGAGGGCGATCGCTCCAAGTATCTCGCCTTCCTCAAGGCCAAGGGCCAGACGCAGCGCGATTATCGCCGCGAGAAGGAGGAGGACATCATCTTCTCCTACATGCAGGGCCAGCAGAAGAAGTCGCAGAGCGTCATCAGCCCCGTCCGCATTGAGACCTACTACAACGAGAACAAGGACCGGTTCTACCAGGAGGACGCCGTCCACATGCGGCTCATCTCGTTCAACCGCACCGATGGCGAAACGGATGAGACACTCACCGAGAAGGCCAACCTCATCCTCGCGCGCCTCAAGGCCGGCGAGAAATTCGAGGACCTCGCCAAGGAAGCCAGCATGGACAGCAAGCGTTCCAAGGGCGGCGACTACGGTTGGATGAAGCGTTCGGACTTCAAGAAGGAGTTCAGCGAGCCCGCCTTCGAGCTGAAGAAGGGCGAGACCTCCAAGATGATTCTGCTCCCCGAGGGCGCCTACCTGATTCACGCCGAGGATCGCAAATTCGCCGGCATCCAGCCCATCGACGAGGTGCGCGACCAAATCGAGCGCCTGCTCGTGCAGCAGATGGGCCGGGCCAGCCAGGAGAAGTGGCTCGAACGCCTCCGCCGCAACGGCTACGTGAAGCACTACTGAGCCGCACTCCTTCTCTCCTCTGTCCACCTTGTAGGACCGACCGCTGGTCGGTCCTTTTTCTTTTAGCCTACATTTTCGCCGCGATCTTCTCCGGCGAATCCTTGGCGTTCGGGCATGAGTCCACCCACCGGGCCGCCGGCGGCCGTGCCCATTCCGCCGCGTTGGCGATCACCCGGCGCACGTTGGCATCGTAATACGTCGGATAGGTCTCATGCCCTGGCCGGAAATAGAAAATCTTCCCGTTGCCCCGTGTGTAGCCGTTCCCGCTGCGAAACACCTCCCCACCCTCGAACCACGAGATGAACACCTGCTCCTCCGGCGGCGGCACCGCAAACGGTTCCCCATACATCTCCTCCTGCGGCAGCTCGAAATACGTCCCGAGTCCCTGCGCGATCGGGTGCCCCGGATTG
>JANOCA010000566.1:0-2161 GCA_031411915.1 Opitutaceae bacterium
GGCCGCGTGCAGGCGCATCGTCTGGCGCTCGATGGCGGTGGGGGCTTTTTCCTCGAGCGCGCTCCAGAGCTTGAGCGCGGCGTCCCAGTCGGGCTGCGCCAAATCGTAGAACGACTCGGCGTAGCGGTAGGAAAACTCGAAACGCTCCGGCGCGAGCTCCGCCGCCGTGCGGAAGGCCTCGTGCATCGCCTTGTCGAGGTTCTCGCGCGTCCATTCCCCGGCCTTGAGGAAGGCCTCGCGCGCCTCCGCGAGCAGGGTGCCGAGCTGGTAATGGTAGAGCGGCTCCTTGGGCTCGAGCTTGATGGCGGCGATGAAATAGGGCGCGGCCTGGAGGGGCTTGCCGTCCTCGGCGATAAGGTTGCCGAGCTGGTTCTTCACGAGCGCTATGTCGGGGTCGAGTTGGTTGGCCTTGAGGAGGATGGCGGCGGCCTCCTTGCGCATGTCGGTCTTACTGAGGAAATATCCGTAGGCCGCAAAGGCGGCGGCGTAGTTGGGGTTATGCCGCACCAGCAGCTCGAAATCGTGCGCGAGCGACTGCATCTGCTGGCGGAAGGAGCCCTCGTCGAGGTTTTCGCCCTGCTTCCCGGCCATCGCCATGAGGTCGCGCTGCTGCTCGACAAGACGGCGGAGGGTGCGCTCGGCCATGGTCTGCTGCGCGCCCGCCTCAGCCTCGGCGGCGCGGAGCGGGGCGGGCGAGAGCGCAAAACCAAGCAAGACGACCACGGATAACACGGATGACACGGATGAACGGCCGCGCATAGGGCCGAGCACACTCGCGCGGTGTTTCTGGTTTTTTTCCATCCGTTTCATCCTTGTAATCCGTGGTTAAAGATTCTGGCTGGGTCCGGGTCGGACACCTTCACGCAGCCAAGGTGCCGGCGTAAACATTCATCGTTTCGCCGCGGAGAAAGCCCACCAGCGTCTGTCCGCTCGCCTGCGCAAACTCCACCGCCGCCGTCGTCGGCGCCGAAATCGCCGCCACACACGGCAGGCCCGCCGCGAGGGCCTTCTGCATCAGCTCGAACGACACCCGCCCGCTCACGAGCAGAATGCGGTCCGCCAGCGGCAACTGGTCCGCCAGAAACGCGCGGCCGATCAGCTTGTCGAGGGCGTTGTGCCGGCCGACATCCTCGCGCACGGCCTCCAGTGCGCCGTCGCGGTCGAAGAGCGCGCTCGCGTGCGAGCCACCCGTCGCCGCGAAGCCGGCCTGCGCCGCGCGCAACTTCGCCGGCAGCGCCGCCAGCACGGCGCCGCGCGGAGCCCAGTTCGCCGCGATGGGAGCGTGCTGCGCGCGCACGGCGTCGATCGTGGCCTTGCTGCAGATGCCGCAGCTCGAGGAGGTGAAGACATGCCGCGTGAGCTTCGCCAGATCTACGACCGCGCCGGGAGCGAGCAGCACATCGAGGACGTTTTCGCGCGCGGCGCTGACGGAGCCATCGGCATCCGCCGTGCAATAGACCATATCGAGCACGTCGTCGCGCCGCCGGATGATGCCCTCGGTCACGAGAAAACCCGCCGCTAGCTCGCGGTCATGGCCCGGCGTGCGCATCACGACGGCCACACTCGTGCCGCCCACGCGGATCTCGAGTGGCTCCTCGACGGCCAGCGCATCGTCGCGCGTTTCGGCCGCCGCGGCGCCCTCGTGCCGCGAGATCGGCACGGTGCGGATGGCGGACGCGAAGGACATTGCATGAACAAACCGTTTTCAGGCTGGCATCGCCACGATTTTCCATAGCGTGTGCACATGAACACTTCATCCCGCGCCGTCACTTGCTCCTTGCCCGGCCGCGGCGTCGCCTTCAATCCGCCCAACCGTTTCGAGCGCCTGCACTTCTCGCCCGATCCCGACGCGGACGCGCTTTTATCCGAGGAGGAGCGCCCGCATCCGCGCACGGAGTTCTACATCGACGGCACGGAATCGCTTCTCACCAAGAACGACAGTCCCGACATCCCGTTCACCGTCGGCCTGAATCCCTACCGCGGCTGCGAGCACGGCTGCGCCTACTGCTTCGCGCGGCCTTACCACGAGTATCTCGGCTGGAGCAGCGGCCTCGATTTCGAGACGAAGATCATGGTGAAGCTGCGCGCCCCGGAGCTGCTGCGCCGGGAGCTCTCGTCGCCGCGCTGGGAGCCGCAGTCCATCGCGATGAGCGGCGCGACC
>JANOCA010000567.1:0-13307 GCA_031411915.1 Opitutaceae bacterium
CCTGCCCACCGAGGCGCAATGGGAATACGCCTGCCGCGCCGGCACCACGACCGCGTTTGCCTTCGGCGATTCGCTCTCCCCTCGCCAGGCGAACATCGGCCGCCCGTTCCGCGGCGAGCCGCGCGGTTATCCCGCCGGCTCCTCCGTCGCCGTCGGCCGCTATCCGCCCAACGCCTGGGGCCTGCACGACATGCACGGCAACGAATTCGAGTGGTGCCGCGACTGGTATCACGCCCGGCTCCCCGGCGGCATCGATCCCGACCTTTCCGATCGGAAGGGTCAGCCCAATCGGGACGGCACCTACTCGCGCGTGCGCCGCGGCGGCGCGTGGATGGACGCGCCCGCATTCTGCCGCTCCGCGCTTCGACTCCTCTACGAGCCCGAACGCAGCTCCGATCACATCGGGTTCCGCGTCGCGCTGGTGCCGACGGGCCTGAAATGATTCTCGCCCGCCGCGCCTCCGCGCGGCTAGGAGTCTTGCCATGAACCACCCCGCTCTCTGCGCCATCGCGCTGCTGTCCCTCACTTTGTCCTCGCCGCTCTCCGCCGCGGAAGCCTACCCGCCGAAATTCGACGGCGCGCGCATCGAGACCTACAAGACCATCGGCGCCGTGCAGCTCTCGCTGCACATCTTCGAGCCGCCCGCCTCCGCCTCCGGCGCGAAGACCAACCGCCCCGCAATCGTGTTCTTCTTCGGCGGCGGCTGGAACGCCGGCTCGCCCGGGCAGTTTGAGCAGCAGTGCCGCCATCTCGCCTCGCGCGGGATGGTCGCCATCACCGCCGACTACCGCGTCGCCTCGCGCCATCAGGTGAAGCCCACCGCGTGCGTCGCCGACGCCAAGTCCGCCATCCGCTGGGTCCGCGCCAACGCCACCCGCCTCGGCATCGATCCCCGGCGCATCGCCGCCGGAGGTGGTTCGGCGGGCGGGCACCTCGCCGCCGCGGTGGCCACTCTGCCCGATTTCGACGAGCCCGCCGAAGATAAGAAAATCAGCTCCGTGCCCAACGCCCTCGTGCTTTTTAATCCCGCGCTCGTGCTCGCCGAGATGGAGGGCCTCACGCTTGAGGGCTTCGGCACCCGCGTGCCGGAGGAACGCATGGGCACCGCGCCAAAAAACCTCTCGCCCGCGCACCACGTGAAAAAGGGCGCGCCCCCGACCATCATCTTCCATGGCAAAGCCGACACCACGGTGCCCTACGCCACCGCCGAGGCCTTCACCCGCGTGATGCAGGCCGCGGGCAACCGCTGCGAACTCGTGGGCTACGAGGGCCAGCCGCACGGCTTCTTCAACCATGGCCGGAAAGGCGGCAAATACGCCGAGACGCTCGCCGCCTCCGACGCCTTCCTCGTCTCCCTCGGCTGGATCGGCGCCAAGTAGGCCCGCGCCCAAGTGTAACCGCGCGCGTCCCCCGCGGGTAGAACCACCGTCCCACCCGCGTTGAAATCAAACCAGACCTTCCTCGGCGCGCTCATCGGTTTTGCGGTGCTCTCGCTCGTGTTCCTCGTGATCGAGCGCGTCGTCGCGCGCGGGCGCGGCCGCGCGCAGCCCGTGATCCGCCGCGGCTGGTGGACCGATGTCGCTTATTGGTTCGTCACGATCCTGCTCACCAAGCCGCTCGTGCGCCTGCTGCTGATCCTGCCCGCGGTCGGGCTCGTGCTCGCGCAGGTCACCACCGTCGATCTGCTGAAGCTCGGCGAATACCGCGGCTACGGCCCGCTTAGCCGCCAGCCGCTCTGGCTGCAGGCGATCGAGGTTTACCTGCTCGCCGACTTCATCGGCTATTGGACGCACCGTTTGTTTCACACCGGCAAGTGGTGGCCGTTCCATGCGGTGCACCACAGCTCCGAGGACCTCGACTGGCTCGGCAGCATCCGCGTGCATCCGGTGAACGACCTCGTCAACAAGTTCGCGCAGGTCACGCCGATCCTCGTGCTGGGGTTCAATCCCCTCGTCACGCTCAGCACGGCGCCGGTGCTCACGTTCTACGCGATTTTCCTGCACGCGAATGTGAACTGGGACTTCGGCCCGCTGCGCGCCGTGGTCGCCACGCCGGTGTTCCACCGCTGGCACCACTCGCGCGACCGCGAGGCCTGGGACAAGAACTTCGCCGGCCTGCTGCCGCTCTGGGATATTATTTTCGGCACCTACTACATGCCGCGCGGCCGCTGGCCGGAGAATTTCGGCATCCACGAGCCGATGCCCGCCGGTTACCTCGGCCAGCTCTGGGAACCGTTCGCCGCTCTCCGCCGCGATCGCAGAAAAGTGAATCCAAAGTAGCGGCCCGTCTCGGGCGCACCCACCGGGCTCCGCGGCAGACCTCGCGCCTCCCGCAGCGTCATGCCGCCGCCGCGTTTCTGCCCGGCCAATCGGGGGGCGCTGAAGCGAGGGCGGGAAATCCGGCGACGATTCTTCGCGTTCGACCCTGCGTTCTGTCTCGCCGATGCTCCGGAGCGCATCCGCACAAAGGTGCTCGGCAACGGCGGTGTTTTTCATTCCGCTGCATTGCATCCACCCCGGGTCGCGCTCCGCGCCGCCGTCTTCCCCACCCCTCCACCCGCCATGCCCCGCCTCCCTGCCCTGCTCCTTGGCTTCGCCCGTGCATTCGTCGCGCTCGCAGTCCTCCCGGTGGCCACCTTCGCCGCCGAGTCAACCGCCTCGATCTCCGGCCGCGTGCAGAACTCCGCCAGCGGCCAGTTTCTCAACAACGCCCGCGTCACCGTGCAGGGCACCGGACTCGCCGCGTTCACCGACGTGACGGGCACCTACCGGCTCCCGCAGGTGCCCGCCGGCGCCATCGTGCTCGAGATCTTTTACACCGGCATGGAGCCGCAGCGCGTGCCGCTCAACGTTACCGCCGGCGCCACGATCGAGCGCGACATTGATCTCACCGGCGACCCCGGCGCCCGCCGCGATGCGGGCGTGGTCAAGCTCGACTCCTTTGTCACGTCGGTGTCGCGCGAGATGGACGGCGCCGCCATCGCCATCAACGAGCAGCGCTTCGCGGCCAACATCGTCACCGTCGTCGCCGCCGACGAGTTCGGCGTCGTGCCCGACGGCAACGTCGGCGAGTTCCTGAAAATGCTTCCCGGAATCACGATGGATTATCGCGGCGGCGATCCGCGCGAGATTTCGATGAACGGCGTCTCGTCAGCCAACGTGCCCGTCACCATCGGCGGTTTCTCGCTCGCGACCTCCGAGGTCTCCGGCGCGGGCCGCAACGTCGAGCTCAACGCGATCTCGATCAACAATCTCTCCCGCATCGAGGCCGTCTACTCGCCGACGCCCGAGACGCCCGGCTCCGCGCTCGCCGGCTCGGTCAACTTTGTGCCGCGCTCCGCTTTCGAGCGCGCCCGGCCGATTTTCAATGGTTCCGTCTACCTCGCCGCGCGCGACAGCTCCCTCGAGGGCCGCACCGAGGGTCCGAGCCGGCGCGACACGCCCACTTGGAAGGTCCGCCCCGGCTTCGAGTTTTCCTGGATCGTGCCGGTGAACAAACGCTTTGGCTTCACCGTTTCCGCCGGCGCCTCCACGCAATACGTCGAGGGCCCGCTCCTGCAGAATACCTGGCGCGGCTCCGGCACCGCGACCAACGGCACGACCTTCCCCGACACCACGCCGGACCGCCCCTACCGCAGCGATTTTCTCGTGCGCATCGAGTCCAAGATCGCCGACCGCACTTCCTTCGCCACCACCGTGGACTACAAGCTCAGCCCGACGGATCGGTTCTCGTTTTCGTTCCAATACGGCACCTTTCACACCGACTTCAACCAGCGCTCGATCACGTTTTCCGTCGGCGGCACAAGCGCAGGCAACTTCTCGCCGGCGTTCACCCGCGGCACCACCGGCGCCGGCGAGGTGCGCCTCTCCAACGGCGGCAACCACCGCTACTCGCGCACCTTCATGCCCACGCTCTCCTGGCGGCACGACGGCCCGCTCTGGAAAATGGAGGGCGGCCTCGGCTCCTCCCACGCGCAAAACGAGTTTCGCAGCCTGGACAAGGGCCGCTTCGGCAGCACCCTCGCGCGCCGCACGGGCGTCACGGTTTCTTTCGCCGACAATTTCTACCTCCGCCCGAATACCATCACCGTGACCGACGGCGCGACCGGCGCACCCGTCGATCCGTTCAACATCGCCACCTACGCGCTCAGCACCGCCAACTCCAGCCCGCAACTCTCGCGCAACGTCCAGAATACCGCCTACGCCAACCTCCGCCGCGATTTCAACCCGGGCTTTCCGCTCACGCTCAAGGGCGGTCTCGATGCCCGTTCTTCCCGCAGCGACAACCGCACGCAGAACGTCGCCGTCAACTTCGTCGGCCCCGACGGCCGCGCCTCGACCACCCCTCTCGGCAGCGACGACAGCGCCGCGGCCGTCTACGACAACTTCTACTACCAACGTGCCGGCCTCTTCGGCGTGCCGCGTGTCCAGTGGGTCAGCAACGAGACCGTGCTCGATGTCTATCGCGCCAACCCGGCGTGGTTCACCTCCGACGAAAACGCGCGCTACCGCGCCGAGGTGAACGCCTCCCGCATTTCCAAGGAGATCATCTCGTCCGCCTACCTCCGCGCCGACGCGCAGTTCCTCGACCGCCGCCTGAAGCTCACCGGCGGCGTGCGCGCCGAGCAGACCAACATCACCGCCAGCGGATCACTCAGCGATCCCACGCGCAACTTCCAGCGCGATGCCGCGGGCCGCGTCGTCACGGTCGCCGCCCCCACGCCCGCCAACCCCAACGCACGCACGCCCGCCCTCATTTTTCCCGCCACGCCGGCCAACGCCCTCGCCATCTCGCAGCTCACGCTCCTCGACCGCGCGACCCGCGTGGAGAAGGAATACCTCCGCTGGTTCCCCAGCCTGAACGCCGGCTACAATCTGCGCGAAAACTTGATCGTCCGCGCCGCCACCTACTCCTCCGTCGGCCGCCCGAATTTCACCCAATACTCCGGCGGCGTCACGTTGCCCAACCTCGAGGCACCCGCGGACGCGTTGACCAATCGCATCACCGTCAACAACGCGGGCATCAAGCCTTGGACCGCCCGGTCCACCAAGGTCTCGCTCGAGTATTACTTCGAGCGCGTCGGCCAGATCTCGGTCGGCGCGTTCCGCCGCGACATCCGGAATTTCTTCGGTCAGACGACCTTTGACGCCACGCCGGAGTTCCTCGCCCTCTACGGGCTCGACCCCGTCCTCTACGATCCGTTCACCGTCGCCACCCAGGAGAATCTTCAGACCTCCGTGCGCATGACCGGCATCGACGTGAACTACCGCCAGGCGCTCACGTTTCTCCCGCGCTGGGCGCGCGGCGTGCAGGTCTTCGCCAACGGCAGCGCCCAGCGCGTGATCGGCGATGCCGCCACCAACTTCAACGGCTACATCCCGCGCACCGGCAGCTGGGGCATCAGCCTCTCGCGCGAGAAATATAACGTCCGCATGAACTGGAACTATGTCGGCCGCCAGCGCCGCGGCGCGGTCACCGGCCGCAGCATCGAGCCGGGCACCTACACGTGGGGCAGCAAGAAAAGCTACATCGACCTCACCGGGGAGTATTCCCTTACGCGCCGTCTCTCGGTCTTCGCGAATCTCCGCAACATCAACGACCCGACCGACGACGTGGAAATCCACGGCCCCACGACCCCGAGCGAAGCCCACTTCCGCCAGCGCGCCGAGTTCGGCTCGCTCTGGACGCTCGGCCTCAAGGGCACGTTCTGAGAGTGCGCCCGTGTTGCTGGGAAAGCGCGGCATCGGCCTGCGACTGGATTATTTCTTCGGCGTCGCAGCGGCATTCCTCGCAGCGGCTTCCGCCTTGATGGCGGAACCGATCGGCCACGGCAAAACGCCGACCCGTTTCGCCCACGCGTCATATTGCGCAGCCATCGCGCGGACGCGCGCCGGATGCTGGGGCGCGAGATCGCGCTGCTCGGCGCGGTCGGTCGCGAGATCGAAGAGCTCCCAGCAGCCGGGGAATTTGGCCACGAGCTTCCAAGAACCGACGCGCACGGCACGGTTGCCCTCGTGCTCCCAAAACAGCGGACGGGGAGAAGGAGAGACGGAGAGCGCGGGAGATGGGGAGATCAGAATCGGTTTCAGGCTGTGGCCTTCCAGCGGATGGATTTTTTGGCCGGCAAACTCAGCCGGATAATTTGCGCCGGCCACGTCCACACACGTGGCCATGAGATCGGTCAATTGCCCGGGGTGCGCTTCGAGCTTCCCGCGGCGCGCCGGGGGGACGCCGGCCGGCCAGTGCACGATGAGGGGCGTCGCGATGCCGCCTTCGTGGACCCAGTGCTTGTATTCGCGGAACGGGGTGTTGCTGACATTGGCCCAGTCGCGGCCGTAGGCGACGTAGGTATCGGCCGGGCCCGGCATCACGCCGTAACCGCTGCGCACGGGCCAGCCGTCGCGCGTTTGCGCGGGAAGAAACCCGTATTGCTTCGCGTCGGGCGCGAGCGGCGGAAGGGAGGGTTTCGCAGCGCGCGGAGTGAAGGGCCCTTCGCGGCCGTTGGTTTCCGCACACGCGCCGTTGTCCTGCAGATAGAGGATCACGGTGTTGTCGAGCTGGCCGGTGGCCTTGAGCGCGGCGACGATGCGGCCGATGCCGTCGTCCATCGACGAGAGCATCGCGGCGTAAACTTCCATGCAACGCGCCTCGAAGGCCTTGTTCTCCACCTTGTCCCAGGCGCCCGTCGTCGGCGCGAAGCCCCACGCTGCGTCGGCCACGCCGAGTTGTTTCTGCTTCGCCCAGCGCGCGGCGCGGATCGCGGCGTAGCCGGCGTCGTAGCGGCCTTTCTGTTTCGCGATGTCGCTTTCGCGCGCGTGCATCGGCCAGTGCGGTGCGGTGTAGGGCACGTAGAGAAAAAACGGCGAGCGGGCGTGGTCGCGCGCGTGCTCGCGGATGAACTTCGTGGCGTGATCGCTGATCGCGTCGGTGTAGTGATACTCGGCGGGGCGATATTCGGGATCGTTGGCGACGGTGAGGACCGTGTTGTCGCGCACGAGCGAGCCGGGGTCCCAGAAACTCCCGGCGCCCTGAATCGTGCCGTAGTAGCGGTCGAAGCCGCGCTGGAGCGGCCAGTTGTCGCGCTTCGTCTGCGCCTCGGCGCTGTAGCCGGGCGTGAGGTGCCACTTGCCGGCGATGTAGTTCCGATAGCCCGCGGGCTTGAGCGCTTCGGCGATGGTCACGCTGCGGCGGCTGAGGTCGCCGCGGTAGGAGTCCACGCCGTCGTCGTTGAGCATGTGGCCGATGCCGGCTTGATGCGGGTGGAGTCCGGTGAGGAGCGAGGCGCGTGTCGGGCAGCAGCGGGCGGAGTTGTAGAAATTCGTGAAGCGCAGGCCGCCGGCGGCGAGCGCATCCAGATTTGGCGTGGCGATCTCGCCGCCGAAACAGCCGATGTCGGAATAGCCCACATCGTCGGCGAGGATGACGACGATGTTGGGGCGCTCGGCGGCGTCGGCCACGGCGCCCACCACCCAGAGCAAGGCGAGACGGAACAGTTTCAGGCGCATCCGAAAAAAGCTGCGGGCGGAAGTCCTCAGAACCGGCCGTTGACGCCGAGGGTGATCGAGGTGCCGGGGATGTTGGTGCTCGCCATCTGGTCGCGGATGCCGCGGTAAAACGCCTCGGGCTCGTTGTAGAGGTTGGCGACGTCGCACGTGAGCGTGAGGGAGGGCCGCACTTGGTAAGCGAGGCCGAGATTCGTGAGACTGCGCTTCATGCGATAGAGGTTCCGGCCGACACTTGCGGCGGTGAAACTGGTGATGTAGTCGCCCGTGTAGTTGACGCCGTAGCGCACACTGAAGCCGCGGTGGCGCCACGAGACACTGACGTTGCCCGTGCGCGGGATGAACCCGGGCACCTGGTTGGTGCTGCGGGACACCGCGCCGCCGAAGTTTCCGTTCGTCTCGATCGCCGTGTAGTTGCCGGAGGCGGCGAGGCCCTTCAACAGGCCCGGCAGAAACGTGAACTGCTGCTGATAGCTGAGCTCCCAGCCCTGCACGAACGCGGTGCCGGCGTTGGCCGTCGTGAGCCGGGTGAAGCCACCATACTCGCCGTTGAAGCCGTTGTTCGTGCCCGTGGCGATGGTGCCGCTGTTAATGCCGGAGACGATGTAGTCCTTGATCGTCTTGTGGAACCAGCTGACGGAAAGATTGCCCACGGGCTCGAAGTAGTAATCGAGCGTGGCATCCCAGTTCGCCGACGTCTGCGGCAACAGGCTGGGATTGCTGAGGGTGAGCGTCTGCGCCGTTTCATTGGCGGTCTCGTTGGGGCGGAGATTCGAAAGCGGCGGACGACCGAAGCCGGTCGACCAGCTCAGCCGCGCCTTGAGGTTCGGCGTGAGGTTGTGGTTCACATGGATGCTCGGAAACGACTTGGTGTAGCTGCCGGACAGATTCCGGCGGGTGCCCGCGTAGTCCCGCTGCGCCGAGCCCGCCGGATCGGCGAGCTGCTGGGCGGCCGTGCTGCCATTGCGGACTCGCACGTAGCCGGAGCTCTCTGTCTCGGTCTTCTCCATGCGCACGCCGCCAATCACTCCGGTGCGACCAAATCTGGCATCGGCCATGACATAGCCCGCCGTGATCGCTTCGCTCACATCGGAGGAGCCGATGAAACGGTTCTGCTCGAAGAAATACGCATCCTCGCGCCACAGCGCAGGCGTCACGGGCACGCGTTCGTTGATGAACGTGGAGGCTTCCCACTGCGGGATCCGGCGGCCGGTCTTGCGCTCGTCATACATGCGCAGCGAGGGGTCGGCCGGGAGCGCGGTGGTGCCGATGTAGTTCCAGCGCCGGCCGCGGTTGTCATCGGTGCCGGAATTCTCGCGCCACAGCGCGCCGGTCTTCACCTCGGTTTTGGCGGCGGTGATCGGAAGGGTGTAGCGGGCGTTGAAATGAAGTTCCTTCACGGCACGGTCATTGTCGGCGTTGGCGTTGGTCAGGCCGTTGGGCGCCGGGCGGTAGTTGGCGGGATTCGTGATGTCCGGGCCCTCGGTCTGGATGAAGCGGGGGTGCAGATCCGAATGCGTGCGATCGAGAATCCAACCGACATTGCTGATGCGGTTGATGAGCACGGCGCCTTTGCCGTTGCCGCGGTTCACGTTGGTCCGGTTCGCGGCGGCCTTGTAGTCGAGCTGCAACGGGCCGAACGTCTGCTCCGCCCCAAGTTCGACGCCGCGGGCGCGCACAAACACATTGTTCGGGCCGGTCATCGTGAGATCGATGATGGAGTTGGGCGTCGCACGCACCTGGGTGATGCGGTCGGTGTAACCGGGCAGAATGCCCGCGGTGCCGGTGGTGCCGACGGTCTGGCTGGTGAAAGCCCGCGTCTCGTAGCGGCGGCGGAATTTCTCGTTGTTGTCGACCGCGAAGGTGTTGAGCGAGATCTTGGTCGTGGGCGAGAGCCGGTAGTCGAGCTTTACGTTGGCGCTGGCCTGATAGTGGGGGTTGTAGGTGTCGGTCGTGCGATAATCCCAGACGTAGGCGGGCTGGTTCGTGGTATTCTGAAAATCGCGGTTGGTGATGAACCACGCGGTCGCGTGTTCGCTGTAGAAAAGGTTGACGGCCACGCCGAGATTCCGCTCACCCCCGAAAACACCGAAGACCTCCTGATAGCCGAGATTCACCAGCGGATGCGCGCGATGCCCGTCGATGAGCGGCACCTGCTGCGTAAAAGTCGGCTGCACGCGGGCGGAGAAATTGTAGGTGATGCGGCGGTTTTCCTTCATGCTGAGCGACGAACGGCTCTTCAGATTGATCGTGCCGCCGAGCGAATCGGGGCTGCGGTCGGGCAAATGGCCCTTGGTGAGTTCGATCTGTTCGAACATCGCGCTGGAAAAGACATTGATCTGGGTCGCGCGGCCCAGGCCGTCGTCCCGGCTGGTGAGGAGCACACCGTCCATCGTCACCGTGTTCAACCCGGGGCCGATGCCGCGGATGGTGAAGCCGGCCACGATGCCGGCCTCGTTGGGATTGGCCGCGACCCCGGGCAGGTTGATCGCGACTTCGCTCGCGCTCATGTTGGGCAGATTGCCGAACGAATCCATCGCGGCGACGTTCTTGAGATTGGACGCGTTGCGCTGCGCAGTGATGGCGGCCGCGCCGCCCTCGCGTTCGCCGGTCACCTTGAAGCCCTCGAGCCGGTAGATGCCGGTGGTGAGATCGAAGTTTCGCACGGCCCGCTCGCCCGCGCCGATCGTCACCTGCGTGCGCATGGAATCGAGGCCGATGTAGGAGGCCACGACCTCGTGCGTGCCCGCCGGCACGCCGGTCAGCACGTAGCGGCCGGTGTTGTCGGCGAGCGTGCTCAGGCCGAGCGCCGCAATCTCGACGCGGCTGCCCTCGAGCAGATTAGTGGTCGCGGCGTTGCTCACCGAGCCGGTGATGGTGCCGCTCGCGGCGGCCTCGGCCCCGCGGCTTGATGTGAAGCCGGCGAACGCGACGAGAAGAGCGGCGCACAACCGGACATGGCAGAGGAGTGTCTTCATGGGTCTGGGGGTGAAATCCTAACGGGGAAAGCGGGGTGGAGGCCGGAGCCAAGGGTGCGATCCGACCCGGGGGTGAAAAGCAGCGTCTTCGCCTCGCCCGATCATTTCTTTGTCCAATCGTGAAGTTAGCCCTGTCTCTGGGCGCCTCGGTGAGTCACCGTGTCCGATATCGCGCCCCATGACTCTGCTCACCCGTGACGTTGAACCGCTGTGGATTGCCCGCTACGATTACGAGCCGCTCTGGCACCTGCCGTCACACGCCCATGACGACTATTTTCAATTGATCCTGATCGTAAGCGGGACGGGGGAAGCGGCGATCGGTGCGGACCGCCATCCCTTCTCCGCCGGACAACTGCTGTTTATCCGGCCCGGCCTCGTGCATGGTCTTACCGCCGGCCCGACCGAACCGGTCCGGACCCTCGATACCAAATTCCTGCTCCACCGCGCCAACCTTCGCATCGCTTGCCGCAAGCTGACCCCGCTGCAGTCCACCGTCGACGAACGCGTCGTCACTCTCCTGGAGGCGATCCACGTCGAGGCGCGACGACACGGACCGTTGACCAACGAGCTCTGCCAAACGCTGTTTGCGCAGCTCCTGCTCCGGTTGTTGCAAAGGAAACCGGGGGAAGTTCCGGCGAAACTCCCGGCGCCGGCGCTCGATTCCACGGCAGATGACGACCTCGTGCGCCGGATGGAGCGCTACCTCCGGGAGAACTGCGCCCAAATCATCGAACAAAGCACGCTCAGCGCGGCCTTGAACTACAGCTACCGCCACCTTCACAACATCTGGCTCAAGCACCACCGTCAGTCTCCGTTGCAGGCTCTCTGGCACTACCGGGTCGACCGCGCCACCCAGTTGATCCGTTACTCGGACTACGAGCTGAAACGAATCGCCGAACTCTCGGGCTTCGCGACGGTGCATCATTTCACCCGCGTGTTTTCCCGGCTCGTCGGCATGTCCCCCGCGCGCTGGCGCGAACGCGAAAGCGAAGGCGTCCGGCAAGATGTCGCCATCCGGCCCGGATTTATCAACCCCGCGCTCACCATCCAGACGGCGAAAGCCCCGCGGACCCGCCGCGCCTAGTCCGGCGACCCGACGATTCAATCGTGCGCTTCTCGCTCTCCGCGAATCTCCGCAACATCAACGACCCGACCGACGACGTGGAGATCCACGGCCCCACGACCCCCGCCGAGGCCCATTTCCGCCAGCGCGCCGAGTTCGGGTCGCTCTGGACGCTCGGCCTCAAGGGCACGTTCTGAGCCGCGCCCGGCTGGGCGGTTGCGCCCGCCACCGTCCGCCTCGCCGGCCGCACGTCGCGCGGTCGGCGCATCTCAATCTATTGGAGCACCGAGTTCGTAGTTCCGCCTTTAGGCGGTCAGGGCGAGTTTCGGACCGGCCAAAGCCGGAACTACGAACAACGGCTGGGTTCCGACGGCGGGATACTGCAAGAAACTGAGGGCGCCCTCACGCGGTCCTAATCCCGCATTGCGCTCGCCGCGCCGATGGCGATTTTCTTTCGGCATCCCCACCCCGGATTCCCCCATGCACCTCCGCGCCCTCCTCGCCGCCGCCCTGCTCCTGCTCGCCCCGCTCGTGGCGCTCCGCGCCGCCGACCCGAAACCGCCCGAGGGATTCCGCACCATCTTCAACGGCCGCGATCTCGCGGGATGGCACGGCCTCAACCCCCACTCCGTCACAAAGCTCACCGGCGAGAAGCGCGACGCCATGCTCGCGAAAATGCGCGCCGAATTTGCCCAGCACTGGCGCGTCGAGCGCGGCGAGCTCGTCAACATCGGCACCGGCCCCTACGCGACCACCGACGAGGAGTTCGGCGACTACGAGCTGCACCTCGAATACCGCACTGTCGCCAAGGCCGACAGCGGCATCTACCTCCGCGGCCAGCCGCAGGTGCAGATCTGGGACAAGGGCCAGGCCTTCAATCCCAAGCAGCCCGACCGCCGGCCGCACCTCGGCTCCGGCGGCCTGTTCAACAATCCGCCGAAGACGCTCGGCCGCGATCCCATCATGGCCGCGGACAAACCGTTCGGCCAATGGAACACCGTCCGTATCCGCCAAGTGGGCGCGCGCGTTTGGGTGACGCTCAACACCCGCCTCGTCGTCGAGGGCGCGCCGATGGAGAATTTCTGGGAGAAGGGAAAGCCCTTCCCCGCGCGCGGCCCGTTCATGCTCCAGACCCACGGCGGCGAAATCCGCTGGCGCGCGATCTACGTGCGCGACATCCCTGCCGCCGAGGCGCAGCGCACGCTGGCCACCCCGCCGCTCCCCAACCCCACCCACTACGACGTCGCCTACGGTCCGCACCCGAAGCAGCTGATCCATTTCTGGAAAGCCGAGTCGGCCACGCCCACGCCGGTGCTCTTCTTCGTCCACGGCGGAGGTTGGCAAAATGGCGGCCGCCTCAGCGGCCTCAGCGCGATGCTCCCGGAAATGCTTAAGCGCGGCATCTCTGTCGCTTCGGTCGAGTATCGCTTCATCGCCGAGGCCACCGCCGACAACGTCGTGCCGCCCGTGAAGGGCCCGCTCCACGACGCCGCGCGCGCGCTGCAATTCATCCGCAGCAGGGCCGCCGAGTGGAACCTCGACAAGACGCGCATCGTCGCGAGCGGCGGCTCCGCCGGCGCCTGCACATCCCTTTGGCTCGCGTTCCACCCCGACATGGCCGACCCCGCGAGCGCCGATCCCATCGCGCGCGAATCGACCCGCCTCCTCGCCGCGGCCGTCAACGGCGCGCAGACCACGCTCGATCCGCAGCAGATGAAAGACTGGACGCCCAACAGCACCTACGGCGGCCACGCCTTCGGCCTC
>JANOCA010000568.1:0-3596 GCA_031411915.1 Opitutaceae bacterium
GCCTCGCGACGGCGGCGCTGGCCTGGCCCATCGACACGCGGCGGCGAAACCAGGCGCCCCCGTGGGCTGAACGGCCCTCATCCGCCGCCCCCTGATTCAGGCCTGCACCAGCTCGCCCGCCGCCTCTGTCTCCGCGGCGTCCTCCCCGTCCATCGGGTGCTCCCGCAGGAATTGGGTGAACTCGACCAGCTCCAGCCGCCCGTCCCAATGCTCCACGATGGCGGTGAGGGACTCGACCCAGTCGCCGGAGTTCAAGTAGTGGATGTCCCCGATCATCTTGTCGGCGGCGGTGTGGATGTGGCCGCACATCACGCCGGTGCAGCCGCGTTCGCGCGCGAGCCGCGCGATGTGCGTCTCGAAGTTCGAGATGTGGCTCACCGCCTCCTTCACCCGCGCCTTGATGGCGCGGCTGAGCGACCAGTATTCCTGGCCCCGCCAAGCCCGCCACGCGTTGTAGGCGCGGTTGATGTTGAGCAGGGCGCGGTAGCCCCAGTCGCCGAGGTGCGAGAGGAAGACGAAGTTCTTCGTCACCGTGTCGAAGATGTCCCCGTGCAGCACGAGGTAGCGGCCGCGCGGCGTCTCGTGGATGTAGTCCTCGACGATGCGGAGGTTCTCGAAGTCCAGCGGGAGGAAGGTCGCGAGGATGTCGTCGTGGTTGCCGCGAAGGTAGATCACCTCGGTGTCGCGCTTCTCGAGTTTCTTAAGGACGATGCGGACGAAGCGCGTGTGCCCCTTGGTCCAGCTCCCGCCGCGGCGGAGCTGCCAGCCGTCGATGATGTCGCCGTTGAGGATGAGCTTCGCGCAGCGCGTCTCGCGGAGAAAATGGTTCACCTCGCGAACCTTTGATTCGGAGGTGCCCAGATGCACGTCCGAGAGGATGATGGTGCGGACGTTGAGCTTCATGGAAGCTGGAGCGCGAAGCGCGCGCGCGGGGCCGCGCAGGCGGGCGCGACCGCGCCCGAGGCCGCGGGGATCACCATGCGCAGGCTTTGGGGACGCACCACGACCTCGACGCGCGCGCCGGCCTCGTGCGTCTCGCCGTCGGTGTGGATGAGCCCCGGCGCCATGCGATCGATGACGAAACGCGGGCCGGTCAGCCGCGTGACCAGCGGGCTGCGGTCGAGGTTGCCGAGGAAGAGCCGCGGCACGAGCGCGGCGACGCCGAACCAACTCCCCCCGCTGACCGCCACGAGATCGAGGCGGCCGTCGTCGATGCGCGCGCCGGGCGCGATGCGGGCGTTGTTGCCGTATTGGTCCGAGTTGGCGACGGCCACGAGCAGCGCGTCAATCGACACGGTGCGCTGGCCGGCGGTGATGGTGCAGCGCTGCGACCGCAGCGAGCGCAGCGCGGAGCACGCGACGCGCGCGTAGGCCGGCAGGCCACGGCGCACGAGCCGGTTGAAGCGCCGGCTCACATCGGCGTCGAAGCCGAGGCCCATCGCGTTGAAGAAGGGCTTGCCGTTGGCCACTCCCGTATCGACCGCCACCACGCGGCCGCCGGCGCCCGCGGCGAGCTGCAGGGCCGCGAGCGGCGCGCGCGGCAGGCCGAGGTGCAGGGCGAGGCCGTTGCCGGAGCCGCAGGGGACGAGCGCCAGCGCGGCGGGCGTGTCGAGCAGGCCCTGCGCGACCTCGTTCATGGTGCCATCACCCCCGACGGCGACGACCACCGCGTGGCCCGCGAGCGCGGCCTCGCGCGCGAGCACGGTCGCATGGCCGGGCCCCTCGGTCATCGTGAACTTGGCGTCGAGTGATCGCGCGGCGATGAACCCGCGGATCGCCTCGGCGAGCGCGGGCCGGCGGCGGTTGCGGCCCGAGCAGGGATTGAAGATGAAAAGGGTCTTCATGCGGAAGCGGCAGCCGCGCGCAGCGGCAAGGGCACAGGCTCGGGTGAAATCCTGGCCTCGGCGTGCGCCGTGATCGCGATCGCGATCTCCCGGGCGGCATCGGGCCGGCAGAGCGGCTCGAGCGCGGCGCGCCACGCCGCCCACACGCGGCCGTGGTCACGGAACGCGTGCTGCAGCTCCGCGAGCACCGCATCCGGCGTCTCCGCCAGCGCGCCGATGCCATGGCGCCGCAGCAGCTCATAGTTGCCCTCCTCCTGGCCCGGCACGATCTGGTTCACGATCATCGGGCAGCGCGCGGCGAGCGCTTCCTGCGTCGTCGCCCCGCCCGCCTTGCTGATGACCACGTGGTGCGTCATCAGCAGCCGCGGAATCTCCTTCGTCCAGCCGAGGATCGAGGTCGGGTGCGGGCGATGGGCGGCGAGGCCCGCGAGTTCGGCGCGGAGCTTCTCATCGCGCCCGACCGTGCAGGTGAGATCCCACGCCGTCTCCGCGATCAGGCGACGCGCCGTCTCGGCGGAGCCGGGGGTGCCGGAGTTGATGATATAAAGCACGCGCGGCGTGCAGCCGGCGCCGAGGCCCGGCGGAGCCAGCCGCCCCGCGTGCGCGCTGAAGAACGGGTTCACCGGAAACCCCGCGACGTGCAGCCGCCGCGGATCGACCCCCGCGGCGCGCATCACCGCGGCGGAATCCTCGTTGGGCACGAACCATCCCGCCGCGCCGGCCCGCCACCAGAGCGAGTTGATGCTGATCGAATCGGTGACGACGCTGAAGCAGGGCACCTCGACGCGGCCCTCGTGCGCGAGCTTCTCCAGCATGAAGGCGTAGGCGGGATAGGTCGCGCAGATCGCGTCGGGCCGGAGCCGCTCGATCAGTCCCGCGAGCACCCGCGTTTCGGAGCGCAGCAGCCGCATCAGGCGCGGCGCGAGCGGCGAGCGGTCGAGCCAGGCGTAGACGGCGCTCCACAGCCGCGGCGCGCGGTTGATCAGGCCGAGGTAGCTGCGGCGCGCGAGTTCGTTCAGCCGCGGCGCCGCGAGGGAAAACACATCGGCCACCTCCGCCGAGCCCTCGCCGTGCAGCGCCTCGTGCGCGGCGGCGAGAGCGCGGGCGGCGGCGTTGTGCCCTTCGCCGTAGCTGGCCGTGAGGATGAGCAGGCGTGTCCTCATGCGATCGCCGGTTCCTGGCGCATTTCGGAGCCACCCGCCGCGGCGGCGAGGTCGGCCTCGAAGCGCGCGATGACGGTCTCCCACGATTGCGACTCGACGGCGAGTCGCGCCGCAGCCCGCAACTGCGCGCGCAACAAATCGTCCGTCGCGAGCAGCACCGCCGCCTCGATCAGCGCCTCGGGCGAGTCGCACGGGACGGCGAGGCCGTTTTTCCCATGCACGATGAACTGCCGCGCGGCCGCGTAGTCGAAACCCGCGACGGCGAGCCCGCTCGCCATCGCCTCGGTGAGGACGTTGCCAAAGGTCTCCGTGAGGCTCGCGTGGATGTAGATGTCCGCCGAGGCGTAGTGGCGCGCGAGCTCGGCGCGGGGGACGAAGCCGGGGAAAACAAAATCACGATGCTCGCGTTGCAGCCGCGCGCGCAGCGGGCCGTCGCCCACGAGCACAAAGCGGCAGCGCGGGTTGGCTGCGCGCATCGCCGCAAAAGCCCGCAGGAGCAGCCCGTAGTTTTTCTCCGCCGCCATGCGGCCCGCGTGGATCACGACCGGATCGCCGGCGTCGGCGCCCCACCTCAGCCGCAGCGTCTCGG
>JANOCA010000569.1:0-4674 GCA_031411915.1 Opitutaceae bacterium
GTGTCCTTGTTGCCGGTGCCGAACTTGTTCTCCGGGCTGCCGGGCGCGTAAAGCTCGGCGGCGACGAGGAAGCGGCGGCGCAGGTCGTTCTGCACGTGGCGCATCGCCTCATTGTGCACGGCGTTGATCTCGCGGCCGGTGAACTCGGGCGTGAATAGCGGCGCGATGAAGAACTGAGCCAGCCGATCCACGCCCTCCGCGAAGGCCTCGTGGCGCACCTCGAACTGATAGTTGGTGTGGTCCGAGGCGGTGTAGGCGTTGTTGTAGCCGCCGTTGGTCTGCATGAAATTCCCATACGCGTTGGCGTCGGGATATTTCTCCGTGCCGAGAAACAGCATGTGCTCGAGGAAGTGCGCCATGCCCTCGCGGTCCACGGGATCGTCGCCCGCGCCGATGGGCACAACGAGCGCGGCGCCGGACTTGTTGAACTTCGTGTCGGACACGAGGAGCACGCGCATGCCGTTCTCGAGCACGAAGCGTCGGAACTGCGCGGTGTCGGTGGGTGCCTTCACGCGCGGCGGCAGCTGCGGGGTCGGGGCGTCGGCGGCCGCCAAGGCGACGACGAGAGCGAGGGCAAGAGGGAGGGCGCGGAGGGTCTTCATGCGGGGAAAGGTCGAAGGAACGAGGCGGGACGCTGGCTGCAACTCGGCGCAAGGCCAAGCGGTTTGCGGTGAACGGCGGCGGTGCAAAAAATGCCGAGAGGGGGCGGCTTTCCGAGGCGCCCTGAGTTTGAGCGGCGCATCATCCTTGAACCCAGGCCGGCTCGGCGAGCCGACCCCATTTTTTTGGACGACCCTAAGGCAAGAACCCATGGAAAACGTGACATCCCCGGTTCGGTGTAGCCCGCCTCGTGAGAGGCGGGACGATTGGCCATTCCAGTTCCCGTCGGTCCCTGCTCTCACGAGCAGGGCTACACGGGCTAACTTGGCTGAGATGACATGTCACGATATCGGCGGGTCGCTGCACTAGGGCGTGGCATAAGGCCGCTTGGCTGTGCTCTGCGGCATCACCTCGCCGTAGGGCAGCGGCTGCGCGAGTCCCATGAGCGCGTAGCCGAAGAGCAGGCGGCGCTGCTCGGGGGAGAGCCCGGGTTGCAGCATCGCGATCCGGTAGTGCGTGTAGAGCACGGATTCGCGGCCGAAGGTGTCGAACTCCGCCAGCGAGGCCGAGTGGACGCGGAGCAGCGTGTCGGCGTTGAGCGGTTGCCCGGTTTTCCGATCGACCTGATTCTGGGAGATGATCGAGAGGCTTTCGCGGATGCCCTTGTAGCGGAGTTCCAGTTTGTCGTAACGCTCGGCCTGGAGGCGCCGGAATTCGAGCATCGCGGCTCGGCGCACCTCCACCTGCTTCGCGCGGAACCGGCTCTCGCCGCCTTCGTCATCGACCTCGTGGGGCACCTGCGCGGCGGCTTGGTCGGCGTGGAGTTTCATCTCCGTGAAATACACCTCGCGGTCGGCGTTGTAGCTATGGATCTCCTCGATGAGCCGGGCTGGCACCCACGGGGGCGCCGGTGGCGGGGCGGGCGTGAGCCGGCCGGAGAGTTCGGTGCGCATCTCCTCGGCGAGCTGCTCAAGCGCGACGATCTCCGGCCACTGCTTGTCAGCCAGCGCCTCGTAGGCGGTGGCGCGGCTCGAGCCGCCGGCGCGATCTTGGGCAATGACCGTGTCATGCAGCTCGCGTTTGAGGACAGCCTTGCGGCCGTTGTAGGCGCCGAGGCGCTCGCGCAGCCGGGGCGAGGCGTTCGGCGGAAGGCGGAAACGGGTGGTCTCCGGGGAAAAGAAGATCGCATCGCTATCGGCGCGGTTGCCGGGCTGGCCGCGGGCCCTGCGCGCCCCATCCTGGAGCTCGATCGCGAGCTCGCGCAGCAGCCCGCGCTGGGCGGGGAGCAGGCCCGCCTGATAGTAGGCGGCGGCGCGCACGACTTGGAACTGCGCCTCGGCCTCAGCCGCATCCGTGTGGCCCTTGCGCGGATCGAGTTTCCAGCGGCGGCTGTTGTTCCAGTCGATGCGATTGCGCCAGAACCAGTCGGAGATCAGGTCCACGCGCAACCTCTCCGCCTCCAGCTCAAGCGCGGCCAGGCGGGGTGTTTGCTCGGCGGCGAACGCGCGCAGCGCAGCCTCGTCGATGGAGTCGGTCGCGGCGTCGTTGGGCCCGAGTTGATTGAGCAGGAGGCTCGTCTCCTGATCGCGCGATGTGCGGTAGGCGTGGAGACGCACCTCGATGGACTTGCTGAGCTTCGGCACGAAGAGACGTGTGCTCAGCGCCGGGTAAAACGGCTCGGCCACAAAGGCCGCCATGCCGTCCGGCGGCGTCATGCGCCGGCCATGGATGGACCGCGGATAACCGGTCGCCTGATTCGCGATTGGCGCGCCGATGATGGGCGGAGTCGGCGGGAAAAACACGACGGGCTCGAGGAACGAGGATTCCTCCTCCTGCGCCATCGCGCGGCCGCCGC
This sequence comes from Opitutaceae bacterium, assembly GCA_031411915.1. GTDB lineage: Bacteria > Verrucomicrobiota > Verrucomicrobiia > Opitutales > Opitutaceae > ER46. The sequence goes on from JANOCA010000569.1 coordinate 2,456, forward strand.
ATGCGAGCATGCCCAAGACAAAGATGAGCGGGAGCAGGTGGGGAACGGGGGCGAAGGGGTGGGCGGACATGGGCGCGCAGGGCATCGGGCCAGACGGCGGGAGTCGGGCGAGGATACCGGCGCAACGGCCCCGGCAAAGACGAAAAACTCAATCGCCCGCCCGCTCGCCCTCCAGGATCACGCGGATCGAGTCGAGCCGCAGGCGCGCGGTGCCGATGGCGGCGCCGATGCGGGTGAGCTGCTCCTCGGCGAGCGTGATTTCCTCGGGGTGGATGAGATCGTTGACGCGCCGGAGATCGACGAGGCGCTGGATCTCGGCCTGGAGCGTCGTGGTGGCGCGTTCCTGGGCGGCGGTGGTGAGTGCGCGTGTTCGCGTCTCCGCAAACTTGGTCGCGGCGTCGACGAGGCGCTTGAGCACGCCGGCGTTGAAGCTGCGCTGCTCGAGGAAGCGGTGCGGCGGCTCGTCCTCGAAATCCGCCGCGAGGGTCGCGACCTTGCGCTCGTCCGTGAGATCGGCGCCGCGTATATCGACGACGATGCGCACGGGCGTGGGTGCGAGGAAACGATCGACCTGCCAGCGGGTGTCGGCGACGGCCTCAAGCACGAAGACGGCCTCGATGAGGAGGTTCGGCTCGTCGGTCACGATGCGACCGAAGGCCGTCGTGCCCGCGGGCGAATCGATGAGGAGATCGATGGCGTCCTGCACGAGCGCGTGATCGGCGGAGAGGAAGCGGATGTCTTCGCGCACGATGGCGCGGCGGCGATCGAAGGTCGCGAGCATCCCATCAGCCGGGATGGACGGGAAACCCTCGATGTAGGCGTGGCTCGGGTCGAGGAAGACATCGCCCTCCTCGTGCTCCTTCACGCGCACGCCGAAGTGATCGAGCAGCGCGAGGAGGAATGTGCGCAGAAACGGATCGGCGTCGGCGGCGCGGACGCGCGCGAGCACGCGCTCGGCGGCCTCGCGGTTGAAGGAGTTGAGCTCGAGCAGGCGGTCGCGACCGCGGCGCATCTTTTCGGAGAGCGTGGCGCGGAAGGCGATCGTTTCGGCGATCAGCGCGTCGAGGTCCGCGGCGTTTTCCCCGTCGTGCGCCAGCGCGACCGCGAGCAGGCGATCCTTGAAGGCGTCCTGGTAGTCGTTCCCTCCGGCCAGCGAGGTCTCGAAGGCATCGAGCCCGCGGTGATACCACGCGACCACGCACGCATCGGCGCTGCCCGCGAGGTGCGGCGCATGGAGGCGGATTGTCTGCGTCTGCCCGATGCGATCGAGGCGGCCGATGCGCTGCTCGAGCAGGCCGGGGTTGAGCGGCAGATCGAAGAGCACGAGATCGTGCGCGAATTGGAAATTGCGGCCCTCGCTGCCGATCTCGGAGCAAAGGAGGAGCTGCGCGCCGCCCAGCTCGGCGAACCACGCGGCCTGGCGGTCGCGTTGCACGAGCGGCAGGCCCTCGTGAAAAAGGCCGATGCTCACGTTGGTCTTTTCCTTCAGCGCCGCCTCGATCGCGGCGGCCTTGCGCTGGCTCTTGCAGATGAGGAGGACCTTGCGCGCGCGGTCCTCGAGGAGGAAGGCGACGAGCCAGTCGATGCGCGGGTCTTCCTTGAACGCGTAGCGGATCCCGGCGTCGGTGCCGTTTTCCTCGGCTTGGAGTTCGCGGGCGATGCGGGCGAGGAAGGTGAGGTTGCCGCCGGCGTCGAGCGGCACGGGGCAGAACTGCCGGCGCGGAAACCCGGTCATCGCCGCGCGGGTGTTGCGAAACACCACGCGCCCGGTGCCATGCTGATCGAGGAGCGTCTGGAGCAGCGCCTCGCGCGCGCCGGCCTTGCCCGCGGCGAGCGCGTCGAGGTGCGCCGCGAGCCGCGCGGGATCGCGGTGGAAGATTTTTTCCAGCGCGGCGCGGTCGGCGGCCGCGAGCGGCTGGCGCTCGATGATCTTTTCCGCGACGGCGGCGACGGCCCCGAAGCCCTCGGCCTCGGCGCGGAATTTCTCGAGATCGGCGTAACGATGCGGATCGAGGAGCCGCAGGCGCGCGAAGTGGCCCGTGAGCCCGAGCTGCGTCGGTGTCGCCGTGAGCAGCAGCAGGCCGGCGCTGATCGCCGCCAGCCGCTCGACGAGCGCGTAGCTGGGGCTCGCACGCTCGGGCGTCCAATCGAGGTGATGCGCCTCGTCCACCACGACGAGATCCCAGCCGGCGGCGATGGCCTGCTCGCGGCGGGTTTCG
>JANOCA010000570.1:0-17018 GCA_031411915.1 Opitutaceae bacterium
AGCATGATGAGCTCCGGCACGGCGCGCGGATCCATGCGGCCGGCGAGATCGGCGGCGCGCTGGAGCGCGGCGAGGGGATTGAGGCGGGCGTCGGTGGCGATCGCGTAGGGCGAACTGGCGGCGGAGCGCGCGTGCAGCTCGCTCTCGGGCAGCAGGCCGAGGTCGCCGGCGGCGTGCATCTGCGCGGCGAGCTCGGCGCGGAGGCGGGCGAGGTCGCGGACGTAGGCGGGATCGGCGGCGAGATTGCGCACCTGCCAGGGGTCGGTGCGCACGTCGTAGAGCTCCTCGACGGGTTTGCGCGGGGCGAAGAAGCGCGCGGGCGGGCCCGTCAGTTTGCCGTCGCGGTGAAGCTGCTCCCACGTGCGCATGCTGGCGTGCTGCCAGTTGTAGCTCATGAACTGGGCGTGCGGCACGTGCGGGTGAAAGTTGCGCAGATACTGGAAGCGTCCGTCACGCACGTAGCGGACGAGATCGACGGCCTCGCCCTGGCGGTCTTTGCCGCCGAAAACGAATTCGCGCGGCGCGGCGGTGGCGGCGCCGAGAAATGCGTGGCCTTGGAAATGCGCGGGCGCGGCGATGCCGGCGAGGCTCAACACGGTGGGCGCGAAATCGACGAAGCTGACCATGCGGTCGGTCGTCGTGCCGGCGGCGGCAGGCGCGAGGTGCGCCCATTTTTTCGGGAAGCTCACCATGAGCGGCACGTGGAGACTCGGGCCCCAGGCCCACATCTTCACGCCGGGCATGCCGGTGCCGTGGTCGGAGAAGAAGAACACGATCGTGTCCTCGGCGAGGCCGTCGCGCTCGAGCTCGGCGAGCAGGTCACCGACCTGATAGTCCATCGCGGTGACGTTCTCGTAGTGGCGCGCCCACTCCGCGCGGAACTCGGGCGTGTCGGGATGGAAGAGCGGAACGGTGACGCGCGCCGGATCGCGGCGCTGGGCGGGCGTGAGGCGGCGGGTGTTCTTCGCGTAGGTAGCCTCGTCGCAGAAAATCTGGCTTTGGTGCGTGACGGTGAAGTTGAAGACGGAGAAGAACGGCTGGCCGAGCGCGCGTTTGCGCCAGTGGGCTTGGTTGGAAGATTCGTCCCACGAGCCGCGCGGGGTGGCGAAGTTGTAGTCCTCCTTCACGTTGTTCGACGCGTAGTAGCCGGCGGCGCGGAGGTAGGTGGGGAACGGTTTCACCTCGGCGGGCAGCCGCGCGGTGGAGCGCATGTGGTGCGAGCCCAAGCGAAGGGGATACACGCCGGTGATGAGGCAGGAACGGCTGGGCGCGCAGACGCCGGTGTAGGCAAACGCCTGCGTGTAGCGCACGCTCTCCCGCGCGAAGGCATCGAGGTTCGGCGTGACGGCGAAGGTGTCGCCGTAAGCGCCGAGGTGCGGGCTCGTGTCCTCGCAGGTGATCCAGAGGATGTTCGGGCGTGCGGCTCCGGGCGCGGGTGCGCTGGCGGCGCCGGCCGACGTGGGGGAGGCGGCGAAAAATGCGACCGCGAGGAGAGCGGAGGTGAACACGAGAGGGAGGCGCAGGCGCATGGCGGGGAGCGCGACGACGGGGACGGAGACGTGAGATTACTTCCGGGCGAACAGCGTGTCGGCGTGATCGAGGAAGCATTTCCAATTGTAGGCGGTGAGGTTGTGGACGCCCTCGCGCATGTGGTTAGCGAGCGGGCCGTCGGTGTAGGGCGCGTGGACGAGGGGCATCTCGCGCGGGGCGGGGCGGGTGAGGCCGTAGAGCGCCCAGGCGGGTTGAGCTGCGACGAGCGCGAGCCAGGAGCCGCGTGGGTCGGCGTGGACGTCGAGGGTGGCTTCGCCGGCGTGGTAACCGCGCGGGGCGACGAGAGCGATGAGCTGGTGAGTATCGACGGGGAGCGCATCCACTTTGTTGCCATACGTGGTGTATTTCGGCGTGAACCAGTGGGGGAAGTTCGTCGCGACCGCGTGGAGGGTTTCGCCGAAATTGCGGCGCGCGAGCGAGGGACCGCCTTCGCCGGCGCCGCTCAGGCAGGTGAGGGCGAAACGCGTGTCCTGCGCTCCGGCCCAGAGTGACGTCTTGCCCGTGCGCGAGTGGCCGATGACGGCGATACGCGCGAGATCGAGATCGGAGTCGGTCTCGAAATAATCGACGGCGCGCGAGCCAGCCCAGGCCCAGGCGGAGAGCGTGGCCCAGGTGAACGACGCGGCCTTCGGGTGATGCGTGCGATAGAAGTGACGAACGCCGGTCGTGACACCCTGCTTCACATCGGGATCCACGTCGGCGGCGACGTTGATCGCGGCCATCGCGTAGCCGCGGGCGATGGCATACTCGGCGGGCCAGAAATCGGAACGGACCTTGCGCGTGGGATCGGTGTTGTCGGCGCCGCGGTGATTGAGGAGCAGAAACACCGGGGCTTTGCCGGCGCGGCGGTTGGGCACGAAGAGCGTGAGCGGAAACGAAAACGTCTCGGGGCCGACGGGGAAACTGATCGTGATGCGTTTGAGCGTGGCCGCGCCGCCGAGCGCCTGCGGATCCGTCGCGGTGACACGGAAGGTTAGGCCGGCGGGCTTGGGCGGGGCGATGCCGTAAACTTCACTCTCGAACAGCGCGAGCAACTCGGGGCGGCGGCGCGTTTCCCAGAGGGCCTTGGTGGTGACGGGCGTGCCGTCGGTCAGGCGGAGGAGTTCGGGTAACACGACCGGCGCGACCTTTTCCTCGTAGAGATTGCTCTTCGCTTGGGACTTCGAGGTCCGCGCGAGAAATTCCGGCGTGAGCGTCCACGGGTAGGTTTTTTGGTGCGCGGAAAAATCCGGATTGAGCGGGTCGGCGGACGCGGTGATCGCGGTGGCCGCGAAGGCGACGGAGCACGCGAGCGTGAGCCCAACGACGAATACCAAATGGGCGCAGCGGCGGGCCAGAGACGAGGGGCGGTGGGGCATGGGAGGAAGAATGAGGATAAGGCGGCTTAAGGTGAATTCACCGCGAGAGCCCAAGCGGTCCGCGTTGCGAAGTCGCGCCGAATATCGGGCGGCCACTCGCTAACGGTTTCGCGCCGGGCTAACCGGGCTTGGGCGGGTCACGCCGGTTGTGAACGTAGATATCGTAGGCACGGAGTATCGTCGCGAATTCGAGGAAGCAGGTGGCGTCGTGTTTGCGCTTAATTCGCAATAACGCCATCGGCGCGCCTGTAGGCGGGTCCCTTTATGGCGCGGGCAGGGCGAAGGCCACGATGCTGCCCCCCGCGGGCCGGCCCGACTTGCCGCCGCCGGCGGAGATCGCGACGTATTGCCGGCCCGCGACCATGTAGGTGCTCGGCGTGGCGTTGCCCGTGAAGGGCAGCGGCCCGGACCAGAGGATCTTGCCTGTCGACTGATCGAAGGCGCGGATCGTCTCGTCGGCGCTGGCGGCGATGAAGAGCAGGCCGCCGGCGGTGGCGACGGGGCCGCCGTAGTTTTCCGTGCCGGTCGGCGGGACGCCGCGCGCGGTGAGCGCCTTGTATTCGCCGAGCGGGACCTTCCACTTGATCTCGCCGGTGTTGAGGTCGACGGCGTTGAGCGTGCCCCACGGCGGCGCGATGGCGGGATAGCCTTCCTGATCCTGCCAGCGGCGGAATCCGCCAAAGGCATACGGGGGCGAGTTGGCGGAGTCGGCCGCGGCGGGCGCCTTGCCCTTGGCTTTCGTTTTCGCTTTCACGGGCGCGGCCTCATCGGGCCGGCCGGTGGACGCGGTTTCGCCGAGCACGTAGGCGAGGATGGCGTCGCGCTGCGCATCAGGGATCTTGTCGAACGCCGGCATGCGGCCGAGGCCGGTCTTGGTGATCTTCGTGATTTCGTCGCGGGTGCGGCGCTGGGCGACGTCGCGCAACGAGGGAAAGCCCGCGAGCGGCAGGCCGCCGCGGTCGACGCCGTGGCACGCGGCGCAGTGGATCAGGTAGTCACGCTCGCCGCGGGGAAGCGGTGTGCCATCGGCGCGGCGGGTCTCCACCATCTGCACAATCCACGGGATTTCGTTCACGTTGACGTAGTAGGTGCCGGAAGGATCGACGGCGCCGCCGCCCCATTCCATGCCGCCGTCGAAGCCGGGAAACATGATCGTCTCCTTCAGGCTCGGCGCGGGGAACGGTCCGAAGTTAGGCGAAATCCTGATGCGGTCCGTCGTGAGCGCGCGGGCCTCGGGCGAGACGGTGGAGACCTCGGCCTCGGTGTAACGCTGGCGCATGAGCGGCGCGGGTTTCGTCGGAAACGGCTGCGTGGGCCACGCCTGCTCGCCGCGCAGATCGGACTGCGGCACGGGCTTCTCCTCGATCGGCCAGAGCGGCTCGCCGGTCACGCGGTTGAAGACGAAGAGCTGGCCGTGCTTGGTGCCCTGCGCGACGGCGTCGATTTTTTTTCCGCCGTGCGTGACCGTGAGCAGAATCGGCGCGCAGGGCAGATCCTTGTCGAGGAGGTCGTGGTGCACGATCTGGAAATGCCAGAGGCGCTTGCCGGTCGTGGCGTCGAGGGCGACGAGGCTGTTGGCGAAGAGATTCTCGCCGTGCCGGTAGCCGCCGTAGAAATCGGGCTCGGCGGTTTTCGTCGAGACATAGACGATGCCGCGCGCCTCATCGAGCGACTGGCCGCACCAGGGCATCGCGCCGGTGGCGGTCTTCCATGCGTCGGCCGGCCAGGTGTCGTGGCCAACCTCGCCGGGGCGCGGGATGAGGTGGAAAATCCAGCGACGCGCGCCGGTGCGGACGTCAAACGCGCGGACCGCGCCGGGCCCGCCGAAGCCGCCGAGGATGAGCGAATCCTTGTAGATCACGCCGGGCGTGTTGAGGCCGGTGACGTGTGAATCGTCGCTCACGGTGCCGGTGGTGAGCGCGAGCACGCCTTTGTCGGCAAAACTCTCGATGAGACGGCCCGTCTGCGGATCGAGGGCGAAGAGAAAATTGCCCGCGGCGGTGAAGAGGCGGCGCTCGCCGCCGGATTCGTTTTGCCACCACACGAGGCCGCGCTGCCGCCGCCCGCCCGTGCCGGAGCGCGCCGAGGCGGGATCCCATTTCCACAGCTCGTGGCCGGTCGCGGCATCGAGCGCGATCACGATGCGATTCGACGTGGCGGTGTAGAGCACACCCCCGACGACAAGATTGTTGCACTGGTATTCGCCCTTTTCGCCCGTGTCGTAGGTCCACGCGACCTTGAGCTGCGCGACGTTGCCGCGATCAATCTGCTGCAGCGGCGACCAGTTGGCGCGGTGCTTGTCGCCGAGGTAGGTCGACCAATCGGCGGACTGCGCGAGAATGCCCGGCGCCGTCGCCAAGGCGAGAAGGAGCGCCCCGAAGCGCACGGAGGCGGGCATGCTCAGACCTTCCAGCCGTCGCGATACTTGTCGCGGGTGAGCCAGGATGAGTCGCCGCCGCTGGCGAAGCGGTTCTTTGCGGGGTTCCACTTGGCGTTCGCGCCGTAGCGGTAGGCGAAGTTCATCACGTGGCACGCGATGACGCTGCTCGCGCCGACCTCGACGTCGCAGATCGGGCGCTTGCGGGAGACCACGCAGTCGAGGAAATCCTGGAAGTGGGTCTTGCTGTTGTAGAGCTTCACCTTGGCGTCGGCCAGATACTCGCGCTCGGTGAGCGTGACCTCGCGCTCCATCGAGGTGCCCTTGTCGATTTCGCGGTCCCAGAATTTGTGCACGGTCTTCTCGCCCATCACCAACTCGAACTTGCCGCGGTTCACATGCACGGTGCCCTCGGTGCCGTAGAAGGAGACGCCCTTGCCGCGGACGTGCGTGAGCACGGTGCCGTCGGCATAGACGAGCTGCGCGCCGCGCTTGGCGGTCTCCCAATCCTTCGGCGCACGGACCTCGACGGGGCCGTTGCCATCCATGCCGAGCGCCCACTGCGAGATGTCGATGTGGTGCGCGCCCCAGTCGGTGATCATGCCGCCGCCGAATTCCCAGGTCTTGCGCCAGTCCGGGAAATTGTCGTGCACGCCGCGCGGGCAGAGAAACGGGCTGTAGCCGACAAGCGGGCCCGGGCCGCACCACATCTTCCAATCAAGGCCGGGCTCCATTTCCTCGGCTGGCTGCGTGTAGGGCTTGGCCGGATCGCCGAAGGAGACGTTGATGGCGCTCACGCGGCCGAGCACGCCGTTGCGCACGAGTTCGCAGGCGATGCGAAACTCCTTCGAGGAGCGCTGCTGCGAGCCGGTCTGGAAAACGCGGTTGGCCTTGCGGACCTCCTTCACGAGCTCGACGGCCTCGCGGATATTGTAGGTGAGCGGCTTTTCGCAATACACGTCCTTGCCCGCGCGCACGGCGGCGATGGCGATGTAGGCGTGCCACTGGTCGGGCGTGGCGATGACGACGATGTCGATGTCCTTGCGCGCGATCACCTCGCGGAAATCGTTGTAGGCGTCGCAGGCTTTGTAGCCGGCGTCGGCCTTCTTGGCGTAGGCGTCGTCGACGCGCTTTTTCGCGGCCTCGCGGCGCGTGGTGTCGACATCGCACACGGCGAGCACCTGCACATCATCGCGGCCGATGAAGGCGCCGAGGTGGCCCTTCATCTGTTTGCCCATGCCGATGCAGCCAATCGTGTGGCGCTTGCTCGGGGCGGTCTCCTGCGACCAGACGCGGCTGGGGAGGATCAGCGGGGCGGCGGCGAGCAGCGCAGAGTTTTGGAGGAAGCGGCGGCGGGTGACGGCGGGGAGGGGCATGGCGGCCGAAAACTAGACTGAGAAAACGCGCGGAGAGAAGCGTTCTTTGCAAGGCAGGCAGATTTGCGACGATGGCGCGGGCTTTGGCGTCGCCGACGTGTTGGGCGAGTGCGGGAGCGAGCGCCTGCGGGAGCGCGTCGACGAAGACGCCGCCGAGCGGGGCCGAGCGGTTGGCGTGGGCGACGACTTCGGACCACCAATCGCGAAAGTCGGCGTTCGACGGATCGGGGCGCGGCGTGCCGGTGGGGTGCGCTACTCCTCCGCCGCTCGCGGTGCGGAGCGTCGACTGGGGACGGTAGGTTTTGAAGGCGTCGTGGCCGGGCCAGTTGATGAAGGCGTTGAGATAGAAAAGCACGCGGTCATGGCGAGTGCGGCGAGCCGGGAGAGGCGGACTTTCACACGACGGGGCCGGCACAACGCGCGTGGACGTTGAGCGGACTAGGGCAACCGAGTGCGGGGTGGCTTGGCGTTGCTGGGCAGTGGCCCCCAGATTTCGCCCATCAGGGCGAAGATCCCGGGCTCCGCCTGTTTGAGCTCACCGGCGACGAACGGGAAAAAATCATTTGAGCCGAAGTAGCTCTCGGTCAGCTCGGCGAAGAACTCTTTCACGTTGTTGAGCCCGTAGTGTTCGCGCATCGCGCCGTAGCTGGTGAGGACGCTCTTGTAATTGCCGCTGTCGCGAAATTTCTGCCACGCCGCCAAGAGGCGCGGCTCGTCGAAGCCGAGCACTTGGTCGTGGTAGGCGTGGGCGAGTTCGTGCAGCACGACCCACGGCATGCGGTGGAGATCGAACGGGGCGAGGAATCCCTCGGCCGAGGGGATATGCACGCATTTGGCGAGGGCTTCGCTGTAGCCCTTTTCTTTCAGCCAACCGCGGCTCGGGTGATACTGCATCGGGCGAAGCTCGCCGTGGTCGCGATCAAGTTGGAGGGTCACCGCGCGTAATTTAGCCAACGCCGGCTCCGGGACGACGAACGTGATCGCGACGAGACGGGCCTGGAGGAGTTTCAGCGCGCGCTCGCCGAGGGCTGCCCCGGTGCCGGTGAGCAACCGGTCGTCGACGCGCACGATCCAGCCTTCGATGTCGCGCGCGGTGTGCGCGGCCGGGAGCGCGGGCCGATCCGCGGCGAGCACCGCCGAGGCAAAAAAGAAAAGGGCGAATCGCGCCAGGTTCATGCCTTGAAATCAGCGGCAACTCCCGCAGCCCGTGCCGCAGGACTTCGTTTTGAGTTCGCCGAGCCGGCGCTCGATGGCGAGCGAGGCGGGTGTGATCGCGAGACCGCCCAAGGACGTGCAGCGGTGCTCGCGGGGCATCATGGCGGCAACGTTCCTCGCGGCGTCGACGACTTGGTCGAACGGAATGAGTGGATCGAAATCGGCGAGCGCCATGTTCGCGCACGAGACGGCGTTGCTCGCCGCCATCACGTTTTTCCCGAGGCACGGCGCTTCGACGCGGTTGGCGATCGGATCGCAAATCAGCCCGAGCATCGACTGAAACGCGAGTGACGACGCGGCGACGGATTGTTGCAGCGTGCCGCCTGCCATCGTCACGAGCGCGCCCGCCGCCATCGCCGCGGCCGAGCCTCCCTCCGCCTGGCAGCCGCCAACTTCCGCTGCGAAGGTCCAGCGCGTCGCGATGAACACGCCGATCAGGCCGCTCGCGAGCATCGCCTTGGCCATGTCTTCCTCCGTCTTGCCCATCGCCTCGGCCATCCCGATCACCGCGCCGGGCAGCGCTGCGCAGGCGCCGGCGGTCGGCGCGGCGACGATGACGCCCATGGAACTCTTCACCTCCATCAGCGCCGTCACGTAGAGCACGATGCGGTTCAGTGCGCCGCCATCGAGCAGGCGTCCCGCGTCGAGCAGTTGCTTGAAACGTCCGCTCTGGTGCCCGAGCACGCGGTCTTGGTAAGTCGTGCCCGCGATGCCGCTCGCGATCGAGCGGCGGAGGATGCGCACGATGCCGATCATCTTTTCGATGACCTCGCGTTCCGTGAAATTGCCCCGCGCCATTTCATAGTGCGCGGCGAGTTTCCAGAGCGGCGTGTTTTTGTCGCCGTCGCAGGCGAGCATCTCCGCGCAACTCGTGAACGGCACGCGCAGATTTTTTCCCGACGGAACGGGCAGCACCGGCGCGAGCCGCTTCACCGCGGTTGTCTTCAGGCCCGTCGTGGAAACAAACTGGGCCGCCTTCACCTGGATGATTTGGTTCGCACCCACGTCATGCACAACGACCTCGTCGGCCTCAAAGTCCGCGACCAAACCCTTTGGCTGCCAGATCAGCGTCTCGTGATAGCCGCCGTCCATTTTCATCGGCACGCCGTCCACGCTGATGATTTCCATCATCCCGCCGCCCGTCGAAATCGCGATGAGGGTGTGCTGCTCGCGCGCGTTGCGCAGCTTGAGTCGGTAGGTGTTGGGATGCGGATCGCCGACATCGACGGTCTCGATGCGAATCGTGACTCCCGCATCCGCCAGCGCCTGCGGGGAGTCTGGCAGCCGCTCATCGTCGGCCTCCCAACCCAGCAAGCCGCCGAAGAGGCCCATGTCCGAGCCCTGGCTCTCGTGGGTCAGCGGCAGCGATCCCTCGCGGTCAAATTCGACGAGGACGTGGGTGATCTCGCCGTCCATCAGATCGCGCGCGAGACGCCCGATGCGCAGCGCCGCCGCGCAGTGCGAACTCGAAGGCCCGCGCATGACGGGGCCGATCACGTCGTTAAAGATACTGACGGCGTTCACGGGTGGAAACGAGCAAGCGGGAAGGACACGAGGAGAGTTGGGGTGGCGGTCCTACGGATGCGTTTGATGAAGGCGGAGAGGTGGAGGATCAATGCCCGGCAACCGGTGCGAGGTGAATTACTTGCTCGTTTGAGGACCGTTGAACCAAATGCCGTTCGGGGCCTCCGAGCGGGCGGCGGCGATGTCGGGCCAGCCGTCGCCGTCGAGGTCGCCGAGCGCCACACCGTAGACTGCACCCTTGCCGTCGCCCCACGCGGTGTCCGTAAAGTGCAACGTCTGCGGACTGCTTTGGTTAAAGAAAACGGAGCCACGGGCGGCCTGCCGGCCGACGACGAGGTCGAGTTTTCCGTCGCGATTCAGATCCATGACGCCGATCGAATACGGCGCGCCGGATTTTTCACCGAGGGCGACCGGAGCGGCAAACGATCGCCGGCCTTCGCCGCGCTGAACAAACATTCCGGTCTGGGCGTCCCCCGTCACGAGATCGAGGTGGCCGTCGCCATCGAGGTCGGCGGCCACGGCGGCGCGCACGGACGATGGCTTCGGGCCGACCGGAACGGGCGCCGCCGGGAATTTCCCGGTGCCGTCGTTCCAGAAAATCAGGCTTTGCCCGCCGTCCCGGTGCGGCACGAACAAATCGATCTTCCCATCCCCGTCCAAATCGGCGGCGACGATGATCGTCGCGGACTGGGTCGGGAGCGGGAGCTCGGTCGGGAAGCCGCCCTTGCCGTCGTTGAGGCACACGAAGCACGGCACGGGTTTCTCCGGGTTGCTGGAGCGATTGGCCACGACGATGTCCGGGCGCCCGTCACCGTTGAGATCGGCGAGGGTGATGTAGCGGGTGGACCATTCGGGACGGCCGAAGGTGCCGGCAGGCCGAAAGCCGCCGCGACCGTCGTTCAAGTAGATCACCTTGCGGTCGGGGCGATCGTTGCTGACCACCAAATCGAGGGAGCCGTCGCCATCGAGATCGGCCAGGGCCGCGGAGTAGGTGCGGTCGGCTTCGGCGGGAAGTTTGCCCGTGATGAAATTTCCCTTCCCGTCGTTGCGGAGAATGAGGTTGTCGAGCGGCCAGTGGCGGCCTTTCGCCAGCACGATGTCGAGGTCCCCGTCGCGATCGATGTCGCCGAGGCTCACGCCGGCCGAGGTCTCGCCCTTGGTCTCCAAGAGCTGCATGCGCTCAAAGGTGCGCGGTTCGGCGGACCACGCGGGCGCGGCGGCGAGGAGCAGCGCGAGCAGTCGCGGAAACGGGGTTGAGGTAGGAGCGCGCTTGCGCGCGATGGGATGTGGCGTCGTCTGCGGACAGGTGCCGGAATCGCCCGCAAGCGGGCTCCTACCTTGCGAATCGGGTGTCATTGAAATCGGAAGATGAGATGTCCGCAGCGGGCCAAGGTTTGCTGTCAAAAACTTTTCTTCACGGTCATGTAGACGAAGCGCTGCATCGGATCGCTGAGCGGGCTATAGTAGAGCCCGGCAATCCCGGTGTTGGCGATGCCGGTGAAGTAAAACGGCACGTCACGATCCAACACGTTGCTCGCGCCGATCGTGATCTTGGTGCGATCCAGCCAGCGAAACGCCCCGGGCCGTCCGCGGGATGAAAAACTGTAGCTCGCCTGGACGTCGAACTCCGAGGAACCGGCCACACGACCGCCGGTGACGAGATCGACGGCGGGCGACGTGGTGATGCGGTAGGAGTCAAGGTAGCGCCAAGTCACCCCCGCCGTGAAAGCCTGGCGGCTCCAGAACACGCGGGCGTTGCCGCGGCGCTTCAGCGGGGCATTCGCCGTCCGGTAGGGCCAGCCGACGTCCTCGCGCGAGGGCTGTCCGATGGCCAGCTGCGTTCTGTATTTGTCCACGAAGGTGCCGAGTGCGCTCACCTCGAAACGGTTTTCGCGGAGCACAAACCGGTAGCTCGCGTTCACGTCCATGCCCTCGGTCAGCAGCTCGGTGGAGTTAATCGGCGTGAGGTCGAGGAAGGTGATCACGCCGGGGCGGCCGGCGGCGGTGTCGGCGGCGGTCGGTGCGGCCCGCGTGATCCGCTCGGCGGGCATCAGGGATTCGTTCGCCAGCAGGGTGGTCGTGGACAAATTGACGATGCGATCCTGCTTCTCGATGCGGTAAAAATCCGCGCTGATCCGGAAGCCCGTGAGCCAGCGCGGCTGGAACACGACGCCATAATTGAAGCTCTGCGAAGTTTCGGGTGCCAGGCCCGGGTTGCCGCCAGTGACCGTGTCGGCGACGGTGTAGGATTGGTTGCGACGCGGGTCCGCGATGGTCAGCGGAAGTTCGCCGGGCAGGGCGGCGCCGATGCTGCCCACCGACGGCGGGGTGAAGCCCTCGCCGTAGCTCGCCCGAAACGTCAGGCCGGTGATCGGCTCAAACCGCAGGCCCGTCGCGGTGGTCGTGCTGGCATAGGATCCCTTCCGGCGAGCCCTGGCGGCTCCATCGACTTCGCCGGACTGGTGCTCGTAACGCACCGACCCCGTGATCTCGAGGCGCTTGGCGAACGGACTGGGGCGCTTCGCGTCGATCAGCGGCACGGTCGCTCCGGCATAGGTGGCGTAGGTCTCGCGTGTGATGTCGGGCGTGGAGGTCGCGGTAGGCGGGCTGTTGGTGCCGACCACGATGTCACCGTTGAGTCCGTTGAACGCCGAGTCGGTGCGCCACTGGACCCCGCCCGAGAGCTGCGGCTCGACCAGCGGCAGAAACCGGATCGGCCCTGCGACCCGCAGGGCGCTCGACCACATTGCGGTGCTGGCACCCTGGATGTTGATGCGGCTGATCTCGGCGACCATGGCCGGGTCGTTGCGGAGGCCGCTGGCGGGACCGATGAAGGGATTGTAGAACCTGCCGACGAATCCCGGCAAGGTGCCGGCGAGGGCTTGGATCACGCGCGATGCCACGAGCGTATCCAATCGGCGGCTCTGGGTGGCGTGGCCGTAGGAGACGTCGCCGTTCCAGCGCCAGTCGCCGGGAAGCCGGCCCTTCAACGAACTCAGCACGTTCCACGTTTGGGTTTTGGTGTTGCGCGGGGTGTTGGCGGTGTCGTGCAGGCGCGTCGTGATCAGCACCGGCACGCCGGCGGCGCCGAGCGCCGCCGTGCCGAAAGGATTGTAGGGGTTGGCGGCCGGCACCGAAGACTGGAGAAATTCTCCGTCGAAGACGAACGCCGTGTTTTCGGCCAGATTCACCTGGAGCGTCCCCTCCGTCTCCTTCGTGAAGCGGTGCGTCAACTCGGTCATGAGGGCGCGAATGCCCTGCTCCTGCCGCGTCCAGTTCTGGCCGCCGCCGCCGCGCGCGCCCCAGCCTTCCGTGGCGTCGTTGTCGAGCTGCGGAATGAGCTGCGCGGCTGTGAGGAGACCGTTCGATGTGCGCGGGACCGACGCATAGGGCACGTTGATGATCGGTAGATTCGTGGTGGCGCCCGCCGCGCGCTGGATGTTGAGGTTCGAGCCGATGGCCGGAAACGCCAGCCCGGTGAAGAGCGCAGGATTGCGCTCCAGCACGCGCGTCCGCATGCGGGCGTAAAATCCGCCTTCGTTGTTGGACATGCCGTTGTTGCGCGAATAATTCGCCGACATCATCAACTGGGTCCGGCCTTGGTTGAACACCACGCCGCCCGCGAGCGAAAGCCCCACCCGGGCGGCGTCGCCCGCACTCGTGCGATTGCCATAGGTGGCGGAAACCTCGAAGCCGCGGTAATCGCTGCGCAAAATGATGTTCACCACGCCGCCGGTGGCGTTGGCGCCGTAGATCGCGCCCGCGGAGCTGGGCAGAAACTCGATGCGTTCGACGGCCGAGAGCGGGATGGTATTGAGGTCGGCTTGCCCGGACGCGGTGGACGACGCGGACCCGCTGGGCAGGCGCCGCCCGTTGACGAGGACGAGCGTATCGGCGGCGCCGAGACCACGGGAATTGATCACGCTCACGTTCGCGTTGGTGTTGCCAATGCCACTCGGCGAGACGGCGTTGGCGGTGTTCTGCGGGAGCTGCGTGATGAAGTCCTGCATCGAAATCGCGCCGCTGCGGTCGATGAGCTCCCGGTCGACGACCACGTAGGGAGTGATATCGTTCTCCGTGCGGGGCTGGTCCACGTTGCGGGTTTCGAAGCGCTCCCCCTTGATCTCAAACTTATCGAGCGCGATTGCGGATTGGCCGGCGGTGGGGGTGGCCGAGGCGGCGGATTGGGCGTGGGCCGAGGCCGCACCTCCGGCGAGAACGGCAAGAATCGCCGCGAGGAAACGTGTTCGAACGTGCATGGTGTTGATTGGTTCGCCCATGGGGCTCCCCTGAAAATGGGTTGGACGGGTGCCGTGAAGGAATTTTAGGGATTGGGGGACGCGACCCTCGGTGACGGGGCCGAAATCCTCCGTCGGCACGCCGGTCTTCGCTCGGTGAAGCCTGTCTCCGAACTCGCTGCGCTCCGGGATAAAGTTTTTTGAAAAGGTGAGGGGGCGGGCTATCCGACCGCGACCAACGAATGGAGCGTGCGGAAATAAAGCTGCCCCTCCGAGATGGCGGGGGTGGCCATCGCGGGTTCCTCGAGGCGATTGACGGCGAGCTTCCGATACTCCGGGCCGGCGGCGATCACATGCACGTCGCCTTCCTCGCTGGTGCAGTAGATTTTGCCGTCCCCGGCCACCGGTGACGCCGAAAAGCCGGCGGCGGCGGGCACCACGCGCTCCTGATAATGCGCCTTGCCGTCCCGGGCATCCATGCACTTCAAGACGCCCGCATTCGATCCGCTGTAGAGCAGGTCGCGGTAAACGAGCGGCGTCTGGATGTAGATGCCGCTCTTCTGATCGGACCACGCGATGAACGGGCCCGAGGTCTCTCCGGCCGCCGGCGTGATGTCGCCCGTCGCGCCGGGGCGGATCGCCCACACGGGCGCGGACCCGCCGTGGCCGTTGGCCACGTAGATCAAGCCGTGGGCGGAAAACGGCGTGGGGATCGGGTTGTCGCCTCCGGTTTTCAGCCGCCAGAGTTCCGCGCCGGTGGTGAAGTCGTAGCCCGCCACCCAGGGCCAGCCGTTGGCGACGACCTGCGTGCGCCCGCCCTCGGCGTGCACGTAGGGCGTGGCCCAGCAGCGCTCGCACAGTCCCTTGCGCGGCGTGCGCCAGAGCTCCTCGCCGTCGGAGAGGCGGAACGCCGCGAGGTAGGGATTGTCGGGCGCGTCGCACTGCAGGACGATCCGATCACCGTGCAGGGTGGGCGAACTCGCGTAGCCCCAGCCCACGCCGTATTTGCTCACGTTGACGACGCCGAGGTCCTTCTTCCAGCGGCGCTCCCCGTCGAGGCTGAAACAATGCAACCCCTCGGAACCGAAGCACGCGACGAGCACTTTGCCATCGGTCGCGATCGTGGTGTTGGCCTGCGTGGCCTTCAGGTGGCGCTGCGTGCGGGGCACGGCCTGATGCGCCGTTTGCTCCCACCGCACCTTGCCCGTGCGCTTGTCAAAACAGATGATCTTCCACGCCTGCTCGGCGGTTTCCTCCGCAGCGGTGCGGTCGCCGTAGAGGCCGAGCTTGATCGGCGACTTGCCGGCGGAGTTCACCGCCGTCGCGACGAAGATCCGATCGCCCCAGACCACCGGGCTCGAGTGGCCGAGGCCCTCGACCGGAGTCTTCCACTTCACCTTCCACTCGGTGGGCAGCGGCGACGAATCGCCCACGCCGCTCGCCAACGGGCCGCGAAACGACGGCCAGTTCGATGTCGCCGCCGCGAGGGTGCGGTGCGCGGCGAGCAGCAGCGGCAGCGCGACGAAGCTGCGGCGCGTCAGCGACGACGCGAGCGACGGTTCGGCGAGAGCAAAGGTCGGGCGTGGGGCTGGAGGGTTCATGAGATTTGGGGTGACTACGCGGGCGTCTCGGAGCGTGCCTTCCTTGGCTGTCAAGTAGGGGAACTTGAGCGGGTGGAACACAAACGACGGCGGGACGGTGCGCAACGACGCATATGATAGTAAAAGCACACCGCCTGCCAGCGCGGCCGCTATTTGGGGAATGGCGCAGCGCTGGGTTGAGGGCCGCGGCGAAAGGAAAGGCCTTGGGCGAGCGCATCGCGGCGCCCGCCGCCCGGACCGTGGCACCCGTGGAAACGCTTCCTGCAGGAGAGCGTCAAACCCGACATCTCGGGAAACCGGCTGCGCACCCACGCCCGAAGCAGCGCTCATGCGTCAGCGCGTGATCGGCAAACCATCGCGTTGAGCCGGATGACGACAAACCCACGGCGCGCAACGTTGGCCGAGGCTTGATGATCGCGAGCCTTGAAGCCCAATCTGCTCTCCGGCTGGCTTCAGAACGAGAACGTGCTCGAGAGGAGCCAGCGGGTTTCGTTGGGGATGCGGATGACGGCGATGCTGCCATCGGGGTTGGCGGTGACGGGGATGTCCTCGCCGTTGCCCCAGGCGTTGCGGACGTTGAGCTGCAGGCGCCAGTCGAAGTTCTTGAAAATCTTTCGTCGGTAACTCACCCACACATCGCCCGCGAGTTCCTCCGGCCCGTAGAACGGATTGGCGAGATTAGGGAACTGGGTTTGCATCACCGGATCGTTGTCCGCGATCTGGCTGGTGCTGGTGTAGAGCTTGTTGGTCGCGACGATCTTTTCCTTCAGCGCCTGGCCGGTGAGGAACGGGGCGCCGATGGCGATCTTGCCCTGCCAGCGGACGGACGCGCCGACGCTCATGGCTTTCACGATCGGGTGCTCGAAGCCGCGCAGATCGTAGGTGGAGGTAAAGTTCGCGCGCCACTTCCGCTGCTCGGGTGAGACGGCGCCGTCGCGCGCGAGGGTGGCGGCGAGGGGATTGCCGACGTTGCTGTTAAAGCGCGTCGCCGCTGTCTGTCGCTCGGGGAGCGCGGGGCCTTGGTCGATGCCGAGCAAATTGAACTTCACGAGATTCGCGTAGACGGCGTCGGCGACCTGCTTGGTGAGTTTGGCGGAGCCGCTGACGACCGTTTCCTGCTTCGCGACGTTGAACGACACGCGCCAGCGCGGCGTGATATTGCCGACGAGCTCGGCCTCGAGGCCGCGGGCGTCGAGGTCGCTGGTGTCGGTGAGGCCGGCGATGCCGTCGGAGAGCACGGCGGTGCCGGTGGCGTTCAGACGCATGTTTTTCAGCGTGCGGGTGGGCTCCGGGTGCAACTGGAACAAGGCGGCATAGAGTTGCTGATAGGAAGAGTAACCGGCGGCCGTCACACCGGGGATGGTGCTGAAGTTGATGCCCTGCGCCTGTGCTGTGACGTAGCGGTCAACCATGAAACTCGGGTAATTGTAGACGCCGGCGGTCGCGCCCTGCGCGTTGTTGCTGCTGCTGGTCTGGACGGTGTGAAACTCATTCACGCGAAGCGAAACGCGGCGGTCGAGGAACTCGACGAGGACGCCGTATTCCTTCGTGGTGCCGGCGGGCGCGGGAATGATTTGACCGGTCAGATCGGTGCGGATGTTGACGGGATTGAAGTTGCCCGAGGAGTTGTAGAAGCCACCGAGCTCGATGCCGAGCGGGAGCCGCTTCGTGAGGAATCGCGGCACGCGGCCCACGGCGCTCCAGGTGAAATTGCGGCCGCGCTCGTCGAGGTTGGGCACGGAGTTTAGTCGCAGGTTGGCGGTGTTGAGCGAGTCGTC
>JANOCA010000571.1:0-17438 GCA_031411915.1 Opitutaceae bacterium
GCCGGAGAACACGATGCGGCGCACGTCGGCGCGGTCGTCACCGTCGGTGTCCTGTAGAAACGTGAGGTTCGGCTGCTCGGAAACGTAGAGGCCACCGCCGTCGGCAAACTCGAAGCTGAGCGGGATGTGGAGGTTGCTCGCGAAGGTCGTGCACTTGTCGGCGCGTCCGTCGCCGTCGGTGTCCTCGAGGATCACGATTTTGTCGGCGGGCTCGCGGCCGGGGTAGGCGTGCGGGTAGGTCGTCGAGCAGCTCACCCAGAGGCGGCCGCGCGCGTCCCACCGCATCTGGATCGGTTTGGCCATGTCCGGGAACTGCTCCTCGGACGCGAAGAGGTTCACCTCGAAGCGCGGGTCGACCTTGAAGGCGGCGAGTTCCTTGGCGGGCGACATCCACTCGTTGGCGGCCTTGCTGGCGTCGACGGGCGGCATGGGCGCGACGTTGGAGTCATCGAGGGCGGTGGGGAGCTTTTCGCCGCGGGCGAGCGCGTGGATGCGCGCGTCGCGGTTGGCGAGCATGGTGTCGAAACCCGCCATCGCCGGCAGGAAGTCGAGGTAACCGTAGCTCGTGTTGCGATCGCCGGTGTAGTAATAGGTGTTGAGCGGGCGGTAGCGGCGGAAGAACTGGCGGTTCTTGTCGGCGACGGCGGCGACAAGCTCGAGCGCGACGCGCGGCGCGGGCGAGACAAACACCGCCTCGTAAAGCCCGCGGGCGAGGTGCGCGTAGCCGGCGTCCGCGAGGTGAATGCCGTTGGTCGTGAGCTGCGTCGCCGGATCGGCGAGCGCGGCCTGCGTGGCGGCGAAGGCGTTGACGAAGCCCACGCGCTGCTCGGCCGCGACGGCCTCCATCGCGCGCGCGTAGGCCGCGAGGCGGCGGTTGTTGAGCTCGGCGGCGGGAGTGCCGGGGACGTTCTCGTTGGCGATGGGCGAGACGAGGACGATGCGCGGGGCTGCGCGGCCGTTGTAGGCGCTGGTCTTGAGCTGCGTGAGGAGCTTCACGAGCCGCGCGCGAAACTCCGCGAGCCGATCGGTGCCGGCGAAGGACTCGTTGAAACCGTAGGCGGCGAAGATGACGTCCGCCTTTTGCGCCGCGAGATGCTGCTGGAGATCGCCGAAGCCCTTGGGCCGGGGCGCGAGATCGATTTCGTCGGCCGACCATGCGAGCGTGCGCACGGTGAGGCCGAGGCCCGGGTGGCCGGCGTGCAGCATCGCCTCGAAGTGCGGGTGGTCGTCGCCGCGTTCGAAAAGCGTGTTGCCGATCAGCACGACGCGGTCGCCGCGCTCGAGGCGGAGCGGGAGCGAGGTCGCGATGGGCTCGACGACGTTGGGCCGCAGGCCCGATTTTTCGTCGACGTTGAAGCGCGCGAACTGCGGGTAGTCGGCGGGCTTGGGCTGGGCCGCGAGGATCGTTAGTCCCGCGAGGAAAAGAAAAACGCTGGGGCGAAGCATCGCCCCAGCGTTGTGGAGGGTCGCGATGGTGGGCGACCCGAAAATTTTTCGTCCGCGCTTACTCCTCCACGTCGCGACAGCGCAGCTCGAGCTGGCGCGTGATGGTCTCAATTTGCTCCTCGGCAAGCGTCGCCTTGTGGGCACGGGTGATGGCGCCGGAGAGAAGCTTGTGGTTCACGACGGTCACTTGGCCAGGCACGACCGTCGTCACATACCAACCGGGCAGCACGAGGACGGGTTGGGCGCTGACCTCGACGCCCGTGGTTTGGTGCAGCCATTCGCTCAACCAACGGCTGCGGGCCTCCGCCTGCTCGAGGGAGTGGGTTTCCTCGGCCCACGGCCAGATAAGGCGCTTGCCGTCGTAGACGACCTTGTGCGGTTCGTGGCCGGGCCGGGGTGCTTCCTTGCGGCGGGTCTTGGTTTCGATTGCGAAGATGCCGTTGGCGCCGACCACGATGTGGTCGATGTTGAAGGCTCCGGCCGCGAGCCCTGCCGGGAGATCGTGGAACACGCGGTAGCCGCGCTCGACGAGCTCGCCGAGCGTCTCGCCGACGGAACGCTCACCCAGATAGCCGAGGCGGTCGTCGCGATCGCGCAGCAAGCGGCGCAACGCCCAGTTGCCGGCGGCGATGAGCGTGCCGACAAACACCACGCCAATGATTGCCAAGCCGTAGCCGGGCTGCAGCTGCGGGGCCAGCCATGCGAGCAGGGCCACGGTCAGCAGACCGGCGCCAACGGGCGCGATGGCGGCGCCGCCAAGTTGGAGGAGAAAGTCCTCGTCGAACTTGTTCATCCGCTGACGCAGCGATTCGCCGGGTCCGCGCAAGAGCATGAATTCCAGGGGGGGCGACTCCCGGCGGCGCTTAATGCGCCAAAATCCGATGCCGCCCACGCCGATCAAAAACAAAACGAGATAACCACTGAGGAAGGCCGTAGCTCCGATTTGCGGGTTCATGAGTGCAGGCAAGCCCGCGCGAAGGCGAAACCAAGGACGGAGACTGCGCAGCAGGTATTTTCGCCGGTTGTTATCAATTACGCCTTTTCGTCCGGGCCGGGGTCGGTTTGATTTGCCGCGTCACCGTCGCCTCCGCCACTCGTCCAGCCGTCGTCATGCCTCACGCCCCGAGCCTCGAACACTTGTTTCTGACCCGCCGCGACTTCCTCCAACGCTGCGGCATCGGGTTTGGCTCGCTGGGGCTGGCGTCGATGCTGGGGCCGCAGGCATTCGGGGAACCCGCGGGTGTGAACATGGACCGCCCGCTCGCCCCGCGGTCGCCGCATTTCCCGGCCAAGGCCAAGCGCGTGATCCACATCTTTGCGAATGGCGGGCCGTCGCAAGTGGACACCTTCGACCCGAAGCCCGAGCTGACCAAGTGGCACGGCAAACCGATTCCCCTCGATCTGAAGACCGAGCGGAAGACCGGCGCGGCGTTTGGCTCGCCCTTCAAATTCCAGAAATACGGGCGCAGCGGCATCGAGGTCAGCGAACTCTTCCCGCACGTCGCCGAATCGATCGACGAGATCGCGGTGATCCGTTCGATGCACGCGGACGTGCCGAACCATGAACCTTCGCTCATGCTGATGAATTGCGGCGATGCACGCCTGCCGCGCCCGAGCCTCGGCTCGTGGGTCACCTACGGCCTCGGTTCGGAGAACCAGAATCTCCCCGGCTTCATCGCGATGTGCCCCGGCTACCCGATCCAGGAATCGCAGAACTGGCAGAGCGCTTTTCTCCCCGGCATTTATCAGGGCAGCCACATCAACACGTCGTTCACCGAAGTGGAGCAGCTGATCGAAAACATCCGCAGCCATGCGACCACGCGTGACGAGCAGCGCGCCCAGCTCGACCTCCTGCGCGAGCTCAACGCCCGCCATGCCGCCAAGCGCCAGCGCGAGGCCCAGCTCGAGGCGCGCATCCAGTCCTACGAACTCGCCTACCGCATGCAGATGGATGCGACCGACGCCTTCACGATCGGCCGCGAGCCCGCTGCGATGCGCACGGCTTACGGCGACACCGTGCAAGGGCGCCAGCTCCTCACCGCGCGCCGCCTCCTGGAGCGCGGCGTGCGCTTTGTGCAGGTCTGGCACGGCAACGGCCAGCCTTGGGACAACCACGACGACATCGAGGAAGGCCACCGCAGGCTCGCCCGCGAGAGCGATCAGGCGATCGGTGCGCTGCTGAAGGATCTCAAGCAGCGCGGCATGCTGGAGGACACGCTGGTCATCTGGGGCGGCGAGTTTGGCCGCACGCCGGTGGTCGAGCTGCCCACGCCCGGCGCTAACGCCGGGAAGGTCAACGGTCGCGATCACAACCACCACGGCTTCACGATGTGGATGGCGGGCGGCGGCGTGCGCGGGGGCACGGTCCATGGCGCGACCGACGAATTTGGCTTCAAGGCGGTCGACAAACGCGTCCATGTGCACGACCTGCACGCAACCATCCTCGCGCTGCTGGGTTTCGATCACGAGAAGCTCACCTACCGCCACGCCGGCCGCGACTTCCGCCTGACGGACGTGCATGGCAAAGTCGTGAAGGAACTGATCGCATGAGGACTTCGCCGTGGGTGTTCGGAGTTGCGGGGCTCGTCGTCGTCGCGGCTCGCGCGGCGGATTTGGCGGCCGAGCATGTCGAGTTTTTCGAGAGCAAGGTGAGGCCGGTGCTGGTGGAGCATTGCTACAAATGCCACAGCACCCAGGCCGGCAAATCGAAGGCCGACCTGCTGCTCGACACGCGCGATGCGCTGCGCAAAGGCGGCTCGACCGGCGCGGCCATCGTGCCCGGTGATCCGGAGAAGAGCCTGCTCATCGAGGCGATTCGCCACACGAACGCGGATTTGCAGATGCCGCCTGCCGACGAAGGCGGAAAACTCGCGCCCGAGCAGATCGCCGCGCTTGAGCAATGGGTGAAGATGGGCGCGCCCGATCCCCGGGTCGGCGGCAAGGCGCATCCGACCGATGTCGCCGCGGCGAAAAAGCACTGGGCGTTTCAGCCCGTGGCGAAGCCTGCGACCCCGATCGTGAAGAACGCGAAGTGGGTGCGGACGCCGGTCGATGCCTTCGTGCTCGCGCAGCTCGAAGGGAAAAAACTCTCGCCCGCCGCGCTCGCCGATGCGCGCACACTTCTGCGCCGCATCACCTACGGTCTCACGGGGCTGCCGCCGACGCCGGACGAGATGGACTCGTTCTTGCGCGACAAATCGCCCGACGCCTATGCGCGAGCGGTGGATCGATTGCTGGCCTCGCCGCGCTACGGTGAGCGCTGGGGGCGATTCTGGCTCGATGTCGCGCGCTACGCCGACACGCAGGGCTATCTCGTCGGCAACGCCGAGCGCCGTTTCCCGTTTTCCCACACCTACCGCGATTACGTCATCCGCGCGTTCAACGAGGACAAGCCCTTCGACCAATTCATCGTCGAGCAACTCGCCGCCGACCGGCTGCAACTCGGCGACGACAAGTCGGCGCTCGCCGCGATGGGGTTTCTCACTCTGGGCCGCCGCTTTCTCGGGAATCAGAACGACATCATCGACGACCGCATTGATGTCGTCACGCGCGGCCTGATGGGCCTCACCGTCTCCTGCGCCCGCTGCCACGATCACAAGTTCGATCCGATTCCGACAAAGGACTACTATTCGCTGCACGGCATATTCGCTTCAACGGAAGAGCCAGCGGAGAAGCCGCTGCTGGGACCGCTGGTGGATTCGCCCGCCTATCAGGACTTTCTCCGGAAGAGGTCCGAGGCCGAGGAAAAGGTGAAGGAGCGCGCGCGCGACGAGGTGAAGAAGTTCCTGGCCGAAGTGCGCGCGAAAACCGGCGACTACCTGCTGGGCGTTCATGAGCTCGCCAAACTGGGCAAGGACGAGAAGCTCGATCTGTTCGCAGGCCCGCGGAAGCTGAACGTCGAGTTCCTCAAACGCTGGCAGGCGCACCTCGCCACCGATGCCGCGAAGAGCGATCCCGTGCTGGCGCCGTGGTTTGCGCTGGCGGCGTTGCCAGTGGCGGAGTTTGCGGAAAAGGCAAAAGAACTGGCGGCGAGTTGGAACGAGTCCGTTGTTCGTAGCGCCGCCTTTAAGCGGAATCCGGAGCCCTCAAACTTTCCGCCTGAAGGCGGGGTTACGAACGGCGAGCCGCCGAATCCGGCGATCGTGGCCGCACTTGCCATCCGGGATGCGGCGCTCACTTCGCTCAAGGATGCCGCGGTAATCTACAACCGGGTGTTTGCGGACGCGGAGAAAAAGTCCGCGGCTGGTGAGGCGGCACTCGAGGGAGTGCGGCGCACAGTCCACGCGGAGGACTCGCCGGCCAATCCCGGCTACGACGCCACCGCCGCCCTCATCAAGCGCCAGATTGACGCGCGCGTCGCCGACCTGCGCCGCGACGTCGTCGCGCTCCAATGGACCGAGCCAGGGGCGCCGCTTCGCGCGATGGCATTGGCTGACAAGGCCAAGCCTGCCGACTCGCGGGTCCTCCTGCGCGGCAATCCGGGCAATCGCGGGCCCGAGGTGCCTCGGCAATTCCTCGAAATCTTGAGTCCGGAGAAGCGCATCCCCTTTAGCGACGGCAGCGGCCGGCTCGAACTCGCGCGCGAGATCGCGAGCGCGACGAATCCCCTGACGGCGCGCGTCATCGTGAACCGCGTCTGGGGCTGGCACTTTGGGGCGGCGTTGGTGCGAACCCCGAGCGACTTTGGTGTGCGCACCGAGGCTCCGATGCATCGCGAACTGCTGGATTGGCTGGCCGCATCGTTCGTCGAAGGAGGCTGGTCGGTGAAGGCGCTGCACCGCACGATCGTGCTTTCGAGCACCTACCTCCAATCGAGCGAGGGCAGCGAGGCCGCGGCAGCCGTCGATCCCGATAATCAGCTCGTGCATCGTTTCAACCGGCGGCGTCTCGAGTTTGAGGCGCTGCGCGACACGCTCCTCGCGGTCTCCGGCTCGCTCGATCTGAACGCGGGCGGGTTGCCGGACGATCTCATCAAGCAGCCGTTCACCGTGCGGCGCACCGTCTACGGCTTCATCGATCGGCAGAACCTTCCCGGCATGTTTCGGACGTTTGACTTTCCCAATCCCGATGTGAGCAGCGCGCAACGCTTCGCGACGACGGTGCCGCAGCAGGCGCTCTTCATGTTGAACAGCCCGTTTGCGCAGGATCAGGCGCGGAGCTTGATGCGACGGCCCGAGATGGTGGCCGCCAAATCCGACGGTGAAAAGATCCGCGTGCTTTACCGCACGTTGCATCAACGGGCACCCGACGCAGGCGAACTCAAGCTGGCCAGCGCGTTCCTGCGCCGTCCTGCCGCCGCCGCGATCCTCGCGCCGCTGGCTGCGGGTGGTTGGAGCTACGGTTATGGTGCCTTTGACGAGAAGTCCGGCCGGGTCCTCGCATTTCAAACGATGGCGGTGCGCAAGGAGGCTCGCGTGAGTCCAACAGAGAAAATGCCCGATGAGAAATACGGGCGCGTGAGCCTGACCGCAGCGGGCGGCCACCCGGGGAAGTCGCCGGACTTCGCCGCCATCCGGCGCTGGACTTCACCCGGCAAGGGAACGCTGCGCATCGACGGCACGCTCGGCCACGCCGGGGCCAACGGCGACGGTGTCACGGGCCACGTTGTATCCAGCCGCCAAGGTCCGCTCGGTGCGTGGTCCGCGCGCAACGACAAGCATGAGACCAAATTTGCCGCGGTCGCCGTCGAAGCCGGAGACACGATCGACTTTTTGGTCGAGAGCGGACCGACAGCGAATGCCGACGCTTTCACGTGGGCGCCGGTCGTGACTTTCAGCAACGAGGACGGCGCGTCCCAGAAAACTTGGAACGCGCGAAAGGATTTTGATGCGACCGAAAAGCCGGTGGTCCCGCTGAACCGCTGGGAGGAGCTCGCGCAGGTGCTTCTGCTCTCGAACGAACTGGCCTTCGTCGACTAGCTGGGCGTCAGGAGCGCCAGCAGCTCGACCTGCGTGCGCGCGAATTCGGCCGTGATGACCGGGATGAATTCACCGGCCCCCTTCAGGCCGTTGGTCCGGGCCCGATGCTCGAGGTTCTCCGCCACCGCGCGCAGGGCGACGGCGCCGAGGTTGGAAGAGC
Organism: Opitutaceae bacterium; assembly: GCA_031411915.1. Classification (GTDB taxonomy): domain Bacteria; phylum Verrucomicrobiota; class Verrucomicrobiia; order Opitutales; family Opitutaceae; genus ER46. The sequence continues at coordinate 7,525 of JANOCA010000571.1, forward strand.
TGCCCTTTATGCTGTGCGCCGCGCGTGTGAAGCTCGCGAGGTCGCCCGCCGCCAGGCTCGTCTCCAGCTCGGCGATGCGCACTGGGGTGTCGGCCAGGAAGATGCCGATGATTTCACGGAGGAATTCGTCGTTGTCATCCGGGTTAAGCGCCCGGAGGTCAGCGATGGCTCTGGCGTCGATGACGGCGGATGCGTGCATGGTTTGCATGGCAGGCGGGGTTAGCTGGCCCATTCGAACGAGGTGGACTGCTCGATTTCGTCGATGGTCGTGAGGCCGAGAAGGACTTTCTTCAGGCCGTCGTAACGCAGCGGCTTGTAGCCGACCTTGGCGGCGGCCTTGGCGATTTCCTGCGCGCCGCGTCCCTCGGTGATGAGGGTGCGGATTTCCTCGGTGATGAGCACGAGTTCGTGGAAGGCGACGCGGCCCTTGTAGCCGGTATTGCGGCACGCAGAGCAACCGCGACCGCGGTAAAACGGCACGTCCGTGAGCCCTTCATCCGCGAAATAGCGCGACAGCACATCCCGCGTCGGATGGTAGGCTTCCTTGCAAGCTTCGCAGATCTTGGCGGCGAGACGTTGCGAGAGCACGCCAATCACCGACGGAGCCACCATGTAGGGCTCGACGCCGATCTCCATGAGACGGGCGATGGCCTGCGGCGCGGTGTTGGTATGGAGCGTGGCATACACGATATGGCCGGTGAGGGCTGCTTCGGTGGCGATTTTCGCGGTCTCGAGATCGCGGATTTCACCGATGAGAATTACATCGGGATCCTGGCGCATGAGGGCGCGGAGCACGGTGGAGAACTTCAGGTCGATGTTAGCGTTGACCTGGCTCTGGGTCACGCCGGGCAGCTGGATCTCGATGGGATCCTCGATGGTGCTGATGTTGATGCCGGGCGAATTGATTTCCTGAAGGGCGGAGTAGAGCGTCGTGGTCTTGCCGGAACCGGTCGGGCCCGTGACGAAGATGATGCCGTTGGGATTCTGGATCAGGCGGCGGAACGGCTGAAGAATGCTCTGCGACATGAGCATCTTGTCCAAAGTGAAGATCGACTTCTTGCCGGCGGACGCGAGGACGCGGACGACCGCCTTCTCACCGTAGGCCGCCGGGATCGTGGAGACGCGGAAGTTGGAGGCCTGGCTGCCGAGCTGCACCGAGAAGCGGCCGTCCTGCGGGAAGCGCGACTCGGCGATGTTGAGGTTGCACAGGATCTTCAGGCGCGAGAGCAGGGCGCGGTGAAGTTTGCGGGAGTAGGTGAGGATTTCCCGGAGGTTGCCGTCGACGCGGAAGCGGATGCGGCATTGCGTCTCCTGCGGTTCGATGTGGATGTCGGTCGCGCGCTCGCGAATCGCGAAGTAGACGATCTCGTCGAGGATTTGGACGAGGGCGTTGTTTTCCGCCATGTCCGCGACCTTCTCGTCGACGGTCTCCGGCCGGTTGAAGAGATCGGAATTCTCAAGCTCCGCGAGGCTCTCCTCGAGGCCTTTCTCGGTGCAGTAGTGGATCGCGATCGCATCGTCGATTTCGCGCGGCAAGGCGAAGACGGGGCTGATCGGCATCTGCGCGATCTGGCTGAGACGGCGCACCAGTTCGGCGGCCCCCGGTTCAGCCATGGCGACGGTGAGCACGCCGTCGACGATGTAGAGCGCGAGCGTGCGGGCCTTCTTGGCGACCTCGACGGGGATCTTCTCCACGGCCTCCTCGGTGATGAGTGAGGCGAAGGGATCGACGTAGGCGACGTTCAGCGCGTCGGCCCAGTAGCGGCAGGCTTCGTCCTTCGACAGGTATTTCTCGTCGATGACGGCCTGGAGGAGCTGGGTCGTCTCGCCGAGGCGTGCGGTCAAGGCGGCGAGTTCCTGCGTGAAGTCGAATCGCGGGAGGCTGCGGATGCGCTCGAGGAAGGATTTATTTTTTGGATTTTGCACGGGTGACCTTGGCCTTGAAGAGTTTCTTGATGTTCTGCTGGTCGAGCTTCTCCATCGCGAACGCGCTGGTGGCGCGCTCGGTTTGGATCTCCGCGAGCAGGGCTGGCAGGGAGTATTTCACCTCGGAAAGTCCCGGGGCGCCGACTAGAACAGGGGAAGATGGATTGCTCATGATTGGGAGGGTTCGTTCGCGGGGCCGAAGCAGTCGTCGATCGTCTCGCTGAGGGCCTTGGCGATCTCGTCCTTCGGGGTGTCCTTGCGGATGTAGTTGTAGGCCCCCAACTCGAGGGCCGACTCGATGGTCTCGCGGTTCACGAGCGAGGTGAGCATCACGACCTTCGCATCGGGATCCATGATCTTGAGACGACGCAGGGCATCGATGCCATCCATGATGGGCATGTTGACGTCCATCAACACGAGGTCCGGCCTCCCGCTCTCGTAAATCGCGAGCGCATCCTCGCCGTTGCCAGCCTCAAGGAAGCTCGTGCAGCCGAGCTGACGCAGAATCAAGGTGACGTATTTCCGGATGTGAGCCTCGTCGTCGACTACGAGGACTGTGCCTTTGAACTTCATTGGGAGAGGGGAATGGTGAAGCGAAATTCGCAACCGCGTTCGGGAAGGTTCTCGGCGGTGATGGCGCCGCGGTGCGCCTCGACGATTTTACGGACGATGGCAAGGCCGAGCCCGGTGCTCTTCTCGCCGCCGGTGGGCTTGCTGGAAAGCCGGCCGAAGTCCTTGAACAGCTTGTCGCGTTCGCCTTCGGGGATGCCCGGGCCCTGGTCGCGCACGGCGACGCTGCAGCTACCGGTGCTGGCGTCTGTCGCGGCCAGCACCGAGATTGCGGAGCCGGGCGGTGAGTATTTGACGGCGTTGCTCAAAAGATTGTCGACGACCTGCTTCATTTTCGCCGCATCGATCAGCGGCCTGATCGGCTCGGCCGGGGGCGTGAAGGCCACGTGGGTCTTCTTTTTCGCGGCCTCCATGTTGGTGAGCGAAACGGATTTCGCCACGAGGTCGCCGAGGTTGTGCTGCTCGATATGGAGCTTAAGCTCGCCGGACTCGATGGTGGCGACATCCAGCAGCTCATTTACCATGACGAGCATGGATTGGCTGGCACCGTGAATGGTCTCCACCATGTCGAGCTGCTCGGCGTTTAGCGGCCCGAATGCACCCTCGCGCAGAAATTCGGCGATGCCGCGAATCGAGGCCAGGGGATTCCGCAGGTCGTGCGCGGCCATGCCGAGGAAGCGGTTCTTGGCCGCGTTGGCCTTGGTCAGCTGCTCGAGCAATGCTTGGCTCTGCAAATGCGAGCGGATGCGCGCGAGCACCTCCTTTGGTTTGAAAGGCTTTGGCAGGTAGTCGACGCCGCCGGCGGTCAGTCCTTTTACGACATCGTCGGAGTCGGTCTTTGCTGTAATGAAGATGACCGGCGCGCTCTGTTCCCCGAACGTCTTTTTGATGAGGCGGCACGTTTCGAATCCGTCGATGCCCGGCATCAGCACGTCCATCAGGACTAGATCGGGCTCGAATGTCTTGTAGCGCTCAAGCGCTTCTTCGCCCGTGTGCGCTTCCGCCCACAGGTAGCCGTCAGTCTTGAGGATTCCCCCGAGGATACGGACGCTCAGCCGATCGTCGTCTACGATCAGGATTTTTCGTCCCACTAGGCTAAGGGACGGTGAGTTGATGGTTGCGGCCATTGCGGAGGATCCGGGGAACGTAACGACCCGTCTTTGTCGGAACTTACGGAGTGATTTGCGAAAGGATTGCGAAATCACGCGCCCGCCCGTGTCACCACGCATCACGAAATCGTCATATGTTGATATTTCGACTTGCTGGCGGGGCGGTGTGCTGGTTCTTTCCGCCACCTTATTTCATATGGGCAAATCATTTGTTTTCTCCTCCGAGTCCGTTGGCGAAGGTCACCCCGACAAGGTCGCCGACTTGATATCCGATAGCGTCCTCGATGCCTGCCTCGCGGTCGACAAGACCAGCCGTGTCGCGTGCGAGACCATGGTGAAGTCCAACATGGTCATCCTGGCCGGCGAGATCACCACGGCCGCCAAGCTCAATTATGAGTCGATCGTGCGCGCCGCCATCCGCGACATCGGCTACGTGAACAACGACGACGTCTTCCACGCCGACCAAGTCTTCATCAATAACTACCTCACCAAGCAGTCGCCCGACATCTCACAAGGCGTCGATGCGAAGAAGGCCAAGGGCAAGAAGACCGCCGAGCAGGGCGCCGGCGATCAGGGCATCATGTTTGGCTACGCCTGCACGGAGACGCCGGAGCTAATGCCGACGCCGATCATGTTTGCGCACCGCCTCGGCCGTGAGCTGACGAAGGTCCGCAAGTCCGGCAAGGTCGCGTGGCTCCGCCCCGACGCCAAGTCCCAGGTCTCCGTCCGCTACGAGAACGACAAGCCCGTCGAGGTCGTAAACGTCGTCATCTCCACGCAGCACACCGCCGATGTCGCGCACGCGACCATCGAGAAGCATCTCATCGAGCATGTAATCAAGAAGGTCATTCCGGCGAAGATGCTCACGAAGAACACGGAGTATCTCATCAACCCCACCGGCCGCTTAGTCATCGGTGGCCCGCAGGGCGACTCCGGCCAGACCGGCCGCAAGATCATCGTCGACACTTACGGCGGCTGGGGCCGCCACGGCGGCGGCGCCTTCTCCGGCAAGGATCCGTCCAAGGTCGATCGCTCCGCGGCCTACATGGGTCGCTGGGTTGCGAAGAACATCGTCGCTGCTGGCCTCGCTACGCACGCCGAGATTCAGTTCGCCTACGCCATCGGCCACCCCAAGCCCGTGTCGGTGCGCGTCGAGACCTTCGGCACCGCGCTCCTCGGGATTTCCGACGAGCAAATCACCGATGCCGTGACGCAGGTGTTCAGCTTCAAGCCCGCCGACATCGTCTCCACCCTGAATCTCCTCCGTCCCATTTATCGTGAGACGACCAACTACGGCCACTTCGGCAAAGCCGGCCTCCCGTGGGAATCCACGACCAAGGCCGCCGCGCTCAAGTCCGTCCTCAAGCTCAGTTAACTAATTCCTCAGCCACTTTTCGCCATGTCCACCGCCACCGCCACCGCCGCCAGCAAGAACCACGATTATCACGTCAAGGACATCGGCCTCGCCGAGTGGGGTCGCAAGGAGATCTCCGTCGCCGAGCATGAGATGCCCGGCCTCATGTCCGTGCGGAAAAAATTCGGTCCGCAGAAGCCGCTCGCCGGCGTCCGCATCACCGGTTCGCTGCACATGACGATTCAGACCGCGGTTCTCATCGAGACGCTCAAGGAACTCGGTGCCGATGTGCGCTGGGCCTCGTGCAACATCTTCTCGACGCAGGATCACGCCGCCGCCGCGATCGCCAAGGCCGGCACGCCGGTCTTCGCGTGGAAGGGCGAGACGCTTGAGGAATACTGGGACCTCACGCTCAAGGCCGTCACGTTCCCCGGCGGCAAGGGTCCCGAGCTCGTCGTCGACGACGGCGGGGACGTCACGCTCCTCATCCACAAGGGCTGCGAACTCGAAGAGGGCAGCGATTGGGTCAACACACCGTCCGGTTCCCACGAGGAGCAGGTGATCAAGAATCTCCTCAAGCGCGTCCACCAAGAGGACCCGCTCCGCTGGACCACGATCGCCAAGGCGTGGCGCGGCGTGTCCGAGGAGACGACCACTGGCGTCCACCGCCTCTACCAGATGCTCGAGAAAGGCAAGCTGCGCGTCCCGGCGATCAACGTGAACGACTCCGTCACGAAATCGAAATTCGACAATCTCTACGGCTGCCGCGAGTCGCTTGCAGACGGCCTCAAGCGCGCCACCGATGTGATGATCGCCGGCAAGACCGCGTGCGTGTGCGGTTACGGCGACGTGGGCAAGGGCTCCGCGTTTTCACTCAAGGGCTTCGGCGCCCGCGTCATCGTCACCGAGATCGATCCGATCAACGCGCTGCAGGCCGCCATGGAAGGCTTCGAGGTCAACACGCTCGAGTCCACGCTCGGCACCGCCGACATCTACGTCACCACGACCGGGAACAAGGACATCATCACACTCGAGCACATGCGCGCGATGAAGGACCAGGCAATCGTCTGCAACATCGGCCACTTCGATAACGAGATTCAGATCGACCGCCTGAACACGTCCGACGCGAAGCGGATCAATATCAAGCCGCAATACGACCTCTATACTTTCCCCAAGGGGAACAGCATATACATGCTCGCGGAGGGCCGCCTCGTGAACCTTGGCTGCGCCACCGGCCATCCGTCGTTCGTGATGTCGAACTCCTTCACCAACCAGACGCTCGCGCAAATCGATCTCTGGAAGAACAAGGACACCTACGCGGTCGGCGTCTATCGCCTGCCCAAGCACCTCGACGAAGAGGTCGCGCGCCTTCACTTGGAGAAGATCGGCGCGAAGCTCACCAAGCTCACGAAGGATCAGGCCGAGTATCTCGGCGTGCCGGTTGAGGGTCCCTACAAGCCCGAGCACTACCGGTATTGAACCGCAGTCCGGTTCAATCCCGCCGCGCCGAAGCCTTGGCGAAGGCGGGCCGAGCCCGATGAGACTTCAAGCCCGCAGAAAACTGCGGGCTTTTTCTTTTGAAGGAAGCCGTATCACTCCTCGGGCTTGAGCGTGTGCAGCGGCGGCAAGGTCCGCAATTGCGGCACCGTCCGAGCGATTGCGGTCACGACCACGATCGTGCCGATGCCGCCCCAAACGACGGCGCCCACGGGCCCGATGAGCGCGGCCATCAGGCCCGCGCGCAGCGCGCCAATTTCGTTGGAGGAGCCAATGAAGATCTGGTTCACCGCGGTCACGCGCCCCCGCAGCGCGTCGGGCGTGAGCAGTTGCACGAGTGACTGCCGCACGACCACGCTCACGTTGTCGAACGCACCGCTGAAAAGCAGGGCCACAAACGAGAGCCAGAACCACTGCGAAAGCCCAAAGACCAGAATCGCTACGCCGAAGCCGGCCACCGACCACAGCAGCGCTCGCCCGGGCCGCTCCAGCGGTGCGCGATGCGCGAGCCATATGGCCATCGCAAAGGCGCCGATCGACGGCGCCGCGCGCAGCCAGCCGAAACCGATCGGGCCGACGTGCAGGATCTTGTCGGCATACACGGGCAGAAGCGCGGTCGCTCCGCCGAGGAGCACGGCGAATAGATCGAGGCTGCTCGCGCCCAGGATGACTTTTTTGCGCCAGATGAATTCCCCGCCAGCGAGCACGTCGCGCCATGTGCGTTTTGAATTCGCGGGCTGAGGTGGCTGAAAATAGCGCACCCGGCCCAGTGCAAAGAGAAACACGAGATCCAGCGCGCACCCGAGCGCGTAGACAGACGGAATGTCGACAAACGCGATCAGGAAGCCGCCGATTGCCGGTCCCGCCACAGTCGCGATCTCGAAGGCGCTCGCGTTCCAGGTGATCGCATTGCTGAGCGCGGGCCCCGGCACGAGGAGCGGCGTGATGCTCGAGCGCGCGGGCCAGATCAGGATCCGCACACAGGCTTGGATCAGCAGGAGCAGATAGACGAGCGGCAGCGCGGGTTCGTCGAAACGCAGCGCCGATGCCTCGCTGTGCTGCTCGAAGAGCATCGCCACCCGCAACAGCATGGCATTGGCCCAGCGCAGCGGCGCGAGGTCCGGCACCGACTCGCGGCCAAATGCGAGCACGGCGAGGGCGAGATTCACAACCGCCACGGCCACGGTCCCGAGCACGATGAGGCGGCGGCGATCGTGGCGATCGGCGAGAGCCCCGGCGTGGAGCGAGAGCGCGAGGAGCGGCAGCACATTGACGAGGCCGACGAGCCCCAGCGCGGTCGAGGAGTTCGTCCACTGGTAGACCTGCCACGTGGCCGCGGCTACGACCGCCTGCCGGCCCATCAATGCGAAGAAACTGCCGGCAAGGTAATCGCGGAAGTTTACGATCCGCAGCGCGGCGTAGGGATCGTGGCGGTTGGGTTCGGCGGACATGACGCGGGCGGGAGCGACGCAAAAGGCGGCCGGGCTGGCGAGCCGCTTTGTGCCGGGCCGCGAATTGCGTTGAACGGCGCAGGTGCGATTCTAAGACCTGCCGGCCACGCATGAAATCCCGTCTTCGCGTCGTCTTCCTCGGCTCCGATCCCATCGCGCTCCCCCTGCTCGAGTGGGCGGCGGCTGAGGCCGCGGTGGAACTCGTGGCCGTGTTGACCCAACCCGATCGCGAAGTGGGGCGCGGCCAGCGCGTCCAGGCCAACGGCATCAAGACGTGGGCGCTCGCGCGTGGACTGCCGGTGTGGCAGCCGGAGAAATTGACCGAGGAGGTGCGTGTGCAGCTCGCGGAGTTGCGGGCCGACCTAGGGCTGGTGATGGCCTACGGCCATATTTTGCGCGAAGAATTCATCGCGACGCCGCGGCTGGGCCTGCTGAATCTGCACACGTCTCTCCTGCCCAAATACCGCGGAGCCTCCCCGATCCAGACGGCGATCGCCAGCGGGGACCGCGAGACGGGCGTCACGCTCATGCGGATCGTGCGGCGGCTCGATGCCGGCCCGGTGGTGGATCAGGAGCGCGTGGCGATCGGGCCGTTTGACACGGCGATCGAGATCGAGGGCCGACTCGCGTCGGCCTGCGTGCCGCTCTTGCAGCGCGCTCTGCCGCACTTGCTCGCGGGGAATCTGCCGGTCACGCCGCAGGTCGAGGCGGACGCGACCTATTGCCGGAAGCTGACGAAGGACGATGGCGCCTTGGATTTTTCTGCCCCCGCCACTGCGCTTGCTGCGCGCATCAACGGCCTGTTCCCTTGGCCGGCCTGCGCGGCCGAGATTGGCGGGCAATCGGTGAAAATTGGATTGGCCGATGTCGCGGCCGAGGGGGCGGGTGGAGCGAGCCTCGCCCCCGGGGCGATTCTCGGCGCGGATGCCGACGGCTTGCTGGTCGGCACCGGCGCCGGTGTGCTCCGCCTACTCCGTTTGCAGCGACCTGGCGGGCGAATGCTGGGTGCGGCGGATTTTCTCCGCGGCTACCCAGTCGGCGCGGGCACCGTGCTGCCGTCGCGAACGATGTCGGCCTTGGTGGAGAGACGCTGAGAACTATTGCGCACGGCTCCCCGCCGGTGCGCGACCGGGACTCAATTTCTCCCGGGCCTCGTTTGGAATATCGAGGCGAGTGACGGGCACGTAGGTGAGGATCACGATGCGCTGCTCGCTCACCGGGACGGCGATCCGGGCGCGCGTCGCTCGGCGCACATCCTCGATCTTTACCTCGTAGTCGCGGATGACGCCGCCGCGGAGGTTCATCGTGAGGGTGACGTTGCTTGCCGGCTCGGCATTGTCGTCGTTGGGCTTCGACGGATCGCCGGCGCGGCTCCGGATGCGGGCGATATAGCCGTCGCCGGTCGTCTCAAACTCGACGTTGAGGCTGCGCAGAAGCGGCAACAATTCCTGATCGGGGCGGCGGACATTGGGGCGGTCGGCGCGCCGAAGCCACAGGTAGCGGGTGGTGGGAGTCTGCGAGCGCAGACGCTCGTCGGCCTGCGCGGTGAGAATCTCCCGATCGCTCATCCAGCCTTCGGGGGTCTTGGTGACCATTGCGCCATCGGCGGCGACCACGGTCTCGAGGCGGAGGCCATCGGCCCAGTCGCGCTGGATCAGGGTGTCGCCGTTGCGATCGACGCGGCCCTTGATGTTGGGCGAAGTATTCTGATCGACGGTGGTGACGGTGCCGCGGCGGGTCTCGAATTGCTGCACGACTGGACCGGGGTCGCTGTTGATCGTCTCCCACGAGTAGCTCTTCTGGTCGCGGAGCCGCTCGAGCGCCGCGACGAGCGCCGGCGGGGGCGCGGCGGCATGGGCCAGGAACGCCGGAGCGAGGACCAAAAGGAGCAGGCGGGTGGGGTGGCGCATGGGGCTGCGGGCGGCGGGAGACCCAACAAGTGTCGCCGCCGCGGGCGTGGCGTCAATTCCCCGCGCGGGAATGGCGCCAGCACATGCCGCTTGTTTT
>JANOCA010000572.1:0-1616 GCA_031411915.1 Opitutaceae bacterium
AAAACACCTCGCCGGTGCCGACGTGCGCACGGCCCTCGGCGGTGCGCACGGTGCCGGCGCCAGCGAGCACGAGAAACATTTCACACTGCCCGACGTGGAGGTGGAACGGACACACCGCCACGCCCGGCGGGATGCGGCGCACCTGCACGTCAAACGGGTGCCCGCCGCCCCACGTGCCGGTGTTGCGCACCCCGCCGAGCGCAAGCGAGATGTTGCGGCTGAACGAGTGAAACTTCCCCGTGGGCGAGCGCTGCTCCTCCCACGGGAGCGAGGAGATCTGGATGTGGTGCATGCGGCAGGCCATCCATCCAGAACGAGCCGACTGGCCCTCGCAAGCGGCGCCCCGCCCCCGTCCGCACACTGCCGCAGGAAGGCCTGCAGCACACCGCGCGAAGGGCCTGGGAGGGAAATCGAGTTTGACCGGCCGGCGTAAGATGCAATCTTACGCCCATGACCACCTGTATTTCGAGCAAGGGCCAGATCGTGCTGCCGGCGACGATTCGCAACCGCGACGCCCTCGTCCCGGGCGAGGAGTTCGCCATCGAGCGGCTGGATCGCGGGGATTATCGGATCACGCGGGTCGCCGAACCGGCCAATGCCGGCCTCGTGGACTGGCTGCTGGCGTGCCCCGAGAAGGACTTCTTCACGCCGGTCAAATCCGAGAGCACCGAGTCGCTGTGATATTTCTCGTCGATGCGAACGTGCTGAGCGAAGCCCTGCGGCCGGCGCCCGAGGTGCGCGTGGTGGAGTGGTTGCGCCGCAACGAACGCGACCTCGCCGTCGACCCGGTGATTCTGGGCGAGATCCGCTTTGGCATCCACCTCCTGCCGGCGGGCGCACGACGGCAGCGGCTGGAGCGCTGGTTCGAGCAGGGCGTGCGGCGCCTCGTTTGCCTGCCTTGGGATGCCGAGACCGGTTTGCGTTGGGCCAAGCTGCTGGCGGATCTGCGGCGCACGGGCGCAGCGATGCCGGTAAAAGACAGCATGATCGCGGCGACGGCGCTGCGGCACGGCCTGAAGGTGGCGACGCGCAACACGCGCGATTTTTCCCGGGCGCGGGTGCCGGTCGTCGATCCGTTTGCGTGAGTCGCGCGGAATAGGCGGCGACAGCGCGCCAGTGGGCGAGACGGACGCGTTTCGCGGCTCCGGCTTGATTGCCGCGACACTGTGGCGGCAATCCTGGCCAAGCGCCGGCTACAGTTTCTCGTTCACCACCGGATTCGTGAGCGCGCCGATCTTCTCGATGTCGATCGTCACGGTGTCGCCGGCCTTCAGCCACACGGGCGGGGTGCGCGCGAAGCCCACGCCGTGGGGCGTGCCGGTGAGGATCACGGTGCCAGGCAGCAGCGTCGTGCTCGCGCTCAGGAACTCGATGATCGCGGGCACGTCGAAGATCATGTCGTCGGTGTTCCAGTCCTGGAGGGTCTCACCGTTGAGGATAGTGCGGATGCGGAGGGCGTTGGGATTCGGAATCTCGTCGCGCGTCACGAGCACGGGGCCGAGCGGGGCGAAGGTGTCGAAGGTCTTGCCGCGGCACCACTGGCCCCCGCCGCCGTTGCGCTGCCAGTCGCGCGCGGAGACGTCGTTGGCGCAGGTGTAGCCGAGGACGAAGTCGAG
>JANOCA010000573.1:0-7797 GCA_031411915.1 Opitutaceae bacterium
GTGCGCGGGGTGCGCATCGAGACCAACTGGTCGGCCTCGCCGCCGACGGAACTCTGGCGCCGGCCGATTGGGCCGGGCTGGTCGTCGTTCGCGATCGATGGCGAATTTTTCTTCACCCAGGAGCAGCGCGGCGAAGAGGAAACGGTCGCGTGCTACCGGCTCGCCACCGGCGCGCCAGTGTGGAGTCACGCCGAGACGGCGCGTTTCTGGGAATCGAATGCCGGCGCCGGCCCACGCGGCACGCCGACCCTCGCGCACGGCCGGGTCTATGCGGTCGGCGCGACGGGCTTGCTGTGTGCGCTCGATGCCCGCGACGGAAAAACGATGTGGTCGCGCAACGCCGCGGCGGACCTCGGGAGAAAGGTGCCCGACTGGGGCTTCGCCTGCTCTCCGCTGGTCGTCGGCGATCGCGTGATCATCGCGCTGGCGGGTTGGCTGGCCGCCTACGACGCCGCGACAGGCCGGCCGCTCTGGACCGGGTCGAAGACTGGCTGGGGCTACAGCTCGCCGCACCGCGCCGTGATCGCGGGCACGGAGCAAGTAGTCTTGCTGAACGGTGCGGGTTCGGTGGGCGTCGCGTTGGCCGACGGGCAGCCGCTTTGGTCGCACGAATGGAAGAGCGACGGCATTGTGCAGCCCGTGGTGTTGGCCGACGGCGATATTTTAATCGGCAGCGGCTCGGGTCTCGGTGCCAAGATCGGCGTGCGGCGAGTCGCGATCGCGCGGAGCGCGGATGGCTGGACGGCGGAGGAGCGCTGGACCTCGCCGGGCCTCAAGCCTTACTTCAACGACTTCGTCGTGCACGCGGGCCACGCCTATGGTTTCGATGGCAACGGCCTCGCCTGCCTTGATCTCGCCGACGGCACGCGCAAATGGAAAGGCGGGCGCTACGGCCACGGCCAGCTCCTCGTGCTGGCCGGGCAGGATCTGCTGCTGGTGCTCGCGGAGACCGGCGAACTGGCGCTCGTGGACGCGACCCCCGGTGGTTTCTCCGAGATCGCGCGCGTGCCGGGGATCAAGGGCAAGACGTGGAACCACCCGGTGCTCGCCGGCGACGTGCTGCTCGTGCGCAACAGCGAGGAGATGGCGGCGTTCCGCCTCGGGCGCGCGGGGCGCTAGTCATTTCGGCGAGCTGCAACTTTTCGCGCGCTGCCGGGTTTTTGTGGACATGAAATCCTTCCTGAAGATTTTTCTCCTCGTCTGCCTCGCCCTCGTCGCGCTCAAGCTGCTGCCGCTCACGCTCGCCCTCGGCTGCATCATGGCGATCGTTCTCGCGGGGCTGGTGATGCTGGGCTTCGGCGTGGCCGTGGTGCTCTCGCCGATCTGGGTGCCCGCGCTCGTCATCACGGGAATCGTCTCGCTGATTGTGCGCACAGGGCGGCGCGCGACGGCCTGAGTTTTCCAGTTCCCGCCGTTGCTCCACGGGAGCCATGGAGGCGAGGGCGGCGCGGAGATTTGGGATTGGCGCGGCAACCGGAGCGCGTTTCCTCTGCGACGCATGGCTGATCCACTCCCGTCGCGCGTCGTCGCGAGCATCGCGTTTGTCGGGCGATCGGGCGGGCAGGTGAAGGCGCTGGAGGGATTCAAGAAGGGCCACCACACGGTGCCCGATGCGGCGAACGCGACGACCAACGCTTTCCTGGGGAAAATCTGCGACACCGAGCTGGCCGACGAGGCGGAGCGGTTGTTTCAGGCGGTGCGGGCCGGGCTCGGCTACAAGCGCAAGGAGGTCGCGCTGAGCGTGACGAGCCCGCTCGCGGTGCTCACGGCCCGGGATTTCACCGTGGAGATCTTCTACGCGCTGGAGGAGCGCGACGCCTCGCGCTACGCGACGACGACGACGCTGCGCGAGCTGGCCGATGTGACGCTCGCGCGGAAAGAGGAGTTTGCGCAGATTTTCGCGGGCCGCTTCACGGAGATCGCGTTTGCCCTGAAAAAGGGCGTGCGCGTGGAGGCGGTGGTCGATGCGATCGAGGCGCTGGATGGGGAGGGCGGGCTGAGCGTGAGCTATCCCTCGGATTGCAGCGAATGCACAATTCGCGTGGAGGGCGTCGAGGCGGAGGTGCGCTGCACCGGTGCGTCGCTCGACGTGCGTTTCCCTCGCGGCAGCGGCCCGGCGGAGCTGATCGAGGCATTTGGCGCCGTGAGAGAGGCCTTCCAGATCAGCAAGGTGCTGAGCGGGCTGATTGGGTGAGAAATGGCTTATTGCTAATACAAAAAACGGCGCTCGGTGAGGAGCGCCGTGAGACACGGAAAGACTGCAAAGACGATTCGCCGTTACTTGATCATATCGGCGACGAAGGAGCGCTCGTCGACGAGTTCCTTGTTGGTCGCGGCGATCTTGGATTTTGCGAAGTCGTCCATCTGGTAGCTCGTGATGACCTCGTAGCTGCCGGGCGTCGTCGTGCGGACGGGCATGCCGGCCCAGACGTTGGCGTCGAAGCCGTAGCGGCCCTCGCTCTTCACGGCGATGGAGTGGATCGCGCCGGGCGTGACGAGCGAGCGCACGTGATCGACAAGGGCGTTGGCGGCGGAGGCGGCGGAGGAGAGGCCGCGGGCGGCGATGATCGCGGCGCCGCGTTTGCCCACCGTCTCGCAGAACGGGCCTTGGAGCCACGCGGTGTCGGTGATCACGGAGGTCGCAGGCTGGCCACCGATCGTCGCATGGGCGAACGACGGGAACATCGTGGGGCTGTGGTTACCGTAGATGAAGATGTCCTTCACCGTGGTGAGATCGACGCCGGCCTTCTTCGCGAGCTGGGTCTGCGCGCGGTTTTGATCGAGGCGAACCATCGCGGTGAAGCGCTCGGCGGGGAGGCGTTTCGCCTGCGAGGCGGCGATCATGCAGTTCGTGTTGGCGGGATTGCCGACGACGCAGACGCGTGCATCGGCGGCGGCGACCGCGTCGATGACCTGGCCTTGGCCGATGAAAATCTTGCCGTTGTCCTTGAGTAGATCGGCGCGCTCCATGCCGGGGCCGCGCGGCTTGGCGCCGACGAGGAGGCACCAGTTGGCGTCCTTGAAGCCGACCGCAGGATCGGAGGTTTGGACGATGCCCTTGAGGAGCGGAAAAGCGCAGTCGTCGAGCTCCATGGCCACGCCGCCGAGCGCCTGCAGGGCTTTCTCGATCGGGGCCTCGATGAGCTGGAGAATCACGGGCTGGTCGGGGCCGAACATCGCGCCGGACGCGATGCGGAACAGGAGGGAGTAGCCGATCTGGCCGGCGGCTCCGGTGACGGCAACGCGAAGGGGAGTCTTCATAGGAATGGAATTGTTAGCCCACGAAACACCCGGAACACACGAACGAATTTCGCGGGCCGGGGAAATTTTTTAGCGGAAGCGCGACGCCAGCCCCGTGTGCAGGTCGCGGATGAGCTTCTCGGTGGTGGGCCAGTCGATGCAGCCGTCGGTGATGCTCACACCGTAGTGGAGGCTTTCCTTGGGCTGGGGGAAGGCTTGGTTGCCGGCGCCGAGGTTGCTCTCGATCATGGCGCCCATGATGGAAGCGTTGCCGGCGGCGATTTGGTCGAGAAGCGCGCGGAGCACGTCGGGCTGGAGTTCGGGCTTCTTGGCGGAGTTGTCGTGCGAGCAATCGACGAGGATGGACTTGGGCAGGCCGGCCTTGGCGAGGAGTTGCTCGGTCTGCGCGATGTGCGCGGGCGAGTAGTTGGGGCCGGCGGCGCCGCCACGGAGGACGACGTGGCAGGCGGGGTTGCCGCGCGTGACAATCGCGGAGGCGGCGCCCTCGAGATTGATGCCGAGAAAAGTCTGCGGCTGCGAGGCGGCCTTGATGGCGTTGATGGCGGCTTGGAACGAACCGTCCGTGCCGTTCTTGAACCCCAGCGGCATCGAGAGACCGCTGGCCATCTGGCGATGGGTCTGGGACTCCGTCGTGCGCGCCCCGATGGCGCCCCAGCACACGAGGTCCGCCATGTATTGCGGCGTGATGGGATCGAGAAACTCGGTGGCAGTCGGCAGGCCGAGATCGAGGACGTCCCGCAGGAAGCGGCGACCGAGCCGCAGGCCGGCGGCGATGTCGTGCGAACCATCCAGATGCGGGTCCATGATTAGGCCCTTCCAGCCGACGGTGGTGCGGGGTTTCTCGAAATACACCCGCATCACCACCATTACGCGATCCGAGACCTCCCGGGCGAGCGCGGCTAGGCGGCGCGCATAGTCGCGGCCAGCGTCGAGATCGTGGATGGAGCAGGGACCGATGATCAGCAGGAAGCGCTTGTCGTCGGTGAAGATCAGCCGATGGATTTCACGCCGCGCCCGCGTGACAAAATCAGCCTGCGCCTCGGTCTTGGGTAACTCAGCCAGCAGGGCAGCGGGCGATGGCAACGAGCGGGTTTCGACGACATTTATGTCCGACGTTTTCTGCATGAACGATCAGCTTGGCGGGCGGCTCTCGAACGGTGCAAGCCTCTCGTCACGCCGGAGGCGCATCCCCATTTTCAGTCGCGATGTCCGAAACCGGACAAAAAAAGTGGCCGGCCACTTACCCCTAAGTGGCCGGCCTTTGCTTTCTTAGTTACCCCAAAACTCCCCGCTAAGCGGGGAGAAGTGTTAAACTTGATGTTGTTAGAGATAGGGGTTTGCTGGTCTCGGTCAACAGCAAGTTTTCAAATTCTACCACTTATTTCTTTAAGCGTTAATCTATAGCCAGTTGATGCCTATCACAAATTCTACTTCCCCGGCGTTTTTCCGCTGGCGGCCGGCCTGCTGGTTGAGCGTTACCGGGTCGGACGCCGCTAGTTTTCTCCAAGGGCAGTTCACGAACGACCTGAGAGCGATCGAAGCGAGCCATGCGGTCTACGGCCTCTGGTTAAACGTGAAGGGCAAGGTGCTCGCCGACAGCTTCGTGGGTCGTGGAGCAGGAAAGGGCGAATTCTGGATTGGCAGCTACCACTCGCCAGCCGACGTGATTCGAGTGCGTCTGGAGAACTTCATCATCGCGGATGATGTGGTGATCACGGACGAGACCGAAGCATGGGCTGCGGTCAGCGTGCTTGATGAGGGGGTGAGTTCGGTCATCCCGCCGGACTTCGCTGCAGGAATTGTCTTCCGCGGTCGGCGAGATGCCACGGGTGGGATCGAGTGCGTCTATCGAATCGCGGAGGGCGAGCCGGCTGGGCTCACAGGGATGATTGCGGGTGCTCGCGAACTTAATGGCGAAGACATCGCCCGTCGTCGGATCGCGGCAGGTATTCCGGCGATTCCGCGTGACGCAGGTGCCGGCGATTTGCCGAACGAGGCGAGCCTCGAAGCAGAGGCGATCTCTTACACGAAGGGCTGCTACCTTGGTCAGGAAGTCATGGCGCGCCTGAAAAGCATGGGGCAGGTCCGCCGGCGGCTCGTGCGCGTGCGAGGGGCGAATAGCCCCCCGCCTGGGGTTCCGGCTCCCCTGTTCGTGGGCGCCCGGCAAGCTGGCGACCTGCGCTCCGTTGTGGGTGACGGCGCAGGGGGATGGATCGGGCTCGCGATGGTTTCTCTCCTGGCCTTGGGCGGATCCACCGCGCTCTCGTTGGCGGCGGAAGCTCCTCCTCGGGTGACGGTGCTTGATGGTCCATGACTGAACTCGAACAAGTCGTCCTGCTGTGCGAACGCCTCGGCGCCTCCCCGGCGCAGGCCACGACGATGGCGTCGCAGTTGCTCAAACGGGCGGAGCAGCTCGCTGAGGAACGCGCGATCACTCGTGAGGCGGCGCTAGCCAGCCTGCTTGAGGTGCTGGTGAAGGGCCGCGCCGGCGAAGTGCCGCCGCGTTTCGCGACCGCGCCGAAGCCTGATGATGGGAATTGAGTTTGACCGCGGGGACCGGGGTTTCTTCGCTCGCACTTTCGTTTATCCCGATGAACAAGGCCTCACTGGTTGCGGACGTGCAGAAGGTGCTCCGCAACGGAACCTCCAAGGCGTCGGCCGAGCGGGCCACCGACGCCGTGCTCGCCGCGATCAAGCGCGGGCTGAAGCGCGACAAGGAAGTTTCGCTCGTCGGCTTCGGCACCTTTGCGCTGGCGGTCCGCCCGGCGCGCAACGGCTACAATCCTCATACCCGCAAGCCGATGAAGATCCCGGCGATCAGGACGGTGCGCTTCAAGCCGGCGGCGGAGCTGCGCGCACGAGGATGAAGCTGGTGCGGCCGGCTGGGCGCGGCCACCCTCGCTGAACTCGCGATGCCTGCCACCACCCGCCAGCTCGTCACGCTCCGTCGCCTCCTCTGTGCGTTGCAGGTCCACATCCGCGACACCGTGATCGCGGCGCGCCGGCGGCAGGCCGGGAAATTTGCGCGCGTCGCCGGCGTCACGGCCGCCGACACCATCTACCACATCGATCGCATCAGCGAGGCGGCGATCCTCGGGTGGTTCGAGCAACACTGGCCGCGGGCATGCCCCGTCGAGCTGGTGATGGAGGGGCTGGAGGGCGACGCGGTTACCTTTCCGCGGGGCACGCCGGTCCCGCGCACCGTTTGGAAATGCATCCTCGATCCCATCGATGGCACGCGCGGCATCATGTATGACAAGCGCTCCGCGTGGATTCTGGCGGCGCTCGCGCCGCAGCGCCGCGCGCGCACGCACCTAGGCGACATCGTCATCGCGGCGATGACCGAGCTGCCCGTCTCGAAACAGGATCGCGCTGATCAGCTCAGCGCGGTGCGCGGCGGCGGGGTGGTCGCCGAGACACACGATCGCGTGCGCGGCACACGCCGGCGCTGGACGCCGCGGCCTTCGCGGGCGCGGCATTTCGAACACGGCTTCGCGTCGCTCGCGCACTTTTTCCCGGAGGGCAAGGCGCTGCTCGGGGAAGTCGAGGAGACGCTGTGGCGCGAACTCGGCTTGCTCGGTAAAAACGGCGGCCAGCTCGTCTTCGACGATCAATATATCAGCACGGGCGGCCAGCTTTTCGAGCTCGTCGTCGGGCATGATCGGATGCTCGGGGATTTGCGGCCGCCGGCTTATGCGAAGCTCGGCTTCTCCGCGGCGACGCTCTGCTGCCATCCCTACGACATCTGCACGGCGCTCATCGCACACGAGGCGGGCTGTGTGGTCGAGCTGCCGGACGGAGGTCCACTCCGCGCGCCGCTCGACACGACCACACCGGTCGCGTGGATGGGCTACGCCAACCCGCACCTCGCGCGCCTCGTTCGGCCCGTGCTGCGTCGCGTGATGGCGCGCTACTTCTGATCGGGCTCAGAAGAGCTGCGCCATCTCGGCCATCCAGCGCAGCACCGGCCCGCGAAACGCCAGGAAATACAGCGCCCCCGCGATCGCGAGCATCGGGCCGAAGGGCACGTGCGCACCGAAGCCCAGCGGCGCCGCCTCACCGTCGGGCGTCTCCGAGGGCGGCGCCACCGCGGCGCGCTTGCCCGTCGCCTTTTCCCACGCCCAGGCGATCGCAAACCACACCGTGCCCACGACGGCGCCGCCGAACACCGTGAACACCGCGCCCTGCCAGCCGCAGAACGCGCCGATCGCGCCGACGAACTTCACGTCGCCGAAGCCCATCGCCTCCTTGCGCAGCAGCGCCTCCGCGATGAGCGCGATCCAGAGCACGAGCCCCGAACCGATCAGCAGCCCGAGCACCGCGGCACGCGCCCCGCGCAGACCGTCGACGAGAAAAATTCCGCTGTCGTGCCCGTGCAGCGCAGGAACCAAGATCGAGATGAACACCCCGAGCACCCCCAGCCCGATCGTGAAAATATCCGGGATGATCATGTGATCGAGGTCGATGAAGGTCGCGGCGACCAGGCAGCTCACGAAAACCCAGCCGCACACCGCCACCCACGGGGAGAATTGCAGC
>JANOCA010000574.1:0-1775 GCA_031411915.1 Opitutaceae bacterium
ATCGTGGCGAGGCCGCGCTCGTTGTATTGCACCTTGCCGACGGCGCGGGCCGATGCCGCTCGCTGCCATGATGAGTCCCGCGCCGATCCACGGCCGCTTTCCGAACGCGCCGCATTGGGTCATGGGCGATCTCTCGCGCTGGACGCAGTTCATTCTCTCGACGCCCGTCGTGCTCTGGGCCGGCTGGCCGTTTTTTGTGCGCGGCGCGCGGTCCTTGCGCACGCTGCACTTCAATATGTTCACGCTCATCGCGATCGGCGTGGGCGCGGCCTACGGATACAGCGTGGTGGCGATGCTCGCGCCGGGCTTATTCCCGGCGACGATGAACGCGATGGGTGGAGTCGGTATCTATTTCGAGGAGGCCGCCGTCATCATCGTGCTCGTGCTGCTCGGCCAGGTGCTCGAACTCCGCGCCCGCAGTCGCACCGGCACCGCGATCCGCGCCTTACTCAATCTCGCCCCCGCGACGGCGCGCCTCGTCGAGAATGGCAACGAAAGCGAAGTGCCGCTGGATCGCGTGATCGTCGGCGCGACGCTCCGTGTGCGGCCCGGCGAAAAGGTGCCCGTCGATGGCGTGCTCCTCGAAGGCCGCTCGACGGTCGATGAATCCATGCTCACGGGCGAACCGCTGCCCGTGCAAAAAGCCGAGGGCGACGGCGTGACCGGCGGCACGATCAATGGCACCGGCAGCTTCCTTTTCCGCGCCGAGCGTGTGGGCAGCGAAACGGTGTTGGCCCGCATCGTCCACATGGTCGCCGAGGCGCAACGCAGCCGCGCCCCGATCCAGGCGCTCGCCGACAAGGTGGCGGGCTACTTCGTCCCCGCGGTGCTCGGCATCGCTGTGCTGACGTTTGGCCTGTGGTTCTTTTTCGGGCCGGAGCCGCGCCTGGCGCACGCCATCGTCAACGCCGTCGCCGTCCTCATCATCGCGTGCCCTTGTGCGTTGGGTTTGGCGACGCCGATGTCGATCATGGTCGGTGTCGGACGCGGTGCGCAGGCGGGTGTGCTCGTGAAGAACGCCGAGGCCATCGAGCGACTGGAAAAGGTGACCACGGTCGTCGTCGATAAGACGGGCACGCTCACCGAGGGCAAACCGCGCCTCGTGGAAGTGCGCCCCGCTTCCGGCATCACACCGGACGAGCTGGTGAGCGTCGCCGCCGCTGCCGAGCAGGGGAGCGAACATCCGCTCGCCGCCGCCATCGTCTCCGGCGCCAAAGAACGCAGCCTGACATTGCCAGCAGTGCAGAACTTCCAATCCACCACCGGCGGCGGCGTGAGCGCCGATGTGGGCGGACGCCGCGTGCTCGTCGGGCAGCTCAAGTTCCTGCAAAGCCAGAGCGTCACCGGCACCGAGACCATCGCCGAAAGCGCCGCACCCCGGCAAAGCGAAGGCCAGACAGCCATTTTCGTCGCCATCGACGGAAAGGCCGCCGGCTTCCTCACCGTGGCCGACCCGATCAAGGCTTCGACGCCCGACGCCATCCGCGCCCTGCACGCACTCGGTTTGAAGATCCGTATGCTGACCGGCGACAACCAGCGCACCGCCGAAGCCGTCGCACGCCAACTCGGCCTCGATCACGTCGAAGCCGGCGTCGCGCCCGCAGACAAACACGCCCACGTCGAAGCGCTGCGCCACAGCGGACAAGTCGTCGCCATGGCCGGCGACGGCATCAATGACGCCCCCGCGCTCGCCGCCGCCGATGTCGGCATCGCGATGGGCACCGGCACCGATGTGGCGATGGAAAGCGCCGGCATCACCCTCGTCAAAGGCGACC
>JANOCA010000575.1:0-6086 GCA_031411915.1 Opitutaceae bacterium
CCTCCGCGCTGGCGCAGCAGCACCTCGATGCGGTTGGCGCGGCCATGCCGCAGCGCATTGCTGACCGCTTCGCGCGTGATCTGGAGTGCATGCACGCGCTGGGGCATGGTGAGGCGGGAAGCGATACGCTCGTCGAGCTCCACGGCCGACTGGAACGCCCGCGTCCCGCCCATGGCCTGGATCAAATCGCCCACCGCTTGCGAGAACGTCTGCGTTTTCAGCGATTCCGGCTCAAGCCCGTCGATGAAGTTCCGCAGATCGCGGATGGATTCATTGAGCGTGCTGCTGGTCTGCTCGATCCGAGCCGCGGCCTCGGTCTGGTGGGGCGAAAGATGGGTGCGAATGCCCACGAGGTTCATGCCGGCGGCGTAGAGGGACTGGATGACACCGTCGTGCAAATCGCGCCCGAGTCGCGTGCGATCCGCGATGTGGTCGCGCAGCGCCAGCTCGCTGCGGCCCAAGGCCTCCTGGGCGCGAGCGCGTTCGGCGACTTCTCGCTCCAGCGCGGCGCGTTGTTCGGCTGAAGACAGGACCAGCTGCGCCACGCGGCCGAATTCCCCTCGATCGCGCGCGAGCGGCGCGGCGGGCGCGCCGGTGGGCGAGGCGAGGCCTTCCCCGATGACGCGCAGAGGCCTCAGCACCCAGGAACGCAGGGCGAGCGTCACGGCTGCGAGCAGCAGCAGGCCGAAACCGATGAAAAGGAGTGTTTGGCGCCAGTCAGTTTGCAATGCACGTTCGGCGTCGGGGATGTTGTAATCCATGCGCAGCACCCGAAGCGTGCGACCCGCCGCATCCGCGAGTGGTCGGACCAAGACCAGGTGGCCGGATTGGTCGGGGGTGCGGACCAACTCATGCGCAGGTCGCACGGACACGGTGCTCTCAGTGAGGGCGGAGAGCGATTTGGTCACGGAATCGTCCCACGTGCGGGCCAGGACCACCCAGTGCCCGCCGGCTGCGTTGCGAATGGGGCGGGCGCACAGCTCCACAATATGGCGCCCGATTTCCGCGAAGAACCGCGGGCTGGGTGTCTCGGCGAGGAGTCGCGCCAGCTCACCCGGGGTCAGCGGGGGTGCAGGAGTCATCTCAGTGGTGTTGGTCGCGCTCAGCGCCGTCGTGCCGTCGGTCCGCACGATCCACAGGCCGGCGAGACGGGCGCCCGCCGCTTCCGGTGAGATGAGACGGCGAACGGAGTCGGGATCGTTTTTCCGCAGTGCGGTGAGCAGCTCATCCGAACCGGCGATGTCATGGGCGAGATGGGCGAGTTCCCGATTCGCCGTGTTGATCCAATGGGTCAGCACCTGGGCGCGGTTCTGCCGGTCGTTGGCAAGGATCTCCTCCTGCTCGGCCCGCGTGAGCGCACGCAGGGCGAGCAGGGCGAGCAGCAGGCTGCCCAGAAGCAACCCAAGCAGCAGGGCAAAGCGCGCGCGGATGGTCATGGGCGGGCGACCGATAAGCCCGCGCGAGTGCAGTCGGCGCGACTGCCCCACGGCAGGTGCAATCGGCCAGTCCCCATCGGATGGTTTGCTCGCATGGTGGTGATTTTCAGGTTCGTTCGGCTCCCCGCCCATGCCGCCGGGGTTGGCGGGAGGATTTTATCAGGGGTTTACTCTGTCCGCTACCTATCCGACAAAACCCTTGACTACGCAGTGACCGTTTGAGTCTGTGGCGGGTCCAATTCTCGTTCCATCATGGCCAATACCAAATCCGCTATCAAAGCAGCCCGGCAATCAGCGCGTCGCGCGGTGCGCAACCGCAGCGTCAAGACCCGGCTCAAGAGTCTGCGCAAGCGCCTCGATGCGTTGCTGGCGGCCAAGGACCCTGCGGCCAAGGAAGCCGCGTCGAACTACACCTCGGCGATGGACAAGGCTGTGAAGTCGGGCGTCGTGCATCGCAACGCCGCCTCGCGCGCCAAGGTGCATTCGGCGAAAGCGTTCGCCACCAAGTAATCTTCCGAGGCGTTCCCGCCTTGATCGCCCCGCCTGCCATGCGCAAGCGGGGTTTTTGATTTTTGGGCCAGCCGCGAGCCTTGCGCGGCCAATCGTCGCGTGCCCATGCTGGCCGGATGTCGACTGTCGGCGTCCACCGCCATTTTCTCCCGTGGGACCGCCCGTTGCTGCCGCAGTCGGCGGCATGGCTGGCCGCCGGTTGGAATGGTGGCGGTCCGCTGGATCTCGGCGGCACGCTCGTGGTCGTGCCCACGCGCCAGTCGGGCCGGCGATTGCGCGAGGCATTGGCGGAACACGCTGCGGCGCATGGACAGGCGGTGTTTCCCCCCAAGGTATTCACGCCGGAATCGCTCTTGGCCCACCACGCAGAGCCGGACGCCGCGCCGCCGCTTGACTCGCTGCTCGCGTGGGCGGAGGTGTGCGGCGAGGCGGACTTGGAGGAGTTCCGCGACGTGTTTCCTGTGGACCCGCCGGCGCGCAATTTCCCCTGGGCGCTGCGGCTCGCACGGCAACTCGCAAACCTGCAGGCGACGCTCGCCGAGGCCGGGCTTGGCATCGGCGATGTGGCGCCGCGCGTCGGTGAAAACTTTTCCGAAACCGATCGGTGGCGGCAACTCGGCGAGCTCGCCCGCTGCCACGCGGAGAAACTCGCGGCGCACGGTCAGCGCGATGAGCAGGCGGCGCGGATCGCCGCCGCAGGTAATCCGGTGCTTCCCGCCGGTTTGAATCGCGTGGTGCTCGTCGCGGTGGCTGACCCTCAGCCGCTCGCGACTTCGCTGCTCGCCGCGCTCGCGCGCACCTGCACGGTGGATGTGCTCGTGTTCGCCCCGGAGGCGGAAGCGGCGTCGTTTGATCCGTGGGGCCGGCCGGTGGCCGCCGCGTGGGTGCGGCGCGAGCTGGTGCTGCCTGAGATTGAGCGCCGCGTCCACCTCTGCGGCGACCCGGCCGCGCAGGCGGAGCGACTGGCGCGGATTGCGGCGAACTATGCGCCGCCCGACGGTGCGATCGCCCTGGGTTTTGCGGACCCGGCGATCGTGCCGCTGGTTGAAGGTGAACTCGCGCGGGCCCGCCTTGCGGCCTTTAATCCCGACGGCCGGCCCCGGCGCTCGGGAGCGTTTTTCCAACTGCTTTCCGCGCTCGCGCAGCTGGCGCGCGAGCCCGACTGGCCCGCCGTGTCGGCGCTCGCGCGCTGTCCGGACATCCTCGCGTGGCTCGAGGCGCAGCGAGGCGCGGAGTTTTCGGCGGCCGGGTTCCTGGAGAAGCTCGACCGGTTGCGGACGGAGCATCTTCCCGCCAGTCTCGAGGCGGCGCGGGCGTTCAGCGGGAATGGCATCCCGGAACTGGAATTTCTCGCCGGTTTGCACACGCAACTCGTGCGCGGGGCGTTCCCGGAAAACGCCGCGGCCGCGCTCGCGGAGATTTTTTCCACGCGGCGGCTCGACGCCGCGCGTGCGGCCGACGCGCAGCTCGCGGACGATTCGGCGGCGTGGACCGAGGTGCTGCGCGCATGCGTGGCCGCGAAGGCACGGCATCGAGCAGTCGCCAACGCCGAATGGTGGGAGCTGGCGCTCGAACTCTTCGGCGGGCAGCGGCGGGCCGATGAGAAGCCTCCGGGTGCGCTCGAGTTGCACGGCTGGCTTGAACTCTTGTTCGAGGATGCGCCGCACCTCGCGGTCGCCGGATTCAATGACGGCCTCGTGCCGGAGGCGGTCGCGGGTGATGCGTTTCTGCCGGAGTCGCTGCGCGTGCGGCTCGGATTGAAGACAAATGCCGCGCGGTTCGCGCGCGATGCGTATCTGCTGCAGGCACTCGCAGCTTGCCGGCCAAGGCTGGACTTGCTGCTCGGAAAAACGGCGTCGGCCGGCGAGCCGCTCCGTCCGTCGCGCCTGCTGTTGCGTTGCGCCGACAAGGAGCTGCCGCAGCGCGTGGCGTGGTTGTTTCGCGAGGTGGAGTCGGCGCGCCCATCCGTGCCCTGGACGCGCGCGTGGCGCCTCGAAATCCCGCGGGAGCCGCCGCCGGCGCGCGTGGCGGTGACCGCGCTGCGGCGATGGCTCGACTGCCCCTTCCGCTTCTACCTGCGCCACGTGCGACGGATGGAGGGGGTCAATCCCGCGAAGGAGGAGATGGACGCGTTTGATTTCGGCACGCTCATGCATGGCGCGCTGGAGGCACTCGCGCGCGAGGAGGCGTTGCTGGGGTGCGCGGATGGAGGTGTGCTGCGCGAGTTCCTGCATGGCGCGCTGGAGCGGGGGACGCGGGCTAAGTTCGGCACGGCTCTATCGCTCCCGCTGGCGCTGCAGGTGGAATCGGCCCGGCAGCGTCTCTCAAAAGCGGCGGAACTCGAGGCGGCGGAACGCGCGGCCGGCTGGCGCACGATCGCGGCGGAGCGGGAATTCCGGCTCGACGTGGACGGCGTGGAGGTGCGCGGCAAAATCGATCGCATCGATCGCCATGAAGCCACCGGCGCGGTGCGTGTGCTCGACTACAAGACTTCCGACAAACCTATCGCGCCCGCCGGAGCCCACCTGCGCGCACCGCGCGTCGAGGAGACTCCCCGGGAATGGGCCGTCGTTGATCTCGACGGCAAACCGCGCGTCTGGGTCGATCTCCAACTGCCGCTCTACGAGCGCGTGATCGCGGCGGAGTTCGGCGGGTCGATCACGTGCGGCTACTTCAGCCTGCCCAAGGCGATTGGCGAATCGGGCGTCGCCTTGTGGGACGAATTCTCACCGGCGCTGCGCGAGTCGGCCTGGCGCTGCGCGCAGGGCGTCAGCGCGGCGATCCGCGCCGGAGAATTCTGGCCGCCGCGCGAGCTGCATGGGCGGGAGGCGGAGCGGGACGAGTTTGCGACGCTGTTTCACGGCTCCGCGGCGGACAGCGTGGCATGGAGGGCGTCGCGATGACGGAGATCAGCCATGAGATGATTCTCGCGTCGGCGGGCGCGGGCAAGACCCACGCGCTCACGAACCGCTTCGTGCAACTGCTCGCGCACGGCGCGAAGCCGGAGCGCATCGTCGCGCTCACCTTCACGCGCAAGGCAGCGGGGGAGTTCTTCGACAAGATCCTCGAAAAGCTCGCGTGCGCCGCGATGGATGGAGCCGCGGCGGAAAAACTCGCGCGTGAAATCGGCAAGCCGGCGATGGGGCAGCCCGAATTCCTCGCGCTGCTGCGGACCGTGGCCGACGCGATGCCGCGGCTGCGGCTCGGCACGCTCGACGGGTTTTTCGCGCGCATCGTGCAGGCGTTTCCGCTGGAACTCGGGCTGGCGGGTGATTTCGAGGTGATGGATGAACACGTGGCGCGCACGGAGCGAAAGCGTGTTCTGCGGCGCATGTTTGCCGGCGGGTCCGGCGGCGTCACGGAGGCGCAGAGGGAATTCGCCGAAGCGTTCAAGCTGGCGACCTTTGGCCACGAGGAGAAAAAGCTCGGGGCATGGCTCGACGCGTTTCTCGACGAGCACCACGAAATCTGGCTCGCCGCGCCCGATCTGACGCGCTGGGGCGATGCCCGGCGCATCTGGCCGGACGGCTGCGCGTGGCTGGCGCAAGGCGATGCGGTCGCCGCGGCGCGCGACCTGCGCGCGTGGCTCGACGGCGCTGGCATCGCGGACAAACAACGCGCGCGGTGGGAGAATTTCATCGCTGCCGTGGCGGCCTGGCAGCCGGGCGCGACTCTTGCGAGGGAGCTGGAATACGTCCTGGAGAAAGCGCTCGAGGCATGGACGGGCGTGGAAGCGGGCCACGTCGTGACATTGGAGTTTGACCGCAAGAAACAGGAACTCACGCCCGCCGCCGCGGCGGCGCTCGCCGTGCTCGTGCGGCGCGTGATGGGCGGCGAACTCGCGCGCCGGCTCGCGATGACGCGCGGCATCGCCGAGGTTCTACGCGGTTACGAGATCGTCTATCACGACGCGGTGCGGCGTGCGGGCAAACTCGGCTTCGACGATGTGCGCCGTTTGCTGGAGCCCGGCGACGACGGCGCGCCCACGCTCACCCAAGCCGGCCCCACGCCGGGCCGCCTCAACATCGACTACCGTCTGGATGCGGAGATCGACCACTGGCTGCTCGATGAGTTTCAGGACACGAGCTTCGCGCAATGGAGCGTCCTGCGCGGCCTGATCGACGAGGCGGTGCAGGACCC
>JANOCA010000576.1:0-5893 GCA_031411915.1 Opitutaceae bacterium
CGAGACGCTCGTGCCACTTTGTTCGCGCGCGGCGTTGGCGCCGGTGACGGCGGCGAGCAGCTCGCGCAGCCGCGACTCGTCCTGGAGCTGGCGGAGGTTGGGCGTGTTGGGGCTCGAGACGTTGAGCACGAGATAGTCGGCAAAGCCCGCGAGCCGCTGGAAACTCGCGAGGTAATCCTCCGGCGCCTGTTCGATCGCGGTGACCTTGGATTTGCCGAGGTTCACGCCGAGCGGGATGCGGCGCGCGCCGGGCCCGGGCTGTCGTGCGAGCCGCGCCGCGACGGCGGTGGAGCCCTCGTTGTTGAAACCCATCCGGTTGATCACCGCTTCCTCGGCGGGATACCGAAACATCCGCGGCTTCGGATTACCCTCCTGCGCGAGCGCGGTGACCGTCCCGATCTCGACGTGGCCGAAGCCCAGCGCCGCGGCGGCGGGCCACGCGCGGGCGTTTTTGTCGAAGCCGGCGGCGAGGCCCACGGCGTTGGGGAATTTCAGGCCGAAGGCCTCGATGGGCCGCGCGCGCGCCGTGCCCTGGCGCGTCCACCACTCCAGCGCGGCGCGCAGGGGCGCGAGGCGGCCCAGCACCGCAAGCGCCTCGACGCCCTGCTCGTGCGCCTGCTCCGAATCGCGCCGGAAAAGCGCCGGCCGCACGAGGGTCTCGTAGAAATTTGCCATGTGACGGGAGCGTGAAATCCCCCGCACCGCATGGCAAGAGTCCGGCTCCGAAGCTGCGTTTCCACAGGATTTTCCGCCCGCAATGCGCCGCGCGCACCTCTTCCGCGCTCGCGCGGTTTTTGTGCTTGTTATTTGAAACTCGCCTCGCACGCTGCGCGAAAATTCCGACCTGACACTCCATGGCAAAAGCTACTTCCACCCTCGACTGGACTATCGTCCGCATCGGCGACGATCATAACTGGTGGGTCGCCGAGACGAGCGACCCCGTGCGGTGGGACGTGGACGGTCTCAGCATCATCGATCCCCGCCAGGTGCAGCACCTAATCGAGCTGCTGGATGCGCTGCGCGACTACGGCTTCAACCAGGATATTTTCGACGGGGCGTTCATCCCCTTCCGCATCGACAAGGATCTCGGCAACGGCAAGGTGCGCCTCAAGCGCGTGAAGGAATCGCTCGTCGAATCCGAGGAGAAGCTCTTCGGCCTCCCCGACATCCTCGACGAGGAAAACGGGCCCTACGCCGACCTCCTCGACCACATCACGCGCTGCCGCGTGAAGATGCTCAACGACCTCTTCAAGTTCGAGTCGAAGCTCACCGTCGACGAGGTCGAGGACGAGATCCGCGAGGAGCAGAACAGCAATTTCATCCAAGGTAAGGCCGTCCACACCTTCGAGGAACTCACCTCCATCCTCGACTACATGCCCGCCGGCTACGACACCGACGAAGAGGCGCCCGCCAAGAGCATCGAGGATGAGGACGACGATCTCCCCGAACTCGACGAGGCCGAGGAAGAGAAACTCAAGAACGACGAGTCGCTCAAGTGGGACGAGGACGAAGAGGGTGCAGCCCCCGAGGGCGAGGAGGGCGAAAAGAAAAAGGGAGAAAAGGGCGCCAAGGCCAAGGGCGACGATGACGACGATCTCGGCGACGATGACGACGAGGATGACGAGGACGAAGACGAGGATGATGACGACGTCGACGAGGACGAGGACGAGAAGCCCAAGAAGAAAACCAAGGGTAAGCGCTGAGTCACACGCCGGAGTTTAACTCCGACGCGTCTCATTTCAAAAAAGCAGCCGCAACCCGGCTGCTTTTTTTGTGGGTCGGGCTTTACGCCCGACATCGCCCGAAATTCTGTCGGGGATAAACCCCGACCTACAGCGCGGCAGCCATGTCCTTCGCGAAGTAGGTGAGG
This sequence comes from Opitutaceae bacterium, assembly GCA_031411915.1. Classification (GTDB taxonomy): domain Bacteria; phylum Verrucomicrobiota; class Verrucomicrobiia; order Opitutales; family Opitutaceae; genus ER46. The sequence goes on from JANOCA010000576.1 coordinate 1,871, forward strand.
ATCATGTCCGCACCCGCGCGCTTGATCGCGATCAGCGATTCGTGGCGGCAACGCGCGAGGTCGAGCCAGCCCAGCCGCGCCGCCGCGTGAATCTGCGCATACTCACCGGAGACTTGATAAGCGGCGACGGGCTTCCACGTCGCCTCTCGCACCTCGCGGATGATGTCGAGATAGGCGCCGGCAGGCTTCACCATGAGGATATCCGCGCCCTCGGCATCGTCGAGCAGTGCCTCGCGCACCGCTTCGCAGCGGTTGGCGGGGTTCATCTGGTAGGTGGCCTTGCTGAGGAGGCGCGTGCCTGCCGCCTGCGCGCTGCCGACCGCATCGCGAAACGGCCCGTAGTAAGCCGAGTTGAACTTCGCCGAGTAGGCGAGGATGCCCGTGCCGGAAAATCCCGCCGCATCAAGGGCCTGGCGAATCGCAGCGACACGCCCGTCCATCATGTCGCTCGGCGCCACGAGATCGACACCCGCGCGGGCCTGGAGGACAGCCATCTTCGTGAGAAGGCCGACCGTCCGGTCGTTTTCCACGTCGTCGCGCGCCGCCGTGAGCACGCCGGCGTGGCCGTGGGGCGGGTAGGGATCAAGCGCGACATCCGTGATCACGGTCAGCCCGGGCACGGCTTTCTTCACGGCGCGCACGGCCCGGAGGATGAGCGTGTCCTCGTTGAGCGCCTGCGTGCCCTCGTCGTCCTTCAGCTTCGGATCGAGCTTGGGAAACAGCGCCACGGCCGGCACGCCGAGCTTCGCGAGCGCGCGGCACTCCTTCACGAGATCGGCGACGTTGAGCCGAAAGACGCCGGGCATCGACTTGATCTCCTCGGGCGCGCCCTTGCCCTCGACCACGAACAGCGGCGCGATGAAATCCGCCGCCCGCAGCACGGTCTCCTCCACGAGCGCGCGGAGGCTCGCGGTGCGGCGGAGACGACGGGGACGCTGGGCCAGATCGAGGCGGAAGTCGGAGGGCATGCGAGTGCGCAACACGCTGGGCGGCGGGCGCCGCGAGGGCGATGCGATTTTCGGCAGCGGAGCGGAAGGCGCAGCAGCTTGCCGGTAGCCCGCCTCGGCAGAGGCGGGACGGACCGCGTCGTTCCCGCCGCGCATCCCTGCTCTTCCGAGCAGGGCTACCAGGCGAGCGCGCTTACAACCGCGCGTTGACGCCGCCGAAGAAGCCGGGGCTCAGCACGCGGCGCTGCGACGGACGCGGGCCGCGGTCCTGGCCCGTCTCGTATTCGCCCAGCACGTTGTTCACGTCGAGGTATACGCTGAACCGGCGCGTGAGTTGATATTGCGTCTTCACATCGAGCGTGTCGCGCCGGATGCGATAGACGAGCTGTGACTCCACCGCGTTGTAGGTCTGGAGATAGCGCCCGCGATGGTTCCACTGGAGGCGCACCGTGATTTTGTCGCGGATGTAGGAGATGCCAGCGTTGGAGGTGTTGGGGTTGAAACCCGCGACCTTGCCCTTGGGGTTGGGCGCCACCGCGATCGCGTTGCCCGCGCCGTAATTGCCCTCGGTCTCCATGCGCGTGAGGTTGGCATACGCGCCGAATCCGCCGAGCCAGCCCGGGAGAAACGAGAACTGCTGGCTGTAGTTGAGCTCCAGGCCGCGGACCTTGGCGGCACCGCCGTTGTATTGGGTCGTGAGCAAGTAGCCGGCGTAGTCGCCGCCGAAGCCGTTGTCGGCGCCCGAACCCACCGTGAGGCCGCCGGCGGTGAAGATGAAATTCTTGATGTCTTTCTGGAAGACGCCGACGGACACGACGCCGGCCGGCTCGAAGTAGTATTCGAGGGCGAGGTCGAAGTTGTCCGCCGTCTGCGGCTTCAGTCCCGGGTTGCTCGTGACAATCGTGCGGGGGTTGGCGTCGAAGTTCACCGTCGTGCGCGGGATGAGCTGCCCGATGCCGGGGCGGCCGACGTTGGTCGCCCAGCTCGCGCGCGCGATGAGGTGCGGCGTGAGGGCATACTTGAAATGGACGCCGGGCAGGACGTTGCGGTAGCTGCCGGTGCGCACCTGCCGGCCGCCAAACTCCGCGGTGTTGCGGCGGATGATCTCGGCGTCGGTGAGCGGGCCGGTGAACGCCGCGCGGCGCGCGCGCTCCTCGGGCGTCAGCGCCTGGAGGGCGCCCTCGCCGCTGGTCTTCGTCCACTCGATGCGTGCGCCCGCCAGCACACTGAGCCGGCCGAGCTGGACGTGGCCCATGAGGTAGGCGGCGGAGATTTTCTCGTCGAACTCCTGGTCGCCGTTCAGCTGCGCCTGGATGTTGGCCTGGGTCTCGCGGATAAAGTAGGCTGGGTTACGCGCGATTACATCGTCGAGGAGGTTGTTCGTGTGGCCTGGAAACGCAGGGACGGGCACGGGCGGGAAGCGCACGTCGTCCGTGTGCAGCCGGCCGCGGCTGATCTGGCCAAACTGCGCGAGGTTGTCGTCGTTGACGCCACCGCGCGCGGCGTTGGGGCCCTGCACGCCATCGGGCCCGACGTAGTTGCCGCTCCACTGCGTGGCCTCGAGCACGCGGCTCTGCTCGCGAATCTTGCCGCCGGCCTTCAGGTAGAACGGGACCGGGGCGACGAAGCTCTTCTTCGCGTTCAGCGAGACACCGCGATAGTTGTCCCACCCCGCCCGACGATCGATCCGGTAGCGGTTTTCGGTGAAGCTCGCGAGGTCCGCGATGCTCGGGCCCGCCGTCTGCGTGACCACCGGGAAATCGGCCCGGCCGCGTTGGTCGACGGTGAAGCCGATGCCGCGCGCGGTGTAGCCAAAGTTCCGCTGGCCGGCGTAGTTCGACTTGGAGTCGGACTTGTAGAGGTTCCAGTCGAGCTCGAGGCCCGTGAGTTTGTGGACGGCGCCGAACTGGTGGTAGTTCGTGCGCGCATCCTTGTAGGCGTTGTCGGCTTGGATGTTCACCGTGCTGGCGGCGATGGGCAGAGCGGTGGTGAACGTGTCGGTGAACCCGGGCGCCACGCCGGCCGCGGTGGTGGTGAAACTCAAGACGCGGTCCGTGTCGTGGTCGGTGAGGCGATTGATCGTCGAGCCAAAGTAGAGCCGCGTCCGATCGCCGAGCTTGTAGTCAAGCCGCACGCCCCCACCCCAGCGCGAGGTGACCAGCTGCTCGTCCACGTAGCCGACCGTGTTGGTGTAGGTCGGCCCCGTCACGCCGTTGGCGAGAGCAAGGGCGGTCTGCGTCACGGTGTCCTGCGGCGTGAAAAGCTGGCGGTGGCCGAAATTGATCGAGACGGCGAGTTTGTCGGCGAACGACTCCGCGTAGGAGACCGCGTAGTTATAGGGCAGGCCCGTCATGCGCTCGTCGAAGGGCCGGTAAGTGAGCCCCGTCGAGATGCGGACGAAACGCCCCTTGGTGTCGAAACCGGTCTTGGAAACCATGTTCACCGCGCCGCCGATTGAGTCGCCGTCCATGTCGGGCGTGGGGGATTTCACGACTTCCAGGCGCTCGACGGTGTCGGCGCTCACCGTCTGGAACTGGTATTCGCGCGTCGCGCCTGCGGACGCGGCGTCGGCGAGGCGGTTGCCGTCCATCGTGATCGTCGTGAGGTTCTGGTTGAGGCCGCGGATGCGCACGTAGCGGATCGTGCCATCGACGGTGTCGCCCTCGATGCCCGGCAGACGCACGAGGAGATCAGCGGGATTCTGCGCGAGGTTGCCGAAGGCGTCCGTGGAGACGACGTTCTTGATGCCGGTGGAGAGGCGCTGGAGCGTGACGGCCTGGGCGTTGCCCTCGCGTTCGCCGGCGACGACGAACTGATCCATCTTGTAGATACCCGCCGTCAGACCAACGTCGCGACGAGTGACGCCGCCCGGCGCGAGCGTCACCGGCACGCTCGCCGCATCAAGGCCGGTGTAGGCGACGGCAAGCGTGACGCCGCCCGCGGCCACGTCGTCAAAACGGAAATTGCCCTGCGCATCGGTCAGCGTCTCGCGCGCCGTGCCTTCGAGCGTGACGCGCGCGCCCTCGAGGGCGCGACCGGTCGCGGCGTTGGTGACGGTGCCCGTGAGCGCGCGCTG
>JANOCA010000577.1:0-7886 GCA_031411915.1 Opitutaceae bacterium
GGCGCGATCGACGATGCGGAGGGTCTCGCGGACGTTGTGATCAGTCACGACGACGCCGATGCCGCGGGACTTGAGCTGAAGGATGAGCTTCTGCACCTCGGCGACCGAGATGGGATCGATGGCGGCGAAGGGCTCGTCCATCAGCAAAAACTTCGGCTTCGCCACGAGCGCGCGCGCGATCTCGAGGCGGCGGCGCTCGCCGCCGGAGAGGGTGTAGGCCTTCTGCTTCGCGACGTGCGCGAGGTTGAGCTCGCCGAGATGCGTGGCCACCGTGGCGCGGCGTTCGCCACGCGGGATGCCCACAGCCTCGGCGATCGCGAGGATGTTCTCCTCCACGGTGAGCTTGCGGAACACCGACGCCTCCTGCGGCAGGTAACCGATGCCGTGGCGTGCGCGCTGGTGCATGCGCTGGCGCGTGATGTCGGTGCCATCGAGCCGCACGCGGCCGGACGTGGCGGGGATCAGGCCCACGACCATGTAGAACGTCGTGGTCTTGCCCGCGCCGTTGGGGCCCAGGAGGCCCACGACCTCGCCGGCGCGGAAGCGCAGGCTGACGCCGTTGACGACGGTGCGCGAGCCGAAGGTCTTGACCAGTTCCTCGGTGCGGATTTCCGAGGTGGGGGCGGCGGGCGCGGTCATTTCTTTGGCGGCGGGAGCGGCACCGTGATCACAGGGGCGGGAGCGGCGGCGGGATTTTCCGGCGCGGGCACGGTCGGAGTGGGATCCTTGGCGGGCTCCTTCAGTTTCGTCGGGTCGAAGCCGAGGTCCTTCAGCGGCGGCAGGATGAAGTGCGGGCGCTTTCCATCCTCGGAGAGCATGCGGACGATGCGCTCGCCGCGGAGCAGCTCGATGCGGGGCGAGCCGCCCTCCCACTGGCCGTCGCCCGTGCGCACGCGCGGATTGCCGGTGAGCACGACACGATCGTCGGAGGGAAAAATTTCGGCACGCTCGCAGAGGGCCTCGCGGTCGGCCTGGAGGATGCGCACGTTGCCGGTGGCGACGAGGGACTTGAAGGTCTGCGGATCGCCGAGGGTGGCCTTGGCATCGCCACGGCGGCGCATGATGACGACGAGCTCGTCGCACGTGATTTTTAGGTTGGTGCCGGTGACGGTGACGCGGTCGCGGAGGACGAAGGTCGTCTCCTTGTCAGTGCTGACCATCTCGGCCGAGCCGGCGTCGATCTCAGTGGGCACGGGCGGCGCGAGAGGTGGCTTGGCGAGGGCGGCGGGCTCGGCCGCGCGCGCGAGGGAGAGCGCCACGAAGGCCGTCAGGGCGAGGCGGAGGGCGGCGAGGCGGCGCGTCATTTGAGGATGTCGTTCAATTGGGCCTTGAGGATGATGCGCACATTTTTCTGGAGCGAAACCTTTTTGACCTTCTCGCCATGTTCGTAGCTCCAGCCCGTGCCGGTGATCTCGGCGTCGTCGTTGATGTAGCGCACGGTGCCATCGCCGCTCGCGCGGTTTTCCTTGGGTTGAAACAGCGCCTGTGGGCTGAGCAGCATCGACTCAACGCGCGCCGCAGCGTCGCCGGAGTAGATGGTGATGAAAAGTTCCGTCACGGCGATGTCCTTGCCGACGGGCCGGACTTCGTTGCCGCGGAGCGTCATGGTGCGGAAGCCCTCCTTGTCGCTGAAAAGCGGGAGCACCCAATTGACGGCCGGGGCGGAGGCAGCCGGGGCTGGGGCGACGAGCGCGGGCGGGGGCGGGGGTGGGATCGCGTCCGCGCCGGTGAGGAGCGAGGGAGGGGAAAGAAGAAGGAAGGAGGCGAGCACCCCAAAGAAGGTGTATCGCCGTGAGGGTAGCCCTGCTCGTGAGAGCAGTGACGGGCAGGAGATCGAGCGCGACTTGTCCCGCCTCTCACGAGGCGGGCTACCGGGCAGGTGGCGAACGCGCATCATCGCTTGGACTTCGCTCCCTTCGATTTGCTCCGGGTATCGGACGCTGTTTGGGCAGCGAGGATGAACTCGCACACCTCGCGCACCGCGCCGCGGCCGGCCGCGCGGCGCGTGACGTGGTCAGCCGCCGCGAGCGCGGAGGGCATCGCCTCGGGTGGCGCGATGCCGACCCCGGCCCACGCGATGGCGGGCGCATCGATGTCGTCGTCGCCCATGTAGGCGCATTGCGCGGCGGAGAGCTGAAGGTGCGCGGCAAGCTCCTGCACCGCCGCGAGCTTGTCGGTGCGGCCTTGGATGACGTGCGGGATTTTCAGCTCGGTCGCGCGCACGGTCGTCGCGCCCGAAGCACGTCCGCTAATCCAGGCGGTGAGGATGCCGGCGCGTTCAAGTTGTTTCAGGCCCATGCCATCAAGAATGGAAAATGATTTCGACTCCGTGCCGTCAGAGGAAATCTGCACGGTGCCGTCCGTGAGCACGCCGTCGACGTCCATGGCGAAGAGCTGGATTTTTTTCCAGCGAGCCGAGGCGGGAGGAGCTTTTTTCACGGGGAAATTTGCCTCACGCAATGGACGCGGAGGGCGCAAAGATTCTCCGGCTTGGCGTTGCGTCCTTTGCGGACGTTGCGTGAGGCATGATCGTTGTCATCCCATCCATGCCGTGATCCGCTCGATGATCTTTTCCTTCGTGGGCCGGTAGGCGGCCTCGAGCTCCGGTGCGAAGGGCACGGGGAGGTCGAGCGAGGCGATGCGCAGGGGCGCGGCCTTGAGGGCGGCGAAGTTTTCCTCCGTCAATCGCGCGACCAGCTCGGCGCCGAAGCCGTGCGTGCGGCGGCCTTCGTGCAACACGATCAAGCGGCCGGTGCGCGCGAGCGACGCCGCGATCGCGTCGAGCCGCAGCGGCGCGAGCGCGCGCAGGTCGAAGAGGTCGAAGGTCGTCTCGTATTCGCCGGCGAAGTAGTCGGCGGCTTCCTCCGCGAGATGCACCATCTCGCCATACGTGACGACGGTGGCGAAGTCGCCCGCGCGGAGTTTTTTCGGCGACCACACGTCGCGGTAGTCCGGGTCCCAAGCGACGGGTGAGCGGCTGCGGCGGTAAAGCGCCTTGTGCTCGAAGAGGATCACGGGGTTGTTGTCCTCGTAGGCGGCGAGCAGCGCGTTGAACGCATCCTGCGGCGTGCTCGGGTAGAGGCCCTTGAGGCCGGGCATCGAGAGGAAGAGCGACTCGAGTTCCTGCGAATGGAACGAGCCGAACGTGAGCCCGCCGCCGCAGGGGAAGCGCAGCACGAGCGGGCACGCGGCGCCAGAGCGGAAGTGCGCGGTCGCGGCGTTGAGCGTGATCTGCGTGACGGCCTCGGTGGCGAAATCGGAAAACTGAAACTCCTCGATCGGGCGGTGGCCGTTGAGCGCGAGTCCGATCAGGTAGCCGGTGCAGGCGCTCTCGGCGAGCGGGGCGTTGAGCACGCGCGGGCGGCCGAATTCCTTGAGCAAATTTTCCGTGACCTTGAACGCGCCGCCGTAGGTCCCGATGTCCTGGCCGAGCAGCAGCGACTCGGGGCGCTCGGTGAGGATTTTGCGCAGCCCGAGGTTGACCGCCTGCGCGAGGTTGAGCGACGCGGGCGCAGCGGGCTCCGGTTTCCACGGCATGGCCGGCGCCGGCGGCGCGAACACATCGGCCTCCATGCCGGCGGGCACGGGCCGCGGCGTGGCGAGCGAGACCTGCACGCAGGCCTCGAGGTGCGCGGAGAGTTGCGCATCGATCGCGTCGAGCCGAGCGGCGTGGCGCGTGGCAAGCTGCGCGCGGAGCTTGGGCAACGGATCGCGGGCGAAGAAATCGTCGCTCTCGCCGGGCCGGAGGTAGTCGCACGTGTCGTAGGCGGCGTGGCCGCGCAGGCGCAGGGTATGCGCCTCGATGAGCACGGGGCGCGAGGTGGCGCGGGCCTTGGCGATGGCGGCGGCGAGCGTGCGCGTGATCGCGGCGAGATCGCCGGTGGCGTCGAGCGCGAAGCCTTCGATGCCGTAGCCGGCGGCACGGCGCCACAGCTCGGTGCCGGCGGCGAACTGCTCGCTCACTGGGGTGGAGTAGGCGTAGCGGTTGTTCTCGATGATGAACACGACTGGCAGCGAGAGCAGCGAGGCGAGGTTGAGCGTCTCATGCACGTCGCCCGTGCTCGATGAGCCGTCGCCCAAAATGGCGAAACCCACGGCCTTCTTCCCGAAGCGGCGCTGCGAATCAGTGGCGCCGGCGACGTTGGAGAGCATCGCGCCGAGATGGCTGATCATCGGCAGCGAGCGCGCGGATGGATCGCCGTGGTGGATGTTGCCCTCGCGGGCCTTGGTCGGGCTGCCCGCGTTGGCGAAATACTGGTTGAGATGATCGCAGAGGTGGCCGCTCCAAATCAGGTGGCCGCCAAAATCGCGGTGCGTGAACGACACGACATCGATCGCCTTGTCGGCAAGGAGCGCGAGCGGGACGATCAGCGCCTCGTTGCCCTGGCCGCCGGCCACCGTGCCGCGGATGAGCCCTTGGCGAAAGAGATCGAGGATGCGGTTGTCGGCGCTGCGCGCCAGCTGCATCCAGGCGTAGATGCGCAGGAGCGCCTCGTCGGGCGCGGAATCGAGATCGGAAACGCTGAGATCGCGGGCCGTGAGGAGCGCGGGAAGAATCGGAAAAGCCATGAACTTTGGCGCGGACGGTGAAGACGCAGCGCAGCGCGGGCAAGCGAAGGATTGTGTGCTCCCAAAATCAGGCGGCGCGTGTGCCGGTGATTCCGACCATCCCACCAGGCGCGGCGAATCGTGCGGGGGCGAGTCCCGCCGCTTCCAACCGCGCGAGCACGCGCGCCGGATCGAGGCGGACCTTGGCATAGCGGCTGGCGTGCAGCGTCCACGTCTCGCCCGTGCGCTCGTGGAACAGATCATGCACCTCGACGTGCGTCGCGCCGGTGTGCAGCAAGCAGGTGAGGATGCGGTCGGCGTCGGACTTTACCGGGATGGTGCGCACCGTGCCCGTGGCCACGGGATCGGAGTAGTCGCGAAAGGTGAGCACGAGCCGGCCACCGGGCGCGAGGCGGCTCGCCGCCGTGGCGAGGAGTCGATCGACGCTCGCCAGATCGGGCAGATGACAGAGGGTGTCACCGAGGCAGAGGATGGCGTGCCAAAGTCCGGCGTCGGGCGCGGCGATCCAGCCGAGGATATCGGTGACCGACGCCGCGACGCTCTGATGGTGCGCAGCGAAATGAGCGAGCAGTTCCTCGCGCAAGGGCGCGCAAGGCTCAAGGGCGGCGACTTCCCAGCCCGCTTGCGCGAGTGCCAACGCGTGCTGGCCGCGCCCGGCGCCGAGATCGATCGCGCGGCGTGGCGTAGCGGTCGCCGCGCCGAGCCCTGCGGCGGCGAGCTCGGTTTTCGCGCGCTCGAGGAGCGAGTCAAAATTTCCCGTCATCCAAGCGTAGCGTGGGCCGAGCAACTGATCGTAATGGGGCTGGCTCGGGTTGGTGATTCTGGCCGTTGGAGCCGAGGGAGCGTCGGCGGGCCGATGGATCGAGTCGGCGCGGGTCAGCCCGGTGATGATGTCCGCGCGGTCGGGATAGGCGGCGATGAGCTCGGCGCGATAACCCGGATCGTAGTCGGCGTAGTCGAAACCGGGAGTGAGGTTGTTGCCGATGAGCGCGTAGCCTCCGGGCGAGGGGGCGAGCAGGCGCGCGCCCATCCACACGCCGCGCGGCACGCGGAACTGCGGGTGCTGCCCGCCGAGCACATCGGGGCCGATGATCACGATCTCGCTGCGGCCGCCGGGGTGGAGCAGGAGCAGCTCAAGCGGACTGCCGCGGTAGAAATGCCACAGCTCGTCCGTCGCGAGGCGGTGCAGCGCCGAAAAATTCCCCGGCGTGATGAGCGCATAGATGGCGTTGTAGGCCGGGCGCGTGCCCGCGTAGCGCGGCGGCAGGGTGCCGAACGGCTCGGTGGATTCGTAAGTCCGCACGAACAGCGGCCCCTCGTGCGGAATCGCCGCCATGCCGAGGTGCGCGGCGAGTTTTGCCGCCGGGTCTGGAATCGTGCCGGAACTCATATGCCCGCACGATGGCGCGAAGCCGCGCCGTTTTTCAACCCGCGAGCAGCACGTGGGCGAGCGCCTCGTCGATGAGCAGCGACTTGATGAACCCGCCGTGCAGCGCGCCGGCGATTGCGGGCGCGCGTTCGATGCCGGCCGCGACGCCGATGACCTGCGGGATTTTTTTCAGGTAATCGAGCTCGATGCTGATCACGCGATCGCGCCAGCGTGATGCGCACTCGCGGCCCTTGGCATCGAAAAAGCGCCCGCAGATCTCGCCGACCGCGCCGCTGGCCCGGAGGTGCGCGAGGTCGGCCGCGCCGAGCACCCCGCGCTCCACATAGACCGAAAGATCGAGCGGACCCACGCCGACGAGCGCCGCGTCGGCCTGCCGCAGGCGCTGCCACACGGACTTGATCTGGGCGGAGGCGAGGAAGAAATCGCGCGTCTTGCGATCGGCGACGAAGGCCGGCGTGCTGAGGGTGAGGAACTCGCCGCCCCAGAGCTTCACCATCGCGCGGCCCAGCTCGAGCGCGTCCACCTGCGAGATGTTGGAGTCGATGCTGCCCATGGCCTGCACCACCGTGAGGCGGCGGTTGTCGCCCCGCCGGAACCGCTGCACCACCTCGGCCACGCTGCGCCCGCCGCCCACGGCGACGATGCCGCTCCTGGGAACCACCGACGAGACAAACGGCGCGCCAAAGTGCCCGACGGTCTGCCGCGCCGCCTCGGCGCCCGCGTTGCGCGCCGTCCTGATCACGGCGGCGCTTTTCAGGCCGAATCGGCCGCAGAGCTGGTGCTCGAGCTTGTCGTTCCGCGCCTGGTATTCCTCGACGGAGATGCGCACGATGCCGCGCTCCAGCGCGGCGGCGAGGAGGCGTGAGATCTTCGTCTGCGAGACACGCACGAGCTTGGCGACCTCGGTCTGGCCGAGGCCGTCCACGTAATAGAGCGTGGCGGCCATGCGGAGGATCTCGTCGGGGTAGGCGGCTTTGGCGGGCATGGCGATCGGGTGGGGCGGCGGGGAATTCACCGGTTCGTCACCTGATTGTCACTAGAATATTTAATCGCATAAAGGTTTTACTCGACGCAAGCGCGCCCGGTGCGTTGCGGTGCAGGACGCATGACCAAGACCAACCCTCTCCACCTCGCCGGCGCCCTGGCCGCCTGCGTCGCTTCCGCCTTCGCGCAGCCCGCCCCGGTCCCCGCTCCCGCCCGGCCGCCCGCCGGCGCCGACCAGCCGCTGCAGCTCGAGGTCTTCACCGTCACCGGCTCCAACATCCGCCGCGTCGATGCCGAGACCGCGCTGCCCGTCACCGTCATCGAAAAATCCGATCTCGATGCCCGCGGCGCGGCGACGATGGCCGAGCTCTTCGAGACGCTCGGCGCCGCCGAGATCTCCGGCATCACCGAGATCAACAACGGACCGCAGCTCGCGCGCGGCGACGTGGCCTCGATCGACCTCCGCGGCATCGGCTCGGGCAGCACGCTGACGCTGCTCAACGGCCGCCGCATGGCGCCGCACCCGATCTCGATGGCCGAGAACGGCGTGCCCTCGCTCGCCGTGAACATCAACACCATCCCCCGCGCCATGGTCGACCGCGTCGAGATCCTGCGCGACGGCGCCTCGGCCATCTACGGCTCCGACGCCGCGGCCGGCGTGATCAACAGCCGCGTCTCGCGCAACGTCGAGGGCCGTGGCGTCACGCTCAAGGGCTCGCTCACGCAGCACGCCGGCGCCAACGAGTTCAACGCGACCGCTTACGATGCCTTCCAGCGTGGCCGCACGCACCTCGCCGTCTCCATCGATTATTTCCACCGCGATGCGCTGTCGGCGCACGACCGCAGCTTCTCGAGAAATTCCGATTTCCGCGCGAGTCGCGCGTTGCCCGCCCCATGGAACGGCATCCCGCTCGCCGATCCCTCATCGACGACCGGCGGCGTG